>JBDSDB010000106.1:0-22920 GCA_039920785.1 Gemmatimonadaceae bacterium
GTGGACCCGGAGTTCTACATGCACTACGAGCGCGAGGGCGCGCGCCCGAGCAGCAAGATCGGGATGATGATGGCGTCCGACGTGAACTACGTCATCCAGACACTCGACAAGCTGGTGGCCGACAAGAAGATCCCGCCCAAGATTCTCGTCGTGCACCGCTTCACGAAGAAGATGGTGCCGGACGCCGAGAATATCCGGCCGACGTCGCGCGTGCAGGTGGTGATGCACATGGACGGCTGGGGCCCGCCGTGGCTCAAGTTCGACTCGTATCGCGACTACGTCGTGAACCACCCCGTGCAGTACACGGGGTTCAAGCTGTTCTACCACAACGACACGAAGAAGGGCGACGCGCTGCTCACGCCACCCGAGCTGGTACAGCTCCGTCCCAAACTCAGCTACGTCCAATACCAGTAGCGCAGCCGTACCGGTGTGATCAAAGTGGGCCGCGCTGCTAGATCCGCTGCCCGAGCAGTGCCTGCACCGCGGCGCGGTACGATCGGCTGAGCCGCAGCACCGTGCGGTCCTTGAGCACCACCGCGTACTCGCCGTGCGACTCCGGCTGCATCTCCTCGATCCAGTCGAGGTTCACGATCGTGGAGCGGTGGATGCGCACGAACCGACGCGGGTCGAGCGCGGCCTCGAGCTCGCCGAGCAGCGCGCGATGCAGATGTGTGGTGCGCTGCGCGGTGTGCAGCCGAACGTACACGCCGTCCGCCGCGATCCACGCGACGTCCGTCACGGAGAGAAGCCGCACGCGGCCGCGGTCGCGCAGCACGATGCGATCCAGGTGAGGTCCGGTCGGCGACGGCGGCACCCCGGTGTCGCCCACGTCGCGGCCCGGGCGCACCTCGCCGAGCAGACGCTCGAGCCGTCGCATCATGCTCTCGACGTCGCCCGCGCGCGCGATCGTGGCGGCGCGGCCGAGCGCGAGCTGGAACCGCTCGTCACTGTACGGCTTCAGCAGATAGTCCACCGCGTGCGCGTCGAACGCGCGGAGCGCGTACCGGTCGTATGCGGTCACGAACACGATGAACGGCAAGTGATGCAGGCCCACCGCGTCGGCGAGCGCCTCGACGACGCCGAATCCGTCGATCTCCGGCATCTGCACGTCGAGGAACACGACGTTCACCGGACGGCGCGCGACCACGGCGTCGCGTAGTGCGTCGATCGCTTCGCCGCCATCTCCGCATTCGCCCACGATCTCCATCTCGGCCTCGCGGCCGAGGAGCGCGCGCAGCCGCTGGCGAGCGGGCTTCTCGTCGTCGACGATCAGCACGCGGAGCGCGCTCACGACGACGCACCCGTTGCCATCGCGGCGGCGGACAGCTCTCGCGAGTCGGGTCGGGCCTCCGTCAGGTCCGCAACCGGGGCGGCGCGGAACGGGATGCGCACGTCCACGACCACGCCGCCGCCCGCCGCGTCCGCAACGTGGAACACGTGCGCGCCGGGATGGAGCCGCTCGAGCCGCTCCGCCGCGTTGCGCAGGCCCACGCCTGCCTCGCGATCCATGCGCCACCCTTCCGGCAGCCCCACGCCGTCGTCGAGCACGCGCAACGACAATGCGTCGCCATCGATGCGCGCGCTCACCTCGACGCGTCCGCGCGCCGCGCGCCGCACGATGCCGTGCTTGATGGCGTTCTCCACGAGCGGCTGAAGCAGGAAGGCCGGCATCAGCGCGCCGAGCGCGGCGTCATCCGCCTGCACGGTGACGGTGAGGCGATCCTCGAATCGCGCGCGCTCGATGCCGAGATACGAGTCGAGGAACGCAAGCTCCTGGGCCAGCGTCACCTCGGCGCGCGCGGCGTGGTCGAGCGACGCGCGGAGCAGGTCGCCGAGCTGCGACATGAGCCGCCGCGCCTTGCGCGGATCGTGCTCCGTGAATGCGCTGATCGCGTTCAACGCGTTGAAGAGGAAGTGCGGCTGGAGCTGGCCGGTGAGCGCGTGAAGCCGCGCCTCGGCCAACCCCGCTTCCAGCCGCGCGGCGCGGAGCGCGAGGTCCGAGGCTTCGCGCTCGCCTCGCCGCGCCCGTGCCGCGTAGTCACCGACGACCGAGACCGCGGCGATCGCCGCGTAGATCAACACGTCCCACGGAAAGCGCTCGGCCATGAACCGCAGCAGCGATGGGGGAAAGCTGCCGTGCAGAATTGGCCGGATGGCGAACCGGACGCCGAGCGCCACGATGGTCCAGCCGATCGCGAGCGGCAGGTGCAGGAGCACGCGCTGGCGCGGGCCGAGTGCGGCGCCGAGGCGGCGGTCGCTGCGGGCGATGAGCGGGAAGAGAAGGCCCCACACCACCCACTGCGGCATCGACAGGACGAGCGCACGCGTCCAGCCGCCGTCGGGCTGCATCAGATAGAGCTGCCCCGAGAAGAGCAGCCCAATGAGCGTGCAGACGGCGAGCGGGACGAGCGCCATGGGGCCGATACTATCGGCGCGCGGCGGGAGTGACCAGCAGGTTGGCGAAATCGCCAGGATTGAACAGTCCCAACCGGCCGCTCGTCCGCTCGTTCAACGCCTCGACGACCAGGTCCGGTTCGGTGCCCTCGCTGACGTAGACGCTGATACGTTTCCCGGCGAGCACCAGCCGCACGTGGACCCATCCGTTCGGGTCGGGCTCCGGCGAGACCGGGTTCTCGTACACTTCCGGATACTCCTTCCGCAGCCGGTCCCAGTCGTGAGCCGGTAGCGACACATACTGCACGGCGTGCTGATGCCGCAGCGTATCGGTCGCGCGGAAGTTGAACGGGCGCAGGTACACGGCGTCGGTCACGCTGTCGGTCGAGGAGCGGAAGGCGATGCCGGGAAAGCTCTTCTGAAACTCGTCCTTGCCGCGGATGTCGAGCTCGATGACACCATCGCCGATGCTTACGTCGTCGAGCCATACCATCACTGGCCCGGAAGTGTTGCTCGCCGCCTCGACCCGCGCGCCGCGGTAGCGCCCGTCCTCGAGCGAAGTGACCGTGCCGCCGGTCGTCCGCAGTGTGCCGGCGCGCGCGCGCGCCGCGAGATCGACCGCGGTGGGTTTCTGGGCCGAGGCAGGCGCCGCGAGCAGGGAGAGGATGAGCGCGGCATGGGCGATGTGAGCGGCGAAGCGCATGAGAGTCGGGGCGAGAAAGTGAGAGCCGTATGGAGGCGTGGGATGAGAGCAGCGCCGTGAGCGCTTCGCTGCGGCTCTGCGTCCCTGCGTGCAATCCGCGCTGCACCTGCCCAGTCTACGACCGTCTCGCCCTCGGTCGCGCCAGTGATGTCACGAGCCGCGGCCCCGTGTCACGAACCGGATTCTGCGCGCGCCAGCCGCCGTCCGGCGGCGCGTGCGGAAGCGGTGAGGCGACTCACCCCCCGAAGCGCACCGTTCGCGTCTCCTGCTCATTGCCTGTGGCGTGCGTGAGCGATCCATACAGTTCTGGCCGGCGCGCGCGCAGCCAGCGACGGCCCGAGGAGGTCGGGAGGATCGAGGCGTCCAGGTCGGCGACGACCATCGCATCGCCGGACACGCGCGTCTCGGCGACGATCTCGCCATACGGGTCGAGGATCATCGCGTTGCCTGTGCGGATCTCGTCGTCGTCCGGCCCCACGCCGTTGCTGAACAGCAGAAACAGCCCGTTGTCGTGCGCGCGGCTCGGCAGCCAGCGCATCAGCCAGCCGCGCCCCTTCGGCCCGCAGAGCTCCGCCTCGCATGCGGCAGGGTCCTCGAGCCGGCGCGCCCATACGGCGGGATCCACCGGCTTCATTCCGCGCGGGCTCACCGAGTTGCAACCGCCCGTCTGATGCGGCGCGAGGAGGATCTCGGCGCCCAGGAGCGCCGTGGCACGCGCGTTCTCCACGATGTTGTTGTCGTAGCAGATCAGCACGCCCACCCGGCAGCCGTGCGGCGTGTCGAACACGGTGTAGCGGTCGCCGGCGGAGATGTTCGGATGTTCGAACACGTGCAGCTTCCGATGAACCGCCCACCTGCCGTCCGGCATCGCCACGACGTAGCTGTTGAAGATCCGCCCGTCGTCACCGCGCTCGATGAGTCCTGCACCGATCGTGATCCCATGCTCGCGCGAGAGGGCGAGCAGGTCTCGCGCGGAGGGACCATCCGGCACCGGCTCGGCCAGTGCCTCGAACGCCTCGCGCGACAGGTTGCGCACGTGCCAGTAGCCTGTGAGACACATCTCCGGGAAAGCGATGATCTCCACCTTCGACCGCGCGGCCTCGGTGACGAAGTGGCGGACGCGTCCGAAATTGTACGACTTGTCGCCCGGCGCGTGCTGGAACTGGACCGTCGCCACACGGATGTCGCGCATGCTGAGCCTCGTCTCGGTGTGATCTGCGCGGTGCGCGGCGGTCGAGGCATCATCCGGATCGGTTGACGTCGCCCGGGCCGTGCCGCTATCCCCGCTTGAGCAGGCCGCGCACCGTGCGCGCGAGCGCAGGCACTCCCACCAACGCCTGCATCATTCATGGACGGGCACGGTATACCGGCCGAGCGCTGTCTCTCGCGAGAACGCGCCCGCCCGGAGCTCGTCGACTCAGTACTTCAACGCCTGCAGATGCGCGAGGCTCGGCGGCACGTTGTTGACCGGGTCGGGCGTCTCGTCCTCGAGATAATAGAGCTCCACACCGTCTTTCTCGGCGGCCGACAGGAGCTCGGCCCAGTTGACCTGGCCTTGGCCGATGACCGCCTGCTGCTCCGCCGGCAGCCCTCCGGACAGCGATCCCCGCGCTAGGCCGGGCTTCATGTCCTTGATGTGCATGAGCTTCACCCGGCCAGGGTACTTCTTGATGAGCGCCGCCGGATCGACGCCCGGCAGGAACGCCCACAGGACGTCCAGCTCGAACTTCACGAGGTTTGGATCGGTCTCGCGGATGATCAGGTCGAGCAATGTGCCATTGCCGAAGGACACGGGCTCGTAGCCGTGGTTGTGATAGAAGAAGGTCAGACCGGCGTCCTTCATCGTGCGACCGAACGCGTTGAAGTCTACGATCGCCTTGCGCGCATCGGCCTCCGTGAAGGCGCCCTGATGCGGGTACCACGCCATGCCGACGTAGGTGGCGCCCAGCGCCTTGGCGTTCGCGATCACCGTCTGCGGGTTCTTCTTGAACTCCTCGTAGCCGACGTGCATCGACGTGGCGCGCAGGCCGGCGGTCTTCAACGCCTCGGCCAGCTTCTCAGGCGTCATGCCGTAGCTGCCAGCCGTCTCCACGTGAGTCAGACCCATTCGGCGCACCATGGCGAGCATGGCCGCAGGGTCGGTCTTCGCCTGCTCGCGGAACGTCCAGAGCTGGACGCCGAGCGGCGCGCCCTGCGTGCGAATGCGGCTGACGTTCCCGGCGGACGACGCGCTCGCCGATGATGAGCCAGTGGAAGCAGCCTGCGCGCACGCTGACGCGGACACGAGCACGGCGAGGGTCGCGAGCGATCGAACGGTGAACGACTTCATCATGACTCCAAGAGCTGAGGGCTGGAGCGAATGGGGCCAGCACGCGGTGCACGCGAAGCGTACTGCCTGCCGGCACGGCCGCGCTCATCGAGCGGCGACGTAGCTTACGGATGAGACTACGCCCAAGCAATCGAACACGCTGGCCCCACGGGCAGCGCGTGCCGTCGTCACATGTCGGCGAGGGGCGATCGCATCACCTGACGCACTTCGATGGGGATCACCAACGGGGTGCCGCCTGGCCCGGGCGCCGCCGATGCAATGGCCGCGATCTCGTAAGCGCGCTCCGGCCGGTCGACGTCCACCACCCAGTAGCCGGCCAGGAACTCCTTCGATTCGGGGAAGGGACCGTCGGTCACCGCAGTCACGCCGTCCGGTCCAACGCGCACGAGCCTGGCCTGCCGGGGCGCGGTGAGCGCCTCGACACCCACCATCTCGCCGGACGCGACGAGCTCGGAGTTCAGACGGTGCCAGTAGTCCAGGTGTGCGCTCCACTCCTCCGGCTTCCACTGGGTGTGCTCGTAGTCGGCTTGCCCCTTCGGCACGTGCATCATCAGGAGGTACTTCACGAGGTCTTCTCCTTTGGTGCGTACGTCGTGATGAGGGCGCCCGTCGCCGTCGCCGTGCTGCTCACGAGCCGCAACGTGCGGAGCGCGCCGTCGTCGCGGAAGAGTCGCTTGCCTCCTCCCACGACGACAGGGTCGATCATCAGCCGCAGCTCGTCCACGAGATGATGCTCGATCAGCGTCTGCACCAGCGTTGGGCTGCCGATCACGAGGATGTCGCCGCCATCTCCCCGCTTCAGCGTGGTCACCGCAGCTGCCACGCTGCCCTCGAGCAGCGTCGAGCCCCTCCACGCGAGCGGCCCGCTGAGCGTGCGCGATGCCACGTACTTGGGTCGCGTGTTCAGCGGCTCGGCGATCACCTGCTCGCCGGGCGATGCGTTGGGCCAGTGCGCGGCGAAGATCTCGTACGTGGCGCGCCCGAACAGGTAGGCACTCGCACCGGCGATGGTCTCGACCATCGTCCGCTGGAATTCCGGGTCGGTGGCGTGCGGCGCGTGCCATCCGCCATTCCCGAATCCGCCGGACGCGTCCTCGCTCGGCGAGCTCGGTCCCTGCACGACGCCGTCGATGGTCATGAACTCGTTCACGATCAGTTTGCGCATTGTGTTCTCCATTCGGTGTGCGCGCCCCAAGGTGGGTGCCCGCATCGTGAAGTCGGAGCTGCGAGCGCGTTCTCGACATCGGGAGCGCAGCGAGCGCAGATCAGCCCCTGCGTTCATGCGGCGTCGCGACGGTTGGGCGTACCGTGCGACGAACCCACGGGGCGTGCGCCCTCAGCAAGTCATTTTGCAAGCTGCACTCGGTGCGTCACTCGATGACACAAATCCCAGCGGAGCGCTCCGTATTCTCGCTGGTGATGACACGCTCCGGAGTGCCGATGATGTTCCCGGCTGGGCCATATCCATTGTGCGCGATACCCCAGGACTCTATTTGGAAGACCAATACATCGCACTGAGCGGATGGGGGCGCAGTCTCCGGACGCAGGCGCGCGCGTCAATTCCGCGGCGATACTGGGCGCGCGATGCGTACGTCGCGCGCCACTCCTCGCGACTTCTAAAAAGTGGCGCCGTAGAGTTTGCGAATCTCGCGATCGAGCCAAGCGCCGGAGCCCAGCACGCTGTCCTTCAGGTTCAGCACTGGGTCGACGAGGTTCTCGTTAGCCCATCGGCCGGCTTTGTAGGTGCCGACGTCCAGCGCACTCGCCCCCGAGTGCCAGGCCGCGCCGCCAAGCGTCTCATCGCGAGCCCGCTCCTCGGCGTCTACCTGCAGCGCGGAATCAAACTGGGGCACGGTCCCGTGTGCGGCGAACGCCGTAGGTGCCGCGCTACTGTTCGGCATCTCGCACGCATTAATGTCAGCGAGTTCACCCCAGGACGCCGTGACTGACCGCGCTGTCCTCGCTCTGTTCTCCCGGTTCCCCTCAACCTCCCAGGAACCGTCTCCGAATGCGGGCCACGAATTGCCGTTCGCGTCGTGGACTTGAACGCCTTCATCGTTATAACTGTCGTGGACCGACTTCACCACGGCGTTCTGTATGAGATCGAATCCGCCAAACAGAGTGTTGTCACGCGCGACGTTCATTACGCCACGCTTCTCGAACGAGTGGCCGGCCGCATGGCGGTCAGTCAGGTAGTGCATTGCGCTCGACTCAAGGGCTCGCGCGCGGTCTAGCTCCCCAGCCCGTGCGGCGGCGAGTGCCATCGAATGGAACTCGTCGTAGGTGCCCATGTTGTTGTCCGTGCCGACCATCGATGGACCGCTGAAGTGGCTGTTATTGCGAGTGGCGAGATCGAGGTATCCCAAGTCCCCGCTCGGCCGACCTTTCGTCAGGTCTTCCCACCCCGAGGCGGGAATCTTGGTCCCTGATGCTTCGCGGTTGATCGAGCTGACCAGCGCTCTCGTCTCCGATGCTGGCGCGCTGGTGAGGCGATCGAACGCCCCCTGCGGATTGAAGTCGCCGAATCCCCCCGCGGTCCTCGGGAAGTCGCCATACATGTCGCCCATCATGGCGGTGATTTGCCCAGGCGTGACGAGCTCCCGATTTGTGAGCGGGATTGGCGCGGCAAGCATGGCCGAGACGTCGGGACGCACGACGCCGCATGCTTGCGCCTCCTCCTCCAGCGCGCCGACGGCCCCGTCGACTGCCTTCATGTGCTCCCCTGACTCGAACCGGTGCACGAGGGCCGTACCGCCATGCGCGGCCGCGAGCGTCGGTGGCGGTCCGTTCTCCCCGCCCGCCACCCACGTTCGCATCGCGTCTCCGGCGCGACCTGCAGTGACCTCGCCAGGGTCCCCGGCTCGATCGAGCACGCTGCGGATGGTGCCCGATGACCCAAGCGCATGCGCCGTTTCATGCGCGAGTACGCCCATGGAGTCCGCATCGGTGGGGTCTTCGCGCACCGTCGACGTTAGGGAGATCTCGCGGCCGCGCGTGCTCGCGAGGGCGCCGAAGGAATCGTTCTCCGTATCGGCTCCGCGCTGCACGACGATGCGCTCGAGCGGGGTGCGAAAGGCCGCGGTGAGCAGCGTCGAGACGGCGGGTGCGAAGGGACCACTGGCTGGCGGCCAGATGCTCAGTCGGCCGAAATCGTGCGCTGCTGAGACACAGTCCGTCCCTGATGAAGACTGCGTTCCACCCGCGCTCGTCGAGCCGTCTGCGGCGGCGTGCTCGAGCGCGTGCCCCAACGGCGCGCGCCGGCGAGTAGGCGAAGGCGCGCCACCGTCGCAGGAAGAGCTGCGATCGTGCCGCTTGGGAACCTTGCGCGCGTGTATTTGCATGTTGCGCAGCCCTCGCTCGGTGGCCCGGCCGACCATCCCACGCGTGAGGCCCAGCAGATGCGGCTGACTTCGTGTCGGCGTGTGAGCTGAACCCAAGCTCGGGTCGTTGCCGCAGTGCCGCGTCTCGCCTTGGCTAATACTACGTCCGCAATCCGGCAGCGCCATCCCGCGGTAACACGGGACGAACCTGTCGGTAACCACAAGTCTGCCGGCTGCGCCGCCCACGCGATCGAGGCCGCCTGCGCGCCGAGCGCGGCGCGTTTGACGCCGCGCGTTTCCTACCCGCCCAGCAGCGCCTGCACCTCGGCGAACCGCTGCTGCGCGCGCGCGCGTCCGCCGTCGGAATCGTACTTGGCGCGCTGCGCCGCGGGCAGGAACTTTCGGTCGGTACATTCGATCACCGCCGCGAGCTCCTGCAACTCCCGCTCGAGCGACTGGGCCGACGGCACGAAGTCGCGCACCACCGCCTCGAGCGCTTCCTTGGTGATCCGGTTGGATCCGGCGAGCCGAGACGCGCGCCACGCGCGCACGACCATCCCCTCGATGTCCGACCCAGAGAGATTCCCCGTCGCCTCGATCTCCGGCACATCTTCGGGCGCGAGCGTGGTGCCCGTCTTCCGCGCGAGCACGACGAACATCTGCTTCAGCTCCGACGGGTCGGAGGAATAGAACAGAGGGATGTGCACCTCCGCCCGCCCCTGACGCTTGATGTCGATCGGCAGCAGGTCCGGCCGCGCGGTGAGCAGCATCCACAGCAGCTTGCCGCGATAGCGCGTGTCGCCCATCTGCGTGGCGAACATGCCGAACACGCGGCTGCTCGTCCCGCTGTCGCCTCCGGAGTCGCGGTCGCCGAGCAGCGTGTCGGCCTCGTCGACGATGATCATGATCGGCCCCATCGCACGCAGCACGGCGAACACACGTTCGAGATTCGACTCACTCTCGCCGACGTACTTACTTCTGAAGTTCTTCAGGATGACGACGGGAATCCCGATTTCCTTCGCCGTGCAGTAGGCGAGGAAGCTCTTCCCCGTGCCCACCGGCCCGCACAGCAGGTACCCCATCGGAAGGCAATCCAGCTCTCCGCGCGCGAGCAGGCGCGCGTCGTCGAGCAGCTGCGACTTGGCCGCCTCGAAGCCGATGACGCTGTCGAGCCCCCACTTGGGCTCGAGGAACTCGAGCAGTCCCTGACACTGCTGCTCGATGAGACGCTTCTTGATCTCGGTGAACACTTTGGGCGTGAGCCGCTCGCCGCCGTGGATCGCGGGAAGGACGAGGCCGCGAAGGCTGGTCAGCGCGAGCCCCGCCGTGAGCGTGGCGAGCTGCGGCACGGCATAGTCCGACACTGGCTCGATGCCCGCGCACACCGGCGACTCGATGAACGCCTTCCGCTCGCGCTCGTCGGGTAGCGGCAGCTCCACGGCCACCACGTGCGCGCTGCCGGCGAGTCGCTCGTTCACTTCACCGCGGCGCTCGTCGATGAGCACGACGCTCATGTCGAGCGCCTTGAAGTGTGGGCTCGTGGCCCAGTTCAGCGCGGTGACGAGCATGCCGGCGGCGGGGAAGCTCTGGCGGCCAGGCTCTCCGCTCGGAAACAGGAACGACGCCTGATCGATCAGCAGGGCGATCTTGAGCCGCTTCTCGACGCCGGCCATGATGTTCGCGCGCAGGATCGCGTCGAGCCCTTGCATGAGCACTGCCGCATCCACGCGCTCGGCGCGCTGCAGCAGCGCGTCGAGCAGGGGGAGCGTCGCGGCCTTCTCGCGCATCGTCGCGAGCCGCGAGCCGTCGCTTCCCGCGTAGACTCTCAGCCCGCGCCCGAGATCGTAGTGCAGCACGAGGTCATACCGGCCGAACGCCTGCTCGGCGAGGAAATGCGCGAGCGGACCGTAGCTCTTGAACTCTGCGTCGAGCGGGAAAAGGTCGGCAGTGTTGCCGTGGAGCACGAACACGGACGCGGTGCCGCTGCGCGCGGCGACAGCGAAGCGGTGCGCCCACGCGGGCGACCACTCCGGGAGACCCGACGTGGACGTCACGCGAGCCTCCGGCCCCCGTCCGTCGGTGTCGAGAGGATGGCTGGCGCCGAGTCGAGATCCGGCATCACCGGCGTGCCGAGCTGGAACTCCGACAGCCGCGATTCGGTGGCCTGCATGCTCTCCGCAGTCGCGTCGATCTGCACGCTCAGCGCGTTCGGGTCCGCCTGGTTCACCGCCATCTCGGAGAGCGCCTGGATCTTGTCCTCGATCCGGTCCAACTCCGCGGTGACGAAGAGGAGATCCTTGCGACTTCGCTCGAAGTGCTCCACGCGTGCGTTGGCCGTGGCGAGACGCTCCTCGTACGAGCGCGTGATGCGGTCGTCGCCGGCAAGCTTGGCCTTCTCGAGCCCATCGGTCACTTCCTTCACCTTCCGCGCGATGTTGTCGCCGTCCATAGATTCGAGCAGCTTCTCCAACGCCGACTGATGGTGGAGCAGCCGAAGGAAGCCCCACAACAGCTGATTGAGCCCGTTGACGCGCATCGAGCCGGCGACGTCGCCGACGCTGCCGGAAGAGCGCAGGTCCTCGGCGATGCCCTGCATCAGGAGGCATCGCTGCTTGAGCGTGGCGAATCGTGAGCGCGCCGAGATGTCGAGATCGCCGACGAGCTGGTCGAGCGACGGGCCGGTCGTCTTCTCCGGCGCAGGCTTGCCGGCTGCATGCCGCTGCGCGTCGATCGCCCCGCGGAACTTCGGGATGCCCACGACTCCGCCGAGGTACATCACCTCGAGCGCGCCGACGAGCGGAAGCATGGCGTCTGGCCACGTGAGGAGCGAAGCGACCACGCCCACGGCGAGCAGGCCGACGTTCCAGTGATACAGGAACGCCGTCTTGAGGTACGCCGAGAGTCCGGCGCGCTGCGGAGGCCTGTCCGGCGGCATCACGGCGTGGCCGGAACCGAGTCGAGCTTCTCCACCATGTCCTTGATGGCGAAGACGACGTCGAGGAACTCGGGCTCGCGCTGCATCACCTTCGCCGGCCGGTCGGGAGCAGGAACCTCGAGCTGCTCGATCAATCGGCCGGGGCCGGGCGAGAAGATCAACGTGCGGTCGCCGAGGTAGACGGCTTCCTCGATGGAGTGCGTGACGAAGAAGATCGTCGCCTCGAGCTCGCGCCACAGACCAACGAGCAGGTCCTGCATGCGATACCGCGTCGCTGGATCGAGCGCGCCGAACGGCTCGTCCATCAGGATGATCTTCGGCCTGAGGATCAACGTGCCGGCGATCGCCACGCGCTGACGCATTCCGCCCGAGAGCTGGTGCGGGAACTTGTATTGGTCGCGCTTTGCATCGAGCCCCACCTTCCCGATGGTCTCGCGAGCGCGCTCGTAACGCTCGTCGCGATCCACACCCTGGCACTCGAGCCCGAAGGCGACGTTGTCCAGCACCGTGCGGTTGTCGAACGCGGTGTAGTCCTGGAACACCATCCCGCGATCGGCGCCTGGTCCCTGCACGGGCGCACCCATCACGAGCACCTCTCCCGACGTGGCGGGATACTGCGGCGTGAGCCCGGCGATCAGGCGCAGAATCGTGGACTTGCCGCACCCCGACGGACCGAGCAGGGTGACGAACTCCCCCTTCTCCTCGATGTTGTCGACGTGAAACGTCACGTCCTTGATGGCGAGGTGGCCGTCATCGTAGATCTTCGTCACGTTCCGGAACTCGATCACCGGCGGCCGCGCCGCTCCCTCGGCCGGGACGTTCTCGTGCACCTCGCGGACGGTCGCTGGCGAGATCGTGCTCGGCTCGGCGTCGCGGCGCCGCTGGAGCCGGTGGAGGAGCCACTTGCGCACCCCGCCCGTCTCCGGCGCACCCGGCAGTGGGGGCGCCTCGGGCGCATTCAATGGAACGGCCACGCGAGTCGAATCCTTGACGCGCTCGGCGGCCGGCGACGGCGAGCTCTCCGAGGAGGTTGCGGGAACTGCGTTCGTCGTGCCGGCGCCCTCGAGGTCCGGCGCATCGGCGGGTGTGCCGGCAAGCGGATCGGTCCCGGAGGACGGCGGCGGTGCGGCGTTGCTCACGACTGTCAGTCCTCGGCCGGACGGTAGGGAAAGATCTTGCCCTGGAGAAGCCCGAGCAGCTTGTCCACGAGGAACGCGAGCGTCGCGATGACGACGAGCGTGGCGAAGATCGTCGGCAGGTCGGAGCGACGCTGGCCGACGAGCAGCATGTGCCCGAGCCCCAGGTCCGCGTTGATCAGCTCCGCGAGCATGATGTAGCCGACCGCCAGCCCGAACAACGTCCGCATGCTCCCATAGATCGCCGGCATGGCCAGCGGGATGAGCACCTTCATGATGATCTGCCACGTGCTCGCGCCGCGCGTCTGCGCCGTCTCGACGTATCGGTCCGGCACACGAACGATCGCCACCAGCGCGTCCCCCATCAGGAAGGGCGCGACGGCCAGGAAGATGAACATCGTCTTCTGCTGCTCGTCGATGCCGAACGACACCATCGTCAGCGGAATGAGCGCGGCGAGCGGGATGTTGCGCATGAACAGCGCGTGCGGCGCGAGCGCGGCGCGTATCGGCCCCGAGACGCCCGCGATGATGCCGAGTGGCACGCCGACGACGAACGCCAGCGCGAAGCCCGAGATCACCCGCTTGAGGCTCGCCGCGACGTGGACGCCGAGCGTACTTCCCTCGTTGTCCGCGCCCCCCGTGACCAGCGCGAGCAGGCGTCGCCCCACCTCGGCCGGCGTCGGCAGAATGGCGGGCGATACGATGCGCTGTTCGGCCGCGCCCACCGTCACCAGGTACCAGACGAGGATGAGCGCCGCCACGGAGAGGAGTCCTATCAGCCGGCCGATCACCGGCGACGGCGCGGCCCGCAGCGCGAAGATGGAGCGGGTAGCACTGGCCATGGACTACTTCACCGCCTCGAGCGGGTAGACCTTCACCTCGACGCGACGGTTCTTCGCGTTGTTGGCCGCATCGGATGCGTCGGCGGGCCGGTCCCAGCCCATGCCCGCCGCCACGAACTGGTTCGGCTGCAGGGTGGGGAACTTGCGGACGAGGCTCTGCTTCACCGCGTTCGCGCGCCGGAGCGACAGCTCCTTCACCGCCGCCGGATCGACCTGCCCGCGCATCGAGGCGTCGGTGTGGCCCTCGATGATGATGCGCGCATTGCCGTACTGCGCCGCGAGCTTGCCGATCTCCTCGACCACCGCGTTGACGTTGGGGTCGTACGGCGCCTGTTTTCCGTCCGCGGTGAGCACGGTCTTGGAGAGGTCGTCGCTGTTGGGGAAGAACTGCACCACCACCGTTTTGGTGAGGATCTCGGCCGACTCGGCCTGCACCGCGGAGGCGGTCGTCGGCACGAAGGTCGTCGCGTATTCGTCCTTCGAGGCCGCGAACTTCGGCTCACGGCCCAGCTTTTCGATGAGTGAGAAGTCGATCACCTGATCGAAGGTCACCTTCTCGCCATCGAGCGCGCCGATGCGCCGGTACAGGAAGTCGGCGTTGTTCCACAGCCGCTCGGCGTTCGCCGGGTTGTTGGCGTCCATCATGAACGCGCGGCTCTCCGCGTAGTTCGTCAGGTGCGCGTCGCCGAGCATGCTGCGGGCGTCGGTCTCGGGAATGGAGTACGCGTCGGCGAGCAGCTTGGCCGCGCGCGACTTGCCTCCCTCCGTCTTGAGCGAGTCGATCGCGGCGAACTGGCCGCGCATCAACCCCTCGACGATCGCGTTGTTGTCCTTGGCGAAGTCGGCGCGCACCATCCACACGTCGGCGATCAGCTTGTTCGCCGTCTGGGTGCTCACGAGCATCTTGTTCCCCGGTATCTTCTCCAGGTTGTAGATGTCCGGCGCCCAGGTGACGACGCAGTCGATCTTCTTGTCGGCGTTGAACGCCGCCGCCGCCTGGAAGGCGTCGCCGGTGAACTTCATCGTCACTTCGCTCGGCTGGACGCCGCCGTTGATCAGCGCGTTCAGGAGGAAGAAGTGCGACGGCGAGTTCTGCGCGAGCACGCAGGTCTTGCCGCGAAGGCCCGCCACCGTGCCGATCGCGTTCCGGACGACGATGCCGTCACCGCCGTTGGAGAAGTCGGTCTGCGTGTACACGCGCGGCATCGTCCGCGAATCCTTCTGCAGCCCCTGCGCGAACAGGCGCACCATGTCGAGCGTGCCCCAGCCAATGTGAATCTTCCCGCCGGCGAACGCGTCGCGCATGGCGATCGGATCGTCGATCAGCACGAGCTCCAGCTTGAACGGCTTGCCGGCTGCGTCCGTCCACACCTTGCCCGGCTTCATCCCGTTGTTGGCCAGCACGATCGGCGCCCAGCCCGCCCAGACGTTCAGCGCCTGACGGACCACGCGTCCCTCGGCCATCGGCTGGTACGCCGCGGCACCCTTCACCTCGGGCAGCTTGGACGCCGATGTGAAAGTGTACTCCTTCACCGTCGTGGCGCTGTTGGCGTCGGGCGCCTCGACGCCGCCCTTCATCGCCGCCATGTCCTGGTCGGAGAAGCTGCCGCCGGCACCGGCGCCCTTCTTGGACATGCGGCTGAACCCGAGATAGCCGAGTCCGACGACCAGCACGGCCATGATGATCCAGAAGGTCGGCTTGGGGCCGCTCGAAGGCGTGTCACTCATGTGGTTCCTCGTTCAGATGAAGGCGGTGGTGGCGCGCCGAATTGTCAGGTGGTGGTCTTCGTGGACGGGCCGAGGTCCTTCGTCGTCGGCTCGCTCACTGGCGTGGTCTCCGGCGAGCGGAGCCCGAGGTCCTGCTCGAACTGCGAGAGAAGGTCGTCGGCCATCGCGCGCTGCGCGGCCTCCTCGGCCTTGATCTCCTCGACACCCGTGGAGGACATCTGCGCGGCGACGTGCGCGCGGCCCCGGTTCTTGTCGATCTCGCTCTTCACCAGCGCTTCGGCCTCGCCGAATCCCGTGGTGTAGTTGCCGACGAGACTGCCCTGAAGCGCCTCGCTCACCTTCGCCATCTCCGCTTCGGCGCGGCTCATCTTCAGCTCGGCCGAGTACTGCTGCGCGCGCTGCCGCAGCTCGATGATGTTCTCGTTCGCCGACTTGAGCTTGAGGAGATTGTTCTGGAGCGCATCGTTGTGGATGCGAAGCTCCGTCTCCTTGCCCGTGAGCTGGTCCTTGATCTTCTGGAGCTGGAGGACCAGCTGGCCGGCGCGCTCGCGATTGCCTGCCTTGAGATGCGACTTGACCTGCGCCTCGAGCTGTGCGCTCTGCGACGTGAGCTGGGCGACGATGCGCTTGATCCCCTCGACCAGGCCGGCGTACTGCTCGACACCCTCGCGGGCGCCATGCACTTCGGCCGTCGCCTCATCGATCTTGAGCTGCATGATGGCGACTGGATCGCGGGCCCACAAAGCGTTGGCGATGCCGTTGAAGAAGGCGCGCAGCGCCGTGGTGAACTTGCCGATGATCATGGGAAAGCTCCTGGGAGCCGAAGAGGGACGGGATGACGCCGCGGTCAGTGCGCCGCGGACGGTGACGGAACGGGAGGCGCGGTGTCGGCGGGAGCGCGCGCGCCAACGGAGGCGTCCGGCTCGGTCGCCGATTCGGCGAGCACCTTGCTCTCGTAGAGGCTCGAGAGCGAAGTCTGGAGACTGGCGCTGTTCTGAGCCGTGACGACGTCGCCCTTCACGTCGCGGACGAATCCAAACTTCTCCGCGTCGGTGTCGAACGCAATGAAGTACATGCGCACTCCACCGTCGCTGCGCTGTGCGATCTCGCGCGCCATGTCGGCCGGCTTCCGGCCGTTGGTGTTCTCGCCGTCGGTGACCACGAGCATCACCTTGCGAAAGGTGCCCGCTCGGTACAGGTCCTCTCGAGCGGCGTCCATCGCGTCGCCGATCGCGGTGCCACCGCGCGGCTCCGGAACGCGGCCAAGCGCCGCCCGGACGGAGTCACGGTCGTATGGCTGCACCGGGAGGAGCACCGCGGCAGCGTCGGAGAACAGCACGATGCCGACCTTGATCGGGAAGTCGGGCCGCTTGGCGAGGGCCACGTCCGTGGCGGTGAGCGTCTGCTCGATGGCCTGCCGGGCGACGACGGCCTTGTCGCGTTTGTCCCCCTCCGCCTTCTCGCCCATGGACCCGGAGTTGTCGAGGACGATGACGACCGACACGCCCAGTCCCTCGTCGCCCTCGGCTTTGTAGCGAGTCGTGTCCATCACCGCGGAAGCCGCGTCGTCGGACGACGAGGACGACGACGAGCACGCCACCCCGGCGAACGAACACATCGCGAGGGCGGCGAGCGCGAGGCGGCACTGACGCGGAGACGAGGTAGGCATGTCGGCGCAATCTTATCCGTCCCGCAGGCGTCCGGCCAGTCGAGTCGACGACCTGTCGCATCGTCATCGACCGATCTTGACCGCGCGACCGAGCACGGCTACCGTTCCCAGGAACATTTCCGGGGAAGCGATGACCGACGAGCTCGAGCTCCTGCAAGGCACTCTCGACGTGCTGGTCCTGAAGACCTTGACGTGGGGACCGCGCCACGGCTACGGCGTCGCCCGCTGGATCCACGACACGAGCGGCGAGGAGCTCCGCGTCGAGGACCGGGCGCTGTACGTGTCGCTCCACCGGCTCGAGGCACGCGGGTGGGTGGAGAGCGAGTGGGGACTCTCCGACAACAATCGCAGAGCCAAGTACTACCAGCTCACCAAGCTCGGGCGCGCCGCGCTTCGTGACCAGGCCGCACGCTGGGACCGGTACGCCTTGGCCGTCCACCGGGTGCTCCGTGCCGTCTGATCGCTGCCGCATCAGCGCCGCCATTCCGCTCCGAGGTCTCTCATGAAGCGCATCCCCGGGCTCCGTCGCCTGTTCCGACTACCCACCACCCCGGCACGCGTCGCCAGCGAAGTGAGCGACGAGGTCGCGTTCCATCTCGAGATGCAGGCGCGCGACCTGGAAGCGCAGGGGCTCGAGCCGGAGGCCGCACGCGCCGAGGCGGTGCGCCGCTTCGGCGACGTCGGCGCGGCGCGGGCCGAGTTGGGGGCGATCGACCACGCGCGCGTTCGGCGCAGCTGGCGCGCGGAGTGGTGGGAGGCGCTCGTGCGCGACGTGTACTACGCCGCGCGCGGCCTGGGGCGACAGCCCGCGTTCGCCGCGTTCGTCATCGTCACGCTCGGCCTGGGCATCGGCGCGAACACGGCGATGTTCTCCATCGCCGACGCGCTCGTGCTGCGCGAGCTGCCCGTCCCGCACGCGGAGCGGCTGACGCTCCTTGCCACCGGCGACGTGGGGCAGAGCAACGAGTGGACGAATCCCATCTGGGAGGCGATCCGCGACCGGCCCGCGCTGCACGACGGCGCCTTCGCGTTCAGCACGACCGGGTTCGACCTCGCCGAGCGCGGAGAGGTAGATCCGGTGGAAGGGCTGCGCGCGAGCGGCGGCATCTTCGACGCGTTGGGTGTGCGCGCTCACATCGGCCGCACCTTCACCGTCGCCGACGACCGGCGCGGCTTCGGGCCGGACGGACCGGTGGCCGTCATCGGCTACGGATTCTGGCAGCGGCGCTATGGCGGCGATCCCGGCGTGGTGGGGCGTACGATCAACCTGAACCGCGCGCCGTACACGATCATCGGCGTCACCCCGCCCAGCTTCTTCGGTCCCGAGGTGGGCCGCGCGTTCGATGTCGCCATCCCGCTCAACGCGGTGGATCTCGCGAACGGCGACGCGGGCCAGCTGGATGGCCGGAGCAACTGGTGGCTCACGGTGATGCTACGCCTCGCGCCCGGGCAGTCGGCCGCCGAGGCGACGGCTCGGCTTCGCGCCGTGCAGCACCAGATCGCCGACGAGACACGCCCCACCGATCTGCGCGCCGATCAGGCGTCGCACCATCTGGAGGAGCCATTCACGCTCGCGCCGGCGTCCATCGGCAGCTCGGAGCTGCGACAGAGCTACAGGAAGCCGGTGCTGACGCTGCTGGCGATCGTGAGCCTCACGCTGCTCATCGCGTGCGGCAACATCGCCAACCTGATGCTGGCCCGCACCGCCGCGCGCCGTCACGAGCTGAGCGTGCGGACCGCGCTCGGTGCGTCGGGCGGGCGGCTCGTGCGCCAGCTGTTCGCGGAGAGCGCGCTGCTCTCTGTCGCCGGCGCGGCGCTGGGCGTGCTCGTGGCGGTGTGGGGCAGCCGCCTGATCGTGGCGCAGCTCTCGACGACGCAGAATCGGGTGTTCCTCCCCGTGGGGGTCGACTGGCGCATGCTCGCCTTCACCGCGGCGGCGGCCGCGGGAACGGCGCTGCTCTTCGGGACGGTGCCCGCGCTCCGCGCCGCGCGCGTGGACCCGAGCGAGGCGATGAAGGAGCAGGGGCGCGCCACGTCGTCGGGACGTCGCGTCGGTCTCGCCGGATCCCTCGTGGTGGCGCAGGTCGCGCTGTCGCTCGTGCTGCTCATCGCGGCCGGCCTGTTCGTCCGCACTTTCGCATCGCTCGCCTCGGTCGACGTAGGCTTCGAGCGTGACCGCGCACTGCTCGTGCACATCGGCACGCGGCGCGCGGGAGTGGACGACTCCGTCGCTCGCGCGGCGATGTACGCTCGCATCCTGGAGACTGCCCGCGCGGTGCCTGGTGTCTCGCACGCCGCACTGTCCGAGCTCACGCCGGTGGGCGGCCCCATGGCGAACTTTCCCATGGAGTTCCCCTGGATACCGGAGCACGACAAACGCGAGCGCGCCGTCATGATGAACGTCGTGAGCCCGGGCTGGTTCGCCGCACTCGGCACGCCGGTCATCGCTGGCCGCGACTTCACCTCCGACGACCGGCTTGGCTCGCCGCGCGCGATGATCGTGAACCGTGCCTTCGTCGCCAAATATTTCGGGACGGAAAATCCGATCGGGAGGCAGATCCGCGAGCTCCCCACGCCGCACGGAGATCCCGCGCCGCTCGAGATCGTCGGCGTCGTCGGCGACGCGATCTACAGCTCGCTGCGGCGCGGATCGCCGCCGACGATGTACTGGGCGCTGGCGCAGCAGAACCAACAGCCGGGCGGACAATCGCTCGTGGTGCGCGCGGCCGCCGGCACGCCGATGTCGCTCGCGCGGAGCGTGGAGACAGCGGTGATGAGCGTGAACCGCGACCTCACGCTCGTCGTCAGACCGCTCGCCGATCAGGTGAACGGATCGCTCGTGCGTGAGCGGCTCGTCGCGACGCTGTCCGGATTCTTTGGTGCGCTCGCGCTGCTCCTGGCCGCGCTCGGGCTGTACGGGGTGACCTCGTACGCGGTGACACGGCGGCACATCGAGCTCGGCATCCGAATGGCGCTGGGCTCGACGCCGTCGGGCGTGGTGCGGCTCGTACTCGGGCGCGTGGCATTGCTCGTGGGAGGCGGCGTCGTGCTCGGCGCGGCGATCGGATGGTGGGCTTCGCGCTTCGTCGAGACGCTGCTGTTCGGCCTCGCGCCGCGCGATCCGGTGACGATCGCCGGCGCGATCGTGCTGCTGGCTGCGGTGGGCGCGTTCGCGGGGTGGTTGCCGGCGGCGCGCGCTTCACGCATCGATCCGGCGCGCGTGCTGCGGGAGGGGTGAATCTCGCACTTGACATATCGCGAGCCGACTTGCTACAATGGTCGCTCTGGGAGTCGCGTCCCGATGATCACGAGTCGATGCATCACGCCACGGCGTGTGCGGCGACACACCCTGAAGCGCAGGTTGGCTCAGGCGATCATCGGCGGCGCGATTTTTCGTTTCCGCAACACCGATCGGCGCGCGATGTGCGCGCCGACCGAACCCGAACCTTCAGCATTGATCTCGATCGCATGATGACGCACACCCTCTCTCGATTCGACAGCCCACGTCACGCCGGCGCCAGCCGGTGCGTCGCGAGCTGGAGCGCGCCCATGGGCGGGTTCGGGAGCGACGCGTCCATGACCGGGATCACGATGACGGGAAGGGATCAGCGCGGACGTACGGACCGGATCGACGATCGACAGCATCGACTGGCTGGTGGCGAATCGAAGTCGAAGTCACGCGGGTGGGGTTACCGACCGCTCGATGCAGTGAGAAGTGGTGCAGAGTCCAGATGCCGGGGTCGTACGCCGTAGCGTACATCCACCATCGGATCGGAGCGGTTCCACACGCCCCGCCTGCGCCAACTGCAGGTGGGGCGTTTTGCGTTTGGACATTTGGCCGCTGTTTGACAACCGATGGTCTGGGAAAATGAAGCATCAGCAGTACAGCAGTACCCGCAACTCCGTGGTCCGCCGTCGGCCGGCGTGGCATGGTGCTCGAGCACAGGAACGCGACTCCCACTGCTCGGCGCATCCGCTGCCTCGTCGCGCCGCCGGCGGACCACACACTGGGGCTATAGCTCAATCGGTCAGAGCATCCGGCTGTCGACCGGACGGTTGCGGGTTCAACTCCCGCTGGCCTCGTTCACGCGACTCGGTCGTCCGTCGCCCTCCGGCGCGCGCGCGGTGCTCCACTCACCTCGCGACGGAGGCGCGGCCGGCGGCATGCGCGTCACAAGCTCGGCGAATGGACAGGGTATTGTCGACATCGCCCGGGAGCAACGACAGGGTGCGCGTCTCATTGTGCGTTGTGCGTTGTGCGTCGTGCGTTGTGTGTGCGCCTCGCGTTGTCCGTTCTGCGTGTCCCGTTGCGCGTGAGCTTGTGCGCGAAGACGAAAATGCCGAGGGAAGGACTCGAACCTGCGAAGCCCGAAGGCGCCGGATTTACAGTCCGGTGAAATCGCCGCTATTCCACCTCGGCAGGCGACCGGCATGCTCGCTGGTCCTTGACCTCGGAGCATGGTCTCACCGACGACGCACAACGCACAACGGACAACGCTCAGGCACACGCACAACGCACAACGAACAACGCACAACCGGCAGTACGCTCGCCGTCGTAGCTCAGCGGACGAGAGCACCTGGCTTCGAACCAGGGGGTCGGGAGTTCGAATCTCTCCGGCGGCATGATCACCGAGCACGCAAGGCGAGCACACACGCCACGCACGCAAGGCGAGCACGCTAGGGGGTAGTGTAAGCGGTTCGGCACCAGGGGCTGTGATCCCCTGAGAGCGGGTTCGAGACCCGTCCCCCTGATGCACCAGTGAATGGCCCCGTAGCTCAGATCAGAGCGCCTGCCTCACCACCAATTCGCCCGCACCACGGGCCGCCGCGTGAGGCTCATCGACTGTCAATCGGGAGGTCGCAGGCGAATCCTGCCGGGTGTCATTCACACGACGTTCATACCACTCGTTTCACCTGTTCGGCGTGCATGGGCCTTTGCCGCGCGCCACCGGGAGCCGTAGCTCAAGAACAAATCAGAGCGCGACGTCGCCGCACATCATCCCATTGCCCGACGAGGGCCGGACGTGCGGAATCACGAAGTCGATACGCGGGTGAGACTCCCGCCGGCCCGGGCACCACACGCACCACACGCACCACACGCACCACCTGGCTGTGACACGGCGTGAGCGCACCCTCGCAAATCCTCGTCCGCAACGCGCGAGCGCGGCGGGCCGCCAGCGGAGGGTTATCGGTACGGCTCTCATGCCAACCGGGTTCGAATCTCGGGGCTCGCCCGTGTCACAGTCATCCCCGCTCGAGCGGGTCGAAGCATCTCGGTTATCCACCGACCACTCCTGGAACATGGAACCCAGGGCCGAGTGCGTCCCTCATCCGCTCGACATCTCCACCGCGTGCTGCCGCGTGCTGCGCGGATCGCCGCAACTGGATTACCGACTCGAAGCTCGGTGCCGCTCAGACGCACGTCCAGCTGCACGTACTCATCCGCGCATCACGCGGTCTCGCGGCAATTCCGCCGCACATCACCACTCGACCACAGGAGGCCGAGCCATGTTCGATTTCAGTCAGCACGTCTCGACTCGCCTCCGGCGCCTCGTCACGCCGCAGGCCGAGCAGATCCCTTTCTCCACTCAGATCCCCAACTCGGCGGGCGGGTATGCGTGGCCAGTCGATCACTGGACGCGGCTCGACCGCTTCCTCGTGCTCGGCTCCGAGGGCGGAACGTATTACATCGGCGAGCGGCCGCTCACGCGCGAGAACGCGGCCGCGGTGACGGCGTGCCTCGCAGAGGACGGCGCACGCGTCGTGCGACGGACGGTTGAGATCAGCGAGAGCGGGCGCGCACCGAAGAACGATCCGGCGTTGTTCGTGCTCGCGATGGCGGCCGGTCTCGGTGACGACGCCAC
>JBDSDB010000107.1:0-4529 GCA_039920785.1 Gemmatimonadaceae bacterium
CAGCCACCGAAGCGCTCAAGCGCGCGATCGCGCTCGATCCGAAGGCGCCGGGCGCACAGCTGATGTTCGCACAGCTGCAGGCGGATCAGGGCAACCTGGACGAGGCCGTGAAGGCCGTGAAGGCCGACGTCGCCGCGGATCCGACGAACAAGGAACGCGACGCAATGTTCTTGCTCGGTCTCGGCAACACGGCATTCAAGGCTGGTTCGGCCTCGAAGAGGGCGGAGGACTTCAAGAAGGCGATTCCGCTGCTTCAGGCGTCGGAGGAGATCAATCCGAGTGCGAACGCGAAGTTTCTCATCGCCGCCGCCGCGTATTCGATACTTGGTCCAAGCACTCAGGACGGCAAGAACTGGAAGTGCGCCGATGCGCGCGCTGCAGAGGTCAACCTGACGCTCATCACTACGAACATGCCCGGCGGTGGCTCAGTCAGCCCAGATTTCGCGAAGCAGGTGCTGGGCAACGTACCGCAGATGCAGCAATACATCGACGCCCAGAACAAGCGCCTCTGTAAGTAGTCAGCGGGTCTGCTCCATCCTCAGAAGTGCCCGGCGTCCTCTCGGATGCCGGGCGCTTCTGCATGTACCTGTTACGAGCATCCCACTACTGTTCCGCCGGCTCCTCGCCCGGCAGATGCCGCACGTGCACCAGCAGGTCCGCACGTCTCGCGCGATAGTCGCACACCTGCGCCTGCACGCTCTCTCCGTCCACGTTCACGGTGAGTGGCTCGGTGCCGGTCACCTTGAGCCACGGAAGCTGGGCGTAGTGCACGCCCGGCAGCCCGAGATGCTCGCCCTTCTTGACGCTCATCGCGAGCAGCGCGAAGTCGCGCCGAGACATCGCTTCGATCACGCACAGGTCGAGGAGCCCATCGGTCACGCTCGCGTCGGGCGTCATGATCGTGCCGCCCCCCGTGACTCTCGCGCTGCCCACGGCGAAGGCGAGAAACTCGGTATCGAGCGAGAAGCCGTCGCTGGCGAAGCTCGCGTGCCGTACCTCGCTGCCCGCCAGCTTCCGCACCGCCGTGATCGCGTACGCCAACGGGCCGAGCGATGCCTTGAACTCAGCCGGTGTCTCCGACGTCGCCTCGGCGCCGACGCCGCCGGTGGAGACATTGACGAAACGACGTCCGTTCATGGACGCGGTATCGATGCGCACGGGCTTGCGGCGGAGGATAACATCCATGGCATGATCCGCATCCTCCGGAATGCCCGTCTGTCGAGCGAAGTCGTTCGCCGTTCCAAGGGGCACCACGCCCAGCGGGACGTCGCGCCCGTCCAGGCCGTTCACCACTTCGTTCAGCGTACCGTCGCCTCCGCACGCGATCACGACGTCCGTGCCCCGATCGGCGGCCTCGGCAGCATGACGGGTGCCGTCCCCCGCCTCCCAGGTGACGCGAACGTCGACCGCGTGGCCGCGCTTTCGGACCCACGAGACGACGTGTCGGAGGTCGGGAAAGTCGGCGCGTGCGCCGTGAACGACGAAGGTGAGGTGCTGGCGGGCGGGCATGCTGATGGCGTCGAGGTGAGCGCAAAGCCGCAGGTGGCCCGGCGCACGGTGCGGAACGTGGTGCACACGTAGTATGCCGCCTGGCGCTTCGCGCTTCCACCAGGGAACTGGCTGGGACACTCGCTATCATTCGCCGGCGCTGGCCACGGAAGTCGTGGCGTTGCTCGGCGGCTCCGCGCTCGTCCTCGACGGTACGCTTGGCGGGGGCGGCCACGCGGCGGCGCTGCTCGACAGCGGCGTGGACAGGCTGATCGGGATCGACCGCGACCCCGACGCGCTTGCCGAGGCGGCCGCGAGGTTGGCCGATACCGCGGCGGGGCGCTTCGCGGCATTCCATGGCAACTACGCGGCGATCGATTCCATTCCCGCGATCGCCGACCTTCGCTTCACCGGGATCCTGCTCGACCTTGGCATCTCTTCGCATCAGATCGACGACGCGGCGCGCGGCTTCTCCTTCCGGGAGGGTGCGCCGCTCGACATGCGCATGGGATCCGACGCAGTGCAGAGCGCCGCGCAGCTGCTCGACGACGCAGACGAGGACGAACTCGCGCGCGTGTTTCGCGAGTACGGCGACGAGCCGCGTGCCTCGCGACTGGCTCGCGAAGTCGTGCGCCGGCGAGCGATTCGACCGTTCCAGACGAGCGACGATCTGGTCGGCGCCATCCGCGGCGCCTTCGGCTCGCGCACGGGGCCGCCGGAGTTCGCCCGGCTCTTCCAAGCGGTTCGCATCGCGGTCAACGACGAGCTGGGAGGATTGGCGCGTGCGCTCCCGGCGTTGCGCGACCGGCTCGCGCCCGGCGGAACGTTCGTCGCCATCGCCTATCATTCCGGCGAGGACCGGCTGGTGAAGCACGCATTCCGCGAGTGGAGCCGAGACTGCATCTGTCCGCCCCGCCACCCGATGTGCACGTGCGGCGGAGCACAGAGCATGGGCGAGGTGCTCACGCGCCGCGCCGTGACCGCGCCGGCCGACGAGGTCGCGCGCAACCCGCGCGCTCGCAGCGCCAAGCTCCGCGCATGGCGCGCAAGGTAAGCGCGGGTGGGCGGTTGCGCTTCGCCCTCGTCCTCCTCGGTTTCGTCGTCATCGCGTCGGGGGTGATCCTGCGGCGCACCTATGGCATCGCGAGAGCGAAGGAGATCCAGTCGCTCGAGGCGCGCCGCTCCGGCCTGATCGCCGAGCGGCTCCGACTCGAGGGAGAGATCCGCAGCGCGTCGAGCCGTGCGAAGCTCCAGCCCATCGCCGAACATCGCCTGCAGATGCATCTGCCCACCGAAGCACAGGTGGTGTACCTCACGCGTGGAGCCGCGGCGCCGAGTGAAAAGCCCTAGCCGCGTCGGTCTCGTCCACCTCGCGATGGCGGCGTTCGCGCTGGCGCTGATGTTGCGCGCGGGCAGCGTGCAGCTTCTGCAGCAGGAGCGCTGGGCGGCGAGCGCGCAACAGCAGCAGAGTCTCGAGACCAAGATCCCCGCGCCGCGCGGCGACATCCTCGACGCGCTCGGCGAGACAATGGCGCAGAGCCGCGAGACGGTGAAGCTCGAAGTGGCGCCGCAGGACGTGCGCGACGGGCGCGCGCTGCGCAACGCGCTCATCCGCGCCGGCGTGCATCCCGACTGGGCGGTGCGCGCCGCCGACACGACGCGGCGGTGGGTGACCCTTCCCGGCCGCTACGTGGCGACGAGCGTCGCGTCGATCAGCGCGATGCGCGGCGTGCACACGACGTCGATCATCGAGCGGTCGTATCCCTTCTCCTCGGGGACGCGCCGCATCGTCGGCCGCGTCGACGAGAATGGCGATGCCGCGGATGGAGTCGAGCTGGCGCTCGACTCACTCCTGCGCGGCGCGCCCGGCGCGCTGACGGCGATGCGCGACGGGCGAGGCCGACACTTCGACTCGCCCGCGGCGCCGAGACGGGCGCCGGTGCAGGGCAACACGATCGTGCTCACGATCAATCACGAGCTGCAGGAGATCGCCGAACGCGCGCTCGGAGACGCCGTGACGAAGATGGGCGCGGAAGGTGGAGATGTCGTCGTGGTGGACCCGACGGACGGTGAGGTGCTGGCGATGGCGAGCCGGCGGCAGGATCCGGGCGCGACGGCATCGACGGCGCTCACCGAGCCGTACGAGCCCGGCTCCATGCTCAAGCCCTTCATCGCCGCGATGCTGCTGCAGAAGAAGCGCGCGCGTGAGAGCGACGAGGTGGACACGTTCGGCGGCGAGATGACGATCAATGGCCGCACCATCACCGACGAGCATCGCGCCGCGCGCTTCTCGCTCACTGACGTGATCCGCTACTCGAGCAACGTCGGCATCGTGCAGTTCGCCACCAGACTCTCGGCGCGCGAGGAGTACGAGGCGCTGCGCGACTTCGGTTTCGGGACGCCCACCGGCGTGCCGTACCCGGTCGAGGCGTCGGGCACGTTGCGCGAACCCCGGCGGTGGTCGAAGCAGTCGGCCAACTCGCTGGCCATGGGCTACGAGATCGCCGTCACGCCGCTGCAGCTCGCCGCGGCCTACGTCGCCCTCGCCAATGACGGCGAGCTGCTCGAGCCGGCGCTGGTCAAGGAGGTGCGCGCGCCGGACGGTCGGGTGCTGTTCCGCCATCAGCGTCGTGTGGTACGCCGCGTGCTCTCTGCGGACGTCGCACGGCGGGTGCGGCAGATGCTGCTCGGCGTGGTGGAAGAGGGTGGGACGGCGAAACAGGCCGAGCTCGAGACGTTCACGCTGGCCGGCAAGACGGGAACGGCTCGGCGCACCGTGCATGGCCGCTATGCGGCAGGACAGCACATCCCGACCTTCGTCGGGCTCTTCCCGGGCGATCACCCTCAATTCGTCATCCTGGTGAAGATCGACAATCCGAAGGGGACGTACTTCGGTGGCCTCACCGCGGCGCCTGTCACGAAGGCGGTGCTGGAGGCCGCACTCGCCTCTCGCAACGCGTCGCTCGATCGCGGCACGCTCGCGGCGAGCCGGCAGGACTCGCCACCAGACACCACGAACGCGGTCGCGCGCGCGGCCGCCC
>JBDSDB010000108.1:0-19034 GCA_039920785.1 Gemmatimonadaceae bacterium
CCGGCGGGAAGAATCCCCGAGTCGACGATGGCGCGCGCCACGACCTCGGTGAGAAAGCTGGTCACGGTCGCGGGCTTCACGATGCTCGGCACGCCCGCCAGCATCGACGTTGCCAGCTTCTCCAGCATTCCCCACACGGGGAAGTTGAAGGCGTTGATCTGCACGGCGACGCCTTCCATCGGCACGCAGATGTGCCGCCCGATAAACGTGCCCCCCTTGCTCAACGCTTCGGGGCCGCCGTCGACGTAATACGTCTCATCGGGAAACTCGCGCCGCCCGCGACTCGCGTAGGCGAACAGGGTGCCGATGCCGCCGTCGACGTCGATCCAGGAGTCGCCCCTCGTCGCTCCTGTCAGGGCAGACACCAGATAAAATTCCTCCTTGCGAGCCGTGAGATGCTGCGCGAGCGCCTTGAGCATGCGCGCGCGCTGGTGAAAGGTCATGCGACGGAGCGCTGGCCCGCCGACGGAACGCCCGTACTGCAGCATCGCGGCGAAGTCGAGACCCTCGCTCGACGCGACCGCGACCTCGTCACCGTTCACCGCGTTGAACAGCGGCGTTCCCGCGCCCGCGCCGGTGATCCACTGGCCGAGCGCGTAGTTCTGCAGACGCGTCACGATGTCGTCTCCGTCCAGGGGCGGTAGCTCATCTGCCGGGCGCTTCGCCCGGGCGGTACTTCGCGCAGTGGCTCGCAGGCGCGGAGTGTGCCGCGGAGCTGCGCGGGAAGTGCCTGATAGAGCGCGGTGCCCTCGGTCTTCCAGGCGAGCATCTCATCGCTCACCTCTTTCACGATCTTCGCCGGGTTGCCCACCACCACCGACCGCGGCGGGATCTGCATCTTTGACGGCACGAAGGCGAGCGCTCCGACGATGCTTCCCGCACCCACGGTCGCGTTGTCCATGATCACCGCGTTCATGCCGATGAGCGCGTTCTCACCAATGTGCGCGCCGTGCACGATGGCACCGTGCCCGACATGCGCGCTCCGCTCCAGCACGACCGTCACGCCGGGGAACATGTGGATGGTACAACTCTCCTGCACGTTGCAGCCGTCCTCGATGACGATGCCACCCCAGTCACCGCGAATGGCGGCGCCCGGCCCGACGTAGACGTCACGGCCGATGACGACATTCCCCGTGACGGTGGCGTTGGGATGCACGAAGGCGCTCTCATGGATCACCGGGACGAAGCCGTCGAAGGCGAACACGTTGGCCATCACACGCGCTCCAGTATCGTCGCCATTCCCTGGCCGACGCCCACGCACATCGTCGCCAGCGCATAGCGCTTGCCCGTGCGCTGGAGCTCGCGCGATGCGGTGAGCAGCAGCCGCGCGCCACTCATGCCCAGCGGATGCCCGAGGGCAATCGCGCCCCCGTTCCGGTTGACGCGTGCATCGTCGTCGCCGACGCCGAGCTCGCGCAGACACGCCAGCGACTGCGCAGCGAACGCTTCGTTGAGCTCGATGACGTCCATCTGATCCAGCGTCAAGTGCGCGCTCTCGAGCGCGCGCCTCGAGGCGGACACGGGTCCGATGCCCATCAACCGCGGCTCGACGCCGACGACGGTGGTGGCGACGATTCGCGTCATCGGTGCCACGCCGAGCTCGCGCGCGCCGCGCTCCGAACCGACGAGCAGCGCCGCCGCGCCGTCGTTCAACCCCGACGAGTTGCCCGCCGTGACCGAGCCCTTGCCGTCGGTGCGAAACGCGGGACGAAGCTTGGCGAGCATCTCTTCCGTGGTGTCCGCGCGGATGAACTCGTCCCGGTCGATCCGCTTCGGCGGGCCCTTCTTCTGCGGGATCTCGAGCGGCACGATCTCGACGTCGAAGCGGCCCGCGTCGCGCGCGGCCGCCGCCTTCCATTGCGACCGGCAGGCGAAGGCATCCTGATCGGCGCGGCTCACACCGTACTGTTCGGCGACGTTCTCCGCGGTCTGTCCCATCGACTCGGTGCCGTATCGGTCCCGCAGCACGGGATTGATGAATCGCCAACCGAGGCTCGTGTCGAACAGCTCGACGTCGCGCGCGAACGGCTTGCTCCCCTTGCTCATGACGTACGGCGCGCGAGTCATGTTCTCCACGCCGCCGGCGACGTAGAGATCGCCCTCGTCCAGGCGGACCGATCGCGCGGCATCGGCGACGGCGCTCATCCCCGACGCGCAGAGACGGTTCACGGTCTGACCCGGCACGGTCACGGGCAGGCCAGCGAGCAGCAGCGCCATGCGCGCCACGTTGCGGTTGTCCTCGCCGGCCTGATTGGCACATCCGAGAATCACGTCGGAGATGCGCGCGCGATCGAGCCCGGGATGGCGTGCGAGCAGCGCCGAGATCGCGTGCGCCGCGAGATCGTCGGCGCGCACCTCGCTGAGCTGACCGCCGATGCTGCCGACGGCGGTTCGCGCGCCGTCGAGGATGAATGCGTCGCTCATGTCCTCAACCGATCACGTGACGAGCCCGCGACCTTCACGCACGCGGCGGCGCAAAAGGGGGCTCGGTCGGTAGCGATCCTCGCCGTACTCGGCCTGCAGCGCGTCCAGTCGCCGGAGGATCTCGGGTGCGCCGATCTCATCTCCCCAGTGGAGTAGCCCGCGCGGATAGTTCACTCCCTTCGTCATCGCGAGCTCGATGTCGGACGCGGACGCGACGCGCATGTGGAGCGCCTCGATTGCCTCGTTGACGAGCATGGCGACGACGCGATCCACGATCTGCTGCCCGAGCACCGCATCCTTCGATGCGACGGGGACCTCGGCCTCCGGCCGGTAGTCGTAGTATCCGCGCTTCCGCTTGCGGCCGAACAGACCAGCTTCCACGAGCCGACGCTGCGTGAGCGCTGGCCGGTATCGCGGATCGTTGAAGAACCCTTCGTAGACACTGGTCGTGACGGCGTAGTTGATGTCGTTGCCGATGAAGTCCATCAACTCGAACGGTCCCATCCTGAATCCGCCGAGCTCGCACATCGCCCAGTCGATCGTCGCGACGTCGGCGATGCCTTCCTCGAGGATGCGGAGCGACTCGCCATAGAATGGGCGCGCCACGCGATTGACGATGAACCCGGGTGTATCGGTGGCGACGACGGTCGTCTTGCCCCACGACTCCACCAGCGCGCGCGCGCGCGCGACCGCCTCGGCGCCGCTCGTGATCGCCGGAATCAGCTCGACGAGCGTCATCACGGGCGCCGGATTGAAGAAGTGCACGCCCAGGACGCGGTCGGCGCGCTGGCACGCGGAGGCGATCGCGGCGATCGAGAGCGACGAGGTATTCGTCGCCAGGATGCACTCGGACGCCACCACGCGCTGCAATCCGCCGAACAGGTCGCGCTTGGCCTCGAGCTCCTCGACGATGGCTTCGATGACGATGCCGCAGTCCGCGTACGCGCCCAGACTCGTCGATACCGAGCCAGCATCCACGATGCGCTCGAGCGTGTCGTCGGCAGAGGCCTGATCGATCTGTCCCTTGGCGACGCCGCGCGCGAGCGACGTCCGCAGCGCATCGCGCGCACGTCCGGACGCCCCCGCATCGGCATCGCCGAGCACGACGTGATGACCCGCCGCCGCGGCCACCTGGGCAATGCCACGCCCCATCGCGCCCGCGCCGACGACGCCGACGACGATGTCACCCGTGTCGCTCATCTCATCGGCCCTGATACACGGGCGTCCGCTTCTCGACGAAGGCGCGCACGCCCTCCGAATAGTCGGCGCTCTGGCCCGCCTCGCGCTGCAGCTCCTCCTCGAGGGCCAGCTGTGCCTCGAGATCGTTGCTCATCCCCGCATTGAAGCCGCGCTTGATCAGACCGAGCGCGCGGGTCGGCATTGCCGCGAGCCGCCTGGCGAGATCGCGGCTCGTGGACGCGAGGACCGTGGCGGGAACGACGTCGTACACCAGCCCCCACACCTTTGCCGTGGCGGCGTCGAGCTTGTCGCCGAGCATGGTCATCGCGGCCGCGCGCTGCAGGCCGACGATGCGCGGGAGGATGAAGGTCCCGCCGCTGTCGGCGATCAGTCCGACGCGGGCGAACGACTGCACGAACGTCGCATCCTCGGCGGCGAGCACGAGGTCGCAGGCGAAGGCGATGTTCGCACCCGCACCAGCGGCAACGCCGTTCACGGCGCAGACCACCGGCTTCTCGAGAGTCCGGATGGCGCGCACGATGGGCGTGTACTGTCGGGCGACGATGTCGCCGAGGTCGGGCCCGTCAGCACCGTCGTGCGGCAACAGGGCGGACAGGTCCTGGCCCGCGCAGAACGCACGCCCATTCCCCGTGAGCAGCACGGCGCGAACCTGATTGTCCTCGGCCGCGAGACGAAGCGCGGTGATGAGCTCCTCCGCCATCCTGGCGTTGAAGCTGTTCAGGACGTCGGGGCGGTCGAGCGTGATCGAGAGGACGGCCTCCTCTCGCGCGACGCGGATGTGCTGAAGCGGCATGGGCACCGAAGGCCTCCGGCTGAGAGCGAAGGGAAAGCTATCCGACGGACGGCGACGCCGCAGGGGCGCATGGCTCCCGTTCCGGCGGCCCGCGCACCACATTTGACGGACGCCGTCCACGGGACCGAACGTCGCCCCCAGCCCGCACCGATGACGCACGCCGCGCCACCCAAGTCTCGCCGCACGACCGCACCGTCGGAGGTCGATCCACGCTTCGACTGGCGCCGGATCGCGTATCACGTGCTCGTCTCGCGCGCGCTGGACGACCTCGAGGAGGCGACGAACCGCGCGAAGAGCTCGGTGCCGCGCGAGCATCTCGTGCTCTACCAGTTCTCGGCGCGAGGACACGATCTGGGCCAGTCGATTCTGGGGACACTGCTCGACCAGCCGCATGACGCGGCGGGAGCCTATTATCGCTGCCGTCCGCTCATGCTCACGATGGGTCTTTCCATCGATGATGCGTTGGGCAGCCCCCTCGGCCGAGCCGGCGGGTTCAGCGATGGACGCGACATCGGCGTGGTGGGCAACCTGCCGAGCACGGATGGACGCGGTCCCCGCGTGCTGCCGATGGCGGGCGACGTCGGATCGCAGTACACCCCGACCGCAGGCTGGGCGCAGTCGATCGTGTACCGGCGCGACACCCTCGGCGACCACGCCTGGGACAAGGCGATCGCCGTCGTGCTCGGCGGCGAGGCCTCGGTGGCGACGAACGGCTTCTGGTCTGCGCTGACGATCGCGACGACGCTCAAGCTCCCGATGCTGTTCTACATCGACGACAACGGGCTCGGCATCTCGGTGAAGAGCGAGCTACAGACGCCGGGCGCGAACATCGCCAAGAACCTGAGCGCGTTCTCCAACTTGCTCGTGCGCGACGGCGATGGATGCGACCCCGCGGAGGCGGCGCGGCTGATCGCCGAGTGCGTCGAGCACGTGCGTGGCGGCACGGGGCCGGCACTCGTGCGGCTCACCGTTCCGCGGTTGAGCAGCCACTCGGGACCGGACAATCAGAAGGGCTATCGCACCGAGGAAGAGATCGCGGCCGACGTCGCGCGCGATCCACTGCCGAAGCTGCGCTCGTACCTGGTGCCCGGACTGATGAGCGCGGACGAGTGGACCGCGCTGGAGTCGACCGTCGCGAGCGACGTGGCGGCCGGTCTCGAGGCGGCGCGTGCACGGCCGGCGCCCGACCCGGCAGACGTGAAGCGGTTCATCTACGCCGAGGAGCGACGCGACGCCGACCCTGTGACGCAGGGCGGCCTGTCCGATGACGAGCGCGCGGGGCTCAGCGGCAGCGAGGAGCCAAACGTCGAAGGCGACTTCGTGCGGCTGGCCGAGGCGGTGCGCCGCACCCTGGCGCGCGAGCTCGAGGTCAATGCGAAGGTCGTCGTGTTCGGCGAGGACGTGGGCAAGAAGGGCGGCGTGCACATGGTGACCGAGGGCCTCCAGAAGCGATTTGGCGGCGATCGTGTGTTCGATACCAGTCTGTCCGAGGAGGGCATCGTCGGCCGTGCCGTGGGGATGGCGCTCGCGGGGTTGATGCCCGTTGCCGAGATTCAGTTCCGCAAGTATGCGGACCCTGCTCAGGAGCAGCTCAACAACTGCGGCACGCTGCGCTGGCGGACGGCCAATCAGTTCGCCGCGCCAATCGTCGTGCGCATGCCTGGCGGTTTCGGCAAGGACGTCGGCGACCCGTGGCATTCCGTGACGGGCGAGGTACTGTGGGCACACGCCGTCGGGTGGCAGGTTGCGATCCCGTCGAACGCCGCCGACGCGGTGGGGCTGCTGCGGACTGCGATGCGCAGCCCGAACCCGACCATCTTCTTCGAGCACCGCTCGCTGCTCATGACGAGCGAGGGGAGCGCGCGCTATCCGGGCGACGAGTACGTGCTGCCGTTCGGCCGCGCGAGGACCATCGTGGACGGCGACCAGCTGACGGTCGTGAGCTGGGGTGCGATGGTGCATCGGTGCCGCGACGCCGCGAGCCGGTTCGACGGCGACGTGCACCTGCTCGATCTGCGCACGATCGCGCCGTGGGACCGTCACGCCGTGCTCGACTCGGTGCGGCGCACGGGCAAGTGCCTCATCGTGCACGAGGATACGTCGACCGCGGGCTTCGGCGCCGAGATCGCGGCCGTGGTGGCTCAGGACGCGTTCTGGTTTCTCGATGCGCCCATCGAGCGGCTGGCGGTGGACGACGTGCCGATGCCGTACCATCCCGGATTGCTCGACGCCGTGCTGCCGGATGCGGACCGCATCGCGGCGCGGATCGAGGCACTGCTGCGCACATGAGGATCTTCCCGCTCGAGTGACGTGGCGACAAGGCGACGGATTCTCGCGACGCCTGTTGGCGTGCGGCGTCCCAACGGCGGGGTAACGGAGTTCAACGGAGCTGAACGGAACCGGCCGGAGACGGCTCTGTCGGGAGGCTACTACCGCTACCCAGGCATCTCGTTCACCCGGCTTTGCGAATCTTTTTGAGTAGCGGCGGAGAGACTCGGCCCCGCAACCCCAATTCTGTCGCCGTGGTAGTATCCGTTGAAATCCGTTGCATCCGTGTCATCCGTTCCCCTGCCGTGCTTTTCGGCGCGCGATCTGTTCGTGCTCGCATCGGCCGCGCAAAGGGATAGACTCCCTTGACGCGCGTGCACCAACTTCCTAGACTCGTCAAAGAGCGCCGGCGCGTTCGTCGTCACCCGCGACTCGCATCGCCGGCACCGTGATCTCCTCAAGCCCACGCTGATGAAGCTCCCTGTGATGGTCTCGACCTTTGATGGCACGCGCGCGGCCGGCTTCGTCGGCCCGACGTGGTACGTCATGGCCGTAGACACGAGCATCAGCGCAGGCATCGGAGCCGCATAGCGGGATTTCCCCGCCGACTCCCGGAGCGACATTCGCCCCGCCTGCGCAGCCCCGCAGGCGGGGCGAATCTCATTGCGGAGTCGGCGAATCCTCATGGAGCCGAGCCCGCGCACTCGAGGTTGAGACACGATGAGCACAGCGGCTGAGATACTGCCACCGCCAGAATCGCCACAGACGCAATCCCTGTGGGGCGCGGTGCGCGAAGCGCTCTCCGGCGCGCATGGACGCGACTTCACCGAAGGCCCGATCGGCCGCGCGATCTTCATCCTCGCCGTGCCGATGGTGCTCGAGATGATGATGGAGAGCATCTTCGTCGTCGTCGACGTGTTCGTCGTGGCCCATCTCGGCGCGGACGCGGTGGCGACGGTGGGGCTGACGGAATCGTTCATGACCATTCTGTACACCCTCGCGATGGGATTGAGCATCGGCGCGGGAGCAATGGTGTCGCGCCGCATTGGCGAGAAGGACGCCGAGGGAGCGGCACACACCGCGGCGCAGGTGATCCTCTTTGGGCTCGGGCTGGCTCTCCTCATCGGCATCGGAGGCGCGATCTTCGCGCCCGAGCTGTTGCGCATGATGGGCGCGTCGGCGGGCGTGATCGAGAACGTGTCGTTCACGCGCGTCATGCTCGGCGGGAACGCGAGTGTGGTGCTGCTCTTCCTGATCAACTCCGTGTTTCGTGCGTCGGGCGACGCGGCGACGGCGATGCGCACGCTGTGGTTGGCGAACGCGATCAACATCGTGCTCGGCCCGGCGCTGGTGTTCGGCTGGGGCCCGCTGCCGCAACTGGGCATCGTCGGCGCGGCGATCGGCACGACCATCGGGCGCGGTACCGGCGTGCTGTATGCGTTGAGCCGGCTGCGGAGCCCACAGGGCCGCGTCCGGATCAGGGCCGCGCACTTCGGGCTCGACGTCGACCTGATCGCGCGCGTGGTCCGGCTCTCGTCGTCGGCGACGTTCCAGGTGTTCGTCGGCATGGCGAGCTGGATCGGTTTGGTGCGCATTCTGGCGAGCTTCGGCAGCGACGCGCTGGCGGGCTACACGATCGGCATTCGCATAGTGATGTTCGCGCTCTTGCCGAGCTTCGGAATGAGCAACGCCGCGGCGACGATGGTGGGCCAGGCCCTCGGCGCCAAAAAGCCCGAGCGCGCGGAGGCGGCAGTGTGGAAGACGGCACGGTACAACGCGGCCTTTCTCGCGGTGATCGGACTGCTGTTCGTGGTGTTCGCGCGGCAGATCGTGGGCCTGTTCACCCCGGATCAAGCGATCGCGCGGTACGGCATCCTCGCGCTGCGCACGGTCGCGTACGGGTTCGTGTTCTACGCGTACGGGATGGTGATCGGCAACTCGTTCAACGGCGCCGGCGACACACGGACCCCGACGCGGATCAATCTGTGCGTGTTCTGGTTGCTCGAGATTCCGCTCGCGTGGCTGCTGTCGCACCAGTTCAAGATGGGACCGTTCGGAGTGTTCGTCGCGATGACGGTGGCGTTCTCGACCCTCGCCGTGGTGAGCGCAGTGTTGTTCAAGCGAGGCGGATGGAAGGGAAAGGTGGTGTGAATGTGGGTAGGGGCGCTGCTGGGTGGCGTCCCAACGGCACGGGAAGGGGTTTGAACGGATCCAAACGGCAAGAAGCCGGATCTACTCGGTGCGCCGCGCCAGCACTTGGGGAGAGACGAGTCTGTGAAATTCAGGAGCCGGTCCGAAATGCAGCAGGAGTCCAACATCGATGTTTGCTGCACGCAGGTAGTTGATGAGCTGTCGCTGATCTGTTGGGCCGAGTGCACGTGTGGACTTGACTTCGACTACCACTCGGCCCTCGACGACTAGATCAAGACGAAAGTGACCCACGACGACGCCGCGGTACACCACTTCAAGCGGCACCTCCTCAGACACTCGGAGGCCGCGTGATCGAAGCTCGGTGGCCACCGACCTTCGATAGACAGACTCGAGGAAACCGAATCCCAGAGTTGAATAGCAGTCGTAGAACGCGGCGATAATCTCGCCGGTGAGATTCCGCTCGAGGAGTCGGGTCCCATCCGATCGAATCCGAGGCACCCGTTACAATCCGCTCCCCCTGCCGTTCGACCGCCACCCGAAGCACGCAAGCGGGGCGGATGGAACGCAACTCAGATAGCCTTGAACTCCTCGAACGGCTGCCCGCACGCTCGGCACCAGCACACCGCCTTGCACGCCGTCGACCCGAACTCGCTCCGGAGCTCCGTGTCGAACGAGTCGCAGTACGGACACTGCGTCGCGGGACGGTGCCGCAGCAGTTGCACGAGATCCCCGGACGACGCCGCACCCGGCGGGGCGATGCCATACGCCTTCAGCTTGGCCCGGGCTTCTGCCGAGATCCAATCCGTGGTCCACGCCGGCGCGAGTGCCGTGCGCACGCTGACCTCACTGTACCCGGCCGCTCGGATCGCGCTCGTGATGTCCTCTTCGATGACCCGGATCGCCGGGCAGCCCGAGTAGGTCGGGGTCACGGTCACCGTCACGACGCCGGCAGCATCGACCTCCACGTCGCGCACGATCCCCAGCTCGCGCACGCTGAGCACCGGCACTTCGGGATCCATCACGCTGTCGAGGATGGCGAGAATCTCCTCGCGCGCGGCGAGCGTCCCGGGCGCACGCGCTACCACGACGCGCCCGGATGCGAGCGCGCGACGATCTGCATCTCGGCGAGCATGTGGCCGAGGTGCTCGGTGTGCGCGCCGGCACGGCCGCCGCGGAGGTGCGGCGAGTGTGGGAGCGGGTGCGGCAACGTGAGCGTCGCGCGATGGATCACGTCGCGCACCAACGACTCCCAGTGCGGTTGAAGCTCCGGCAGGTCCGCGCCGATACCGAGCGCCGCGAGCCGAGCGTCGATCGGGTCCGGCGCGAACAGCTCCGGCGTGAAGCGCCAGAGATCGTCGAGCGCACGCTGCACGCGACGGTGGCTCTCCTCTGTCCCGTCGCCGAGCTTGAGGATCCACTCGCCGCTGTGCCGAACGTGGTACTTCGCCTCCTTCAGCGACTTGGCAGCGATCGCGGCCAGGTCGGCGCTCGTGCTGTGCGACAGCGCGTCGAGCGTCACCACGGCGTAGACGTCGAACAGAAACTGCCGTGCGATCGTGAAGGCGAAGTCTCCCTTGGGAAGCTCGACGAGGAGACAGTTCCGGAACTCGACCGCCTCGCGGAAAAACGCCAGGGCGTCCTCATCTCGTCGCTTCCCTTCCACCTCGCCCGCTCGCCGGAGAAAGAGCGTCGCCTGCCCGAGCAGGTCGAGTGCGACGTTGGCGAGCGCGATGTCCTCCTCGAGGATCGGCGCATGCCCGCACCATTCGCTCAGACGGTGGCCGAGCACGAGACGGTCGTCGCCGAGTCGCAGCAGGAGCTCGAGCTCGTCGTGCGGAGGCTCGGGGGGAGGCGGAAGCACCGATGGCGCCGTCATACGCGTCTCACACGCCTCGAACGCCGCGCGGCACCTTGTAGAACTGCGGATGACGATACGCCTTGTCGGCGCCCGGATCGAAGAAGGGACCGGCCTCGCCCGGGCTCGACGCGGTAATCGCGTCGCTCGGCACCACCCAGAGCGAGATCACCTCGCCGCGGCGCGCGTACACGTCGCGCGCGTTCTGCATGGCCTGTTCCGCGTCCACGGCGTGGAGCGAGCCCGCGTGCTCGTGCGGCGCGCCTTGTGTGCTCTGCGTGAACACTTCCCACAGCGGCCACTGCCCATTGGCTGCGCTCGCGCTCGAGGCGCCGGTGGACTCGCTTCCGTCCGGCGCGGCCGGCATGAACTACGCCGCCGCCGAGGTGCGCTTGGCACGCTGCTTCTCGGCGTACGCCACCGCAGCCTCGCGCACCCACGCGCCCTCGTCGTGCGCGGCGCGGCGCGCCTCCAGGCGCTCGCGGTTGCATGGACCGTTGCCGCGGATCACCTGGTGGAACTCCTCCCAGTCGATCGCGCCAAAGTGCCAGTTCTCGCTCGGTTCATCGAACGTCAGGTCCCGATCGGGCAACGTGAGATTCACCGCGATCGCCTGCGGCACGGTGAGGTTCACGAAGCGCTGCCGAAGCTCGTCGTTCGTCTTGCGCTTCACCTTCCACCGGATGAGCTCCGCGGTGTTGGGTGAATCCGCATCGCTCGGCCCGAACATCATCAGCGACGGCCACCACCAGCGGTTCACCGCGCCCTGCACCATCGCCTTCTGCGCGGGAGTGCCGCTCGCGAGCACGGCAACGATCTCGTAGCCCTGGCGCTTGTGGAAGTTCTCCTCCTTGCACACCCGGATCATCGCGCGCGCGTACGGGCCGTACGAGGCCTTGGCGAGGATCGTCTGGTTCACGATGGCCGCGCCGTCCACGAACCAGCCGATCACGCCCATGTCGGCCCACGACAGCGTCGGATAGTTGAAGATGCTGGAATACTTGGCCGTTCCGTCGAGCAGTTGCTGGATCAGCTCCGACCGGTCGACGCCGAGCGTTTCCGTGCCGCAGTAGATGTAGAGCCCGTGGCCGGCCTCGTCCTGCACCTTGGCGATGAGCGCCACTTTCCGCCGTAGCGAGGGCGCGCGCGTGATCCAGTTTCCCTCGGGGAGCATGCCGACGATTTCCGAGTGCGCGTGCTGCGACATCATCCGGACGAGTTGCCGCCGGTAGCGCTCGGGCATCCAGTCCTTCGGCTCGATGCTCTCGCCGGCGGCGATCCGCGCCTCGAAGGCGGCGACACTCGCCGGATCGTCCTGCGGGGAGGTGCGTGTCTGCGTCATCGTCGGTTCCCACGGGTCCACGAGGCGGGCTCGGCGCATTTGTCACCGCGCCTATCGACAGGCAGGGCAAGAGGCTGGCCCTTCCAGAAATCTACACCTCACGAGCAAGAACGGACAATCGACGCGCCTTTGCACCTCACCTATCTTGCCCGCATGCCCACCCGTGACGCAGTCGCTGGAACCTCTCTCGTCGACGGCGACGTCTCGATCACCGTCGCCGAGGGAGTCGGGACGATTCGCTTCTCGCATCCCAAGGGCAATTCCCTCCCGGGCGCGCTTCTCGTCCGGCTCGCCGAGGCGGTCGGCCAACTGGGGGCCGACGTGGCGGCGCGCGTGATCGTGCTCCGCAGTGAAGGTACGGGTCCGTTCTGCGCCGGCGCATCGTTCGACGAGCTGGTGAGCATCGCCACCCCCGCCGATGGGGCGGAGTTCTTCAGCGGCTTCGCGCGAGTCATTCTGGCGATGATCCACGCGCCGCAGCTCGTGCTCGCACGCGTGCATGGTCGCGTGGCGGGCGGCGGCGTGGGGCTCGCGGCCGCGGCCGACTACACGGTCGCTGTGCGCGATGCGACGGCGCGGTTGAGCGAGCTCGCCGTTGGCATCGGTCCCTTCGTGGTGGGACCCGTGATCGAGCGCCGCATCGGCCGAGGCCCGTTCGCGGCGATGGCGATCGATGCGGCGTGGCGCGATGCGGAGTGGTGCGAGCGCCACGGACTGTACGCCCGCGTGTTCGACGACATGGCTTCCATGGACGCAGCGTTGGATGAACTGGCCGGCACACTGGCCGCGTCGAACCAGGAGGCGACGCGGGCGCTGAAGCTCGCGTTCTGGGAGGGCACGTCGGAGTGGGAGTCGCTGCTCGTGCAACGGGCGCGGACGAGCGGCGCACTGGCCCTGTCGGAGCACACGCGCGAGGCGATCGCGAAGTTCAAGGCGAACCGGAATTCCGATCAGCTGCCATCTTCCCCGGTTTCGAGCTGATCGAGCTGCGCCATGAGCTTCTCCGGCGAGAGGCCGGTCACGTCGCGAAACTCGCGCAATCCCGCTACGAGCTCGGATGTTCGGCGCGCCCCCTCGACGATCGCGCTGATCGCCGCGCGCACGCGCCGCACCCGAGCGAACTGTTTCAGGCTCAATCCCACTGCGGCTGCAAACTGGCGCTCGAGCGCGCGAACGCCCAGCCCGGCCTGGGCCGTCGCGTCGGCGAGATCATGCGCGCCGTCCGAGTCGATGAGCAGGCGAACGACGAGGCGAACGACAGGGTCTGGTAGCGCCGCCGCGGCGATCCGAGGCGCGAGCCATTCCTCCCACACCGTCCCAACCGCGGCCTCGTCGGGCGCGTGCGCGACGGCGCGCGCGAGCAAGATCGCACCGATACCCAGCACCTCGGCGGCAGGCCGCGTCGTGTCGCGAATGGCGACCGGGTCCACGCCCAGCACGTGTGCTGCGGTGTCGGGCCAGAGACGGATGCCGCGCACGGTGAGGCCGCTGCGCATCGGGACGCGCAATGCCTTCATCCGGGGGCCCACCACGCTCGCGGCAACCGGTGCGCCGCCTGAGCACACGACCGAGAGCGACACGCAGCCGTCCGGCCAGATCGTGTGCAGCGCGACGTCGCCCGAGGGAAGGCGGACGTCGTACGACCAGAGCGCGAGGACGTGCTCGGCGAATGGCTCCGGGGGCGGTTGCTCGCCGTAGAAGAATCGGCGCGGTGCTCCGTCGAGCAACACGTCAGCTCGTCGGTGGATTGAACGCCGCGTGCTGCGCGTCGACCCAGCTCCGGTGATAGGCGGGATCCTCGATGTCGAGCGCCTGCTTCGCCACCTTGAGCGGACGGAAGGTGTCCATCATCACCGCCAGTTCGTCGGTGGACTTGGCGCCGATCGACGCTTCCGCGCGCCCCGGATGCGGACCGTGCGGGATGCCGTCCGGATGATGCGTGATGGAGCCGAACTCGATCCCCTTGCGGCTCATGAATTCGCTCGACGCGTAGTACAGCACCTCGTCGGAGTCCACGTTGCTGTGATTGTACGGCGCGGGGACCGCTTCGGGGTGGAAATCGTACGGACGTGGGCAGAACGAGCAGACGACGAAGCCGTCGCCCTGGAAGGTCTGGTGCACGGGCGGCGGCTGGTGCACGCGGCCGACGATCGGCTCGAAGTCGTTGATGTTGAACGCCCACGGATAGAACTGGCCGTCCCACCCGACGACGTCGAGCGGATGATGATCGAGGGTGATCTCGTTGATCCCATCGTACTGCTTCACGAGGATCTTGAAGTCGCCCATCTCGTCGTGGGTGCGCAGCTCGCGCGGTACACGAATGTCGCGCTCGGAGTATGGTGCCCCCTCGACGAGCTGGCCGAACTCGTTGCGATAGCGCTTGGGCGGCCGAATGTGCCCGCGTCCTTCCATGATCAGCAGACGCGGCGCGTCGGCGCTCGAGTCGAACCGGTAGCGGTGCATGATGCCGCGATGGATCACGAGGTAGTCGCCCTCCCAGAACGGCAGGTCGCCGTACTGCGTCTCGAGCGTTCCCTTCCCCTTCGCGACGTACACCACCTCATCCGCCTGCGCATTGCGATAGTGGTGCTCGTCCTCGATGTCGGGCTCCACGTACAGCATCGCGACGTCCGCGTTGAACAGGAGTGGGATGCGGTCGAGCGTTGGGCTTCCGCCGCGTTTCACCCTGGAGGTGCGAAAGTGGCGATGGCGCAGCGTCTGGTCGTCGTCGGCCTCGAGCGTCGTCTCCATCAACCGCTTGACGGACTTCACGGTCGTCGGCGGATGCACGTGGTACAGCAGCGCGGAGGTACCGGTGAACCCCTCATGCCCGACGAGCTGCTCCGCATATAGCCCGCCGTCCGGTTTCCGGAAAGCGATGTGGCGCTTCTTCGGGATCCTGCCCAGCGAATGGTAGAACGGCATCGGCGACCTCCGAAAAACGACGTTACAGGTTTCCTCGAAGCCCCTGCTCGCGCTCGATCGCCTCGAAGAGCGCCTTGAAGTTGCCGGCGCCGAAGCTCTTCGCGCCTTTGCGCTGGATGATCTCGTAGAACACCGTCGGGCGATCTTCCACAGGCCTGGTGAAGATCTGGAGGAGATAGCCGTCGGGATCGCGATCGATGAGGATGCCCAACTGCGCGAGCGACTGCACGTCTTCATCGATGCGGCCGACGCGCGACTGGAGATCGTCGTAGTACGTCGTGGGCACGCTCAGGAACTCGACGCCGCGGTCCCGGAGCGACGTGACCGTGCGGATGATGTCGTCGGTGGCCAGCGCCATGTGCTGTACGCCCGGCCCCTTGTAGAAGTCGAGGTACTCGTCGATCTGCGACTTCCGCTTCCCCTGCGCCGGTTCGTTGATCGGGAACTTGATCCGGTCGTTCCCGTTGGCCATCACCTTCGACATCAACGACGAGTACTCGGTGCTGATCGTCTTGTCGTCGAAGGTGAGCAGATTCCGGAATCCCATCACATGCGAATAGAATTCCACCCACTCGTTCATCTTGCCCAGCTCCACATTGCCGACGCAATGGTCGACGTACTGGAGTCCGACATCGGGCGGCGCGTACTGCGGGCTCACGGCGACATAGCCCGGCATGAACAGACCGCGGTAGTTCTTCCGCTCCACGAGCGAGTGCACCGTCTCGCCATAGATCCTGAACGACGCGGTGACGATCTCCCCGTCCGCATCGCGCGAAACGGCCGGCTCCTGCTCGGCTCGCGCACCGCGCTCGACGGCCTTGGCGAATGCGTCGCGGGCGTCATCCACCCAGAGGGCGATGTCGCGCACGCCGTCGCCGTGATCGAACACGTGCTGCGCGATGCGGCGCGCGTCGTCGCTCAGGTCCGGCCGGATGGCCGTGGTGAGCACGAAGCGGATCTTCCCCTGCTGCAGCAGGTAGCTGGCCCGGTCGCGCACGCCCGTCTCGGGACCGCGATAGGCGACGAGCTGGAAGCCGAACGCCGAGCGGTAGTACAGCGACGCCTGCCTGGCGTTGCCGACGTAGAACTCGATGTAGTCCGTCCCGTTGATCGGGAAGGTATCGTGCGCGGGTGCCGCGACTTCGAGCGTGCCGGTGGCCATGTGGCGTCTCCTGCCTGACGGTCGATGACTCTGTCAACCTAATACGGGAACGGCAACAGCGAGTACGCCATGATCTCGGTACTCGGAAACTCGGATTGGCATACGACCCCTCCAAATTCGTGGAGGGCTGTCCATGGCGATTGCCTCTGACCGTCGCAGCCCGTTGCACCGGGAGCTCGTTGGGGAGAGCTCTTTACTGCGTTCCCGCCGTCGAGTCCCGGGTGGAACGGGTCGTCCGCATGCGGAGTCGCAGGCGTTCGTAGCAACCTCTCAAAAGAGGCCCACATCGGGGTGGGCAGTATGCCAATCCGAGTACTACCCCGTGCGTCGGTTTCCTGGTGTACTAGTAGTTGCCGTTGCAGTTGAAGCACCTCAGCCCCGCAGCTCGGGACGATCGCGAAAGAGGCCGAGCGCCTCGGGGTTCGCCAAGGCGTCGACGTTCTTCACGGGTCGCCCATGCACCACGTCCCGAACGGCGAGCTCCGTGATCTTTCCGCTGATCGTCCGCGGTATGTCGGTCACCTGCACGATCCGCTTGGGGACGTGATGGGGAGAGCAATGGGTGCGGATCTGAACTCCGATCCGTTCCCGAAGCGCATCGTCCAGCTCGAGCCCGGGGCGCAGCCTGACGAACAGCACGATGCGGACATCGGCGGGCTCCACGTGCTGCCCGATCACGACGCTCTCCACCACCTCCGGCATCTGCTCGACCTGCCGGTAGATCTCAGCCGTCCCGATCCGCACTCCGCCCGGGTTGAGCGTCGCGTCACTTCGCCCGTGGATCAGCATCCCGCCACGCTCGGTGAGCTCGGCCCAGTCGCCGTGTCGCCACGTGTTGGGGTACACGTCGAAATACGCCGCCTGGTACTTCTCGCCATCGGGGTCGTTCCAGAACGCCACCGGCATGCTGGGAAATGGCGACGTGCAGACGAGCTCGCCCGGCTCTCCACGAAGAGAACGTCCCGCTTCGTCGAACACGTCCACGTTCATGCCGTAGGCGCGCGTCTGAATCTCGCCCCGGTACACGGGCCTGGTCGGGTCACCCCCGGCAAAGCAGGAGATGATGTCCGTGCCCCCGCTGATGCTCGACAGGCAGACGTCCGCCTTCACGCGCTCGTAGATGAAGTCGAAGCTGTGCGCCGCGAGCGGGCTCCCGGTCGAAAGAATCGTGCGCAGCGCCGAGAGGTCGTGCTCCGGTCCGGGCACGACGCCGTCCTTCTGCGTGAGCGCGATCCACTTGGCGCTGGTACCGAAGACGGTGAGTCGCTCTCGAGCGGCGAGCTCCCACAGGACGGGCCGATCTCGAAGGATCGATGCCCCGTCGTACAGCACCACCGTCGCGCCGATCGCGAGATTCGAGACGAGCCAGTTCCACATCATCCACCCGCAGGTGGTGAAGTAGAACACCCGGTCGCCCGCCGACACGTTGGTGTGGAGCGCGAGCTCCTTGAGATGCTGCAGAAGCGTGCCGCCCGCGCCGTGCACCATGCATTTCGGGAGCCCCGTCGTGCCCGACGAGTACATGATGTACAACGGGTGATCGAACGGGAGGCGCGCGAAGGTGAGCGGTGCGCCGTCGCCCACGGCGAGCGCCTCCCGCCATGAGATGACCGCGGCTCCCTCGAGCGGCCTCGGCGACGCGCTCTGCGCTCTGAGGTGCGGCACGACGACGACCCGCTCGACGCTCGGCAGCCGCGGCAGGAACTCGCGCACCCGCGCGAGCGAATCGATCGGCTTTCCAGCATACTCGTATCCGTCGACCACGACCATCACCTTCGGCGCGATCTGCCCGAACCGGTCCACGACGCCCGCCGCGCCGAAGTCGGGCGAGCACGAGGACCAGAGCGCACCGATCGACGCGGAGGCGAGCATGGCGACGACGGCTTCGGGGACGTTGGCGACGAAGCCCGCGACGCGATCGCCCTCGACGACGCCCACACTCCGCAGGAACCCCGCGAATCGTGCCACGTCAGCCGCGAGCTGCGCGAAGGTCAGCGTCCGGTCGGGACCTCGCTCCGTCCACAGCACGAGCGCGTCGGCATCGTCGCGGCGGCGCAGAAGATTCTCGGCGAAGTTGAGGTGCGCTCCGCGGAACCAGCGCGGTCCGAGCAGAGGATCCGGCGGCGCCATGCGCTCCCCGTGCTCGAGCACCGCGTCCCACTGCGATCCGTCCTCGCGCCGCTCGGCGATCATGTCGCCGAAGGTCCACACCGCCGGCCAGAAGCGCTGCGGCTCAGTGACTGACCACTCATACAGCGATGCGGAGTCGGTCACGGCCGCCGCCGCGCCGCCGAGCGGCTGCACCGTCTCGCGGATGAACCGCGTCACGTTGGCGGCGGCGATCGCGCCCGCGTTCGGCGTCCAGATGGGCAGCTCGTCAGTCACGCCGCAATGTGGAGCCGTACCGCGCGTGGCGCGAGACGTGAAGTCACGATGGGCTGCTCGCGTGAGCAGCCCATCGTGACTCGCCGAGTAGCACGCCCGTGAGCGCGCGTCGAGCTACAAGCCGATCGTGAGCTTGGCGTAGACGAACCGCCCGTTGAAACCGAACGGCGAGATGCCCTGATACGGGAAGATTCCGAAGTTCGCCGTTCCGCCGTTTTCCGCGGTCGGAACGATGTTGCCCTTGTTGTCGGCGCGATCAGGATAGATGTCGAACAGGTTGTCGGCACCGATGGCCAGCGAATAGCGACTGAGTGCGTACGAAGCGCTGAGATCGGTCACCCACTTCGGCGAGAGCGTCTGGTCCAGCGAGCCGAAGGCGTTGGTTGGCGCCGTGCCAAAGAAGGTCACCTGCCCGAACCGCTGGCCTCGGAGCGTGACGCCGAGGCTGCCCAGCGTGTAGTTGCCGGTGAGGATCAGGTTGTTGAGCGGATTGCCGACCTCGATGCGCGCCTGCTCCGAGCGATCGAAC
>JBDSDB010000109.1:0-13653 GCA_039920785.1 Gemmatimonadaceae bacterium
ACGCGCTCGCGCAAGTCTCTCACAACACAACCTCCGCGCCCTCAGCAACCTCCGCGCTCTCCGCGCGAAACCCAAAGTTCATGCGCACCGGCTACGCGACCGTCAACGGCCTGAAGATGTACTACGAAGTGTACGGCCCCTCACACGGAACGCCTCTCGTCCTCCTGCACGGCGGCGGTTCGACGATCGGCACGAACTGGAGCCGAGTGATCCCACACTTCGCGCGGACGCGGCAGGTGATCGCCGTCGAGTTCCAGGCGCACGGCCACACCGCCGACATCGACCGACCGTTCACGTTCGAGCAGAGCGCGGACGACGTCGCCGCGTTGTTCGAGCAGCTGCACATCGCGAAGGCGGACCTGCTCGGGTTCAGCAACGGCGGCACCACCGCGCTGCAGGTCGCCATCAGGCATCCTGGTGTCGTCGACCACCTCGTGATCGCGTCGGCGAACTATCGCCGCGACGGCATGCCGCCGGGCTTCTGGGAGTTCATGCGGAAGGGCACCTTTGCCGACATGCCACAGACATACAAGGATGCGTATCTGAAGATCAATCCGAGCCAGGCGGGGCTCCAAGCGATGTGGAAGCGCGACGCCACGCGCATGAATGCGTTCACGGACATCCCCGACGAGAGCATCCGAGCGATCAAGGCGCCGGCGCTTGTCGTCGATGGCGATCGCGACGTGGTGCTGCCCGAACACGCGCTCGCTCTCTCACGCCTGCTGCCGCACGCGCGCCTCTGCATCCTGCCCGGACAGCACGGAGAGTACCTCGGCGAGTTCATGTATCAGGTGAGTGACAGAGTTCCGGAGCGGTTCGCGTCGCTGGTGGAGGACTTTCTCGCCACCACCGAGCACGCGCCGAGTGCCGCCATTGCACCCACCCCCCGATGATGGCATACTGAGCGGTGCCGCTCGGGATGATCCGAACGACGACACAGCGTCTCACTTCGCGCGGTGGAGTCTCATGAGAGTCGCCGTCCTGCTCCTGGTGTCGCCCATGCTCGGCGCGGCACGTCCCGTTCCTGCTTCGCGCGCGCCCGCGGTCGAGCGGATCGTCGTCAACGACAATCGCGAGCCGGCGGGCGTGCTGCGCGACGGCGTGCTCACGCTGCGCCTCGAGGCGCGAGACGGCGAGTGGCACCCCGACGGTGAGTCGAAGCCCGGCATCGTCGTCCGGGCGTTCGCGGAGAAGGGCAAGCGCCTCACGGTGCCGGGTCCGCTCGTGCGTGTTCCCGAAGGAACCGAGATCCGCGCTTTCGTGACCAACACGTTCTCGCACGCGCCGCTCGTGCTCCACGGCATGTCGCCGCGCGGTGCACATGCCGCGAACCTGACCGATACGGTGCAGATCGCGGCCGGCGCCACGCGCGAGTTGCGCTTCGTCGCCGGCGCGCCTGGCACGTACTACTACCGGGCAACGATCGCCGCGGCGCCGACGGACGACGCATCGTCGCGCGACGCGGAGCTGACGGGCGCGTTCATCGTCGATCCGCGTGGAGCGCCACGCGCGCTCGACCGCATCTTCGTCATCTCGCTCTGGACCAAGTCGCCCCCACCGCTCATCGCCGTGCGGCCGACGACCGACCGCCTCGTCCGCTTCACGATCAACGGCCGGTCGTGGCCGGCCACGGAGCAGCTCTCGTACGCGATGGGTGACACCGCGCGCATGCGGTTCATCAACACGAGCATCGCCGGGCATCCGATGCACCTGCACGGCTTCTACTTCGACGTGAACAGCCGTGGCGACGGAAGCATGGACTCGGTGTTCGCCGCTGGCGCGTCGCCGCGCCGTGTCGTCACCGAACGCGCGGCAGCGGGCCACACGTTCACGATGAGCTGGGTGCCCGAGCGCGCGGGCAACTGGCTGCTTCACTGCCACGATAACTTCCACGTCCTGCGCAACAAGCCGTTCGACGGATCGCTGCTCGTGGGCGAGCACCTCGTTCACGCGAGCAACCACGCGATGGAGATGATGGGCGGCCTCGTGATGGGAGTGACGGTGCGCGGCCAGGACCGCTCGGCCGCCAACACCTCCGAGCGCGAGCGTCGCTCGCTTCGGCTCGTCGCGAAGGTGGACAGCGGAGGCGACACCGCGGAGCCGTCGTTCTCCTACCAGCTGCAGGAGCGCTCGGCGCGACCGTACCCCACGCCGCGGCTGCATGGCGCCACCCTCATGCTCAAGCGCGGCGAACCAGTGAGCATTACCGTCGTCAACGAACTCGCCGAGCCGACCGCCGTGCACTGGCACGGCATCGAGCTCGAGAGCTACTTCGATGGCGTGGCAGGGTTCTCCGGCAACGGGCGCCTCATATCGCCGGTCATCGCGCCGCGCGACTCGTTCGTGGCGCGCTTCACACCGCCGCGCTCCGGGACATTCATGTTCCATCCCCATGCCGACGAAGTGCGGCAGCAGCAGGCCGGACTTTCGGGTGCGCTCCTGGTGCTCGACGATCCCGCCGCCTTCGACACGGTGCACGACGTCCCGATCGTTCTCACCGTGCCTCGCGACAACGCGAGCTTCGCCAAGGTGGCCATCAACGGCACCACCACGCCCGCGCCGCTGCAGCTGCATGCCGGTGAGCGATATCGGCTGCGCTTCCTCGACCTGCTCATTTTCAGGGCGAGCATGACGGTGCGGTTGGTTCGCGATTCCACCCGGCTCGCCTGGCGACCGATCGCCAAGGACGGAATGGACCTGCCACCGGATCAGGCGAGGACGGTGCCGGCCGTGCAGACGATGGGCATGGGCGAGACGTACGACTTCGAGCTCGTTCCCGCCGCGACCGGCGACTTCCGTCTCACCCTCACGACGCTGGCGGACATCCCGCTCGGCTCGATGCTCGTACAGGTGAGATAGCCCGATACTCTACGCCTCCGCCGGCTTCTTCTCTGTCGCCCGTACGTCGCACGGGCTCGCCGATCACGAGTGGCGACGATGGCCGTCTCTCCCCGATTCGCCGAGCGCGAAGATATCGGCCTTCGCGGCTCAGGGTGATCGAACCTTGCCCGTCGCGCCGTCGATCCGCTGCGGCCTGGCGGGCGCGCGGCCGGTCTCGACGGACCATGGCGCCTCGACCACGTACAAGCCCGAATTGACGTCGCTGACGGCGATGTACTGAACCGGACGAGTGCCACGCGCGAAGACAGGCGGAGAGAGCAGCGCCACCCCGACGACATAAGCCTTCGGCGGCAGCACGCCGATTGGATCGGCGGCGTCGGGCGGAACGAAATGCGCGATCTCGCGGAGTGGGCGCGCGGAGAGATCGATGACGCGTACGCCATCCGAGTTCCACGGGACCGCGGCGTACTGGCCGCGTACGGCCGCCCGTTGTGGTGACAGCACGCCAAGATCGCGCGGCGGAAAAACGCTCGAGTTCGGCGTTCGATAGACTCCGATCTCACGCGGCGCGGCAGGATCGCTCACATCCAGGACGCGCAAGGCTCCCCACTCTCCAGGCTCATCTCGCATCCTCGCCGTGATCGGCGCGCTCGGCACGCAGCGGCCGCTCTCCAGCGTCGGGCAGAGTGCGGCGCGCAATGCGTCGCCGTCTCCCTTGTCGATCATGATCACGGGGATCGCGATGTCGGCGGGATCTCCGTCGGCGGAGAACGCCTGCGGGGCCGTCGCACTGGTCTGCAGCAGCACCACCGCCCGAGCGCCCTTGCTCTGTGCCAAGCGCACGCGCTCAGACACCGAGCATCCGGAACCCGCGCTGAGGCCGGCCTGAATCGGTTGCCGGCTTCGGTCGACGAGCGCGATGCGGCCGTTCACATCGGCGAGATACGGATCCGCTTCGGTGGTCGCCGTGGCGGTGTGCATCATGTCCATGCCGTGACTCGCCGGGCACCCGCGGCCCACGTAGGCGAGGTCACCGCTCACGGCGTGCTCCGGTTGCGAATACAGCTGCGCCTTCGCCTGCCGATCGTACAGAGTGAAGATCGCCTCGCAGGCGAAGCGCGTTCCCGCGATCGGAGAGCTCCCCTCGATGGAGAGGGTGGTCGTCGGGCCGATGAAGTCTGCTTCCGAGATCAGCGCGAGATCGCGGCCGTCCACGCGGGCCGAGGCGACGTATGCGGCACTTCCCTCGAATCGCCTGTCGTTTGGATAGGTGAACTGCCCGAGCTTTGCTGGACGACCGGAAACCGGGAGATCGAGCACGAACAGGCCCGCGTCATAGAACGCGAGCAAGCCACGCCTTCCATCATGGGAGAAGCCGGCGCCGTGTCCGGCGCTGAACGGTCGACAGCCGTTGTTCGAGAAGATTGGCGCACCCGCTTCGGGAAATGCGCCGACGAGCTGCGGGTGTCGTGGATCGGTCACGTCGACGATGCGCAGGTCGCCGGACGGATACTTGCTCGCCGATGCACCTGGCTCGATCGAGAGCGAGAGCACGCGTCCATCGGCGCGCTGGATCAGCGACACCGAATGCTGGGAGCTGGCGCACCGGGTCGGACTCAATCGCGGCGCGGCGCCGCACGGCGGCACGCTGTCAGCGTGCACGATGTCCTCGTCGGCGACGTATCGTCCCAGAAGCCGCGGGGCCGCGGGACGCGTGATGTCGTAGTACACGACGCCTCGATCAATCGCATTGCCCGCATTGCCGCACATCGAAAGCGCGATGGCGAGAAGATCGCCAGTGAAGGAGGGCGAGTGCACGCGCGTCGCACTCACGCCGTGAGCAGCGACGCCGGCGGGCACCGGGATCGTGCTCACGACTGTTGGGCGATCGGGTCGCGACAGATCGACGAGCTTGACGGCGACCGCCGGGCAGGGATACGGATTGTACAGATGCGCGTGCACCCCGGCGGCCGGCATCAAACCGGCGGCGACTGCCGCGGTGGTGCCGACGATCGTGATGTCGCCGTTCAATCCGGCGCCTCCCAGATCGCTGTGCCCGACGAGTCGCATGACCTGGGCGCGGGCGGCCAGCGGCCAAACGACCATCGCGCACGTCACCAGCGCGCGCGCGAGCGCCCACATCGGACGTGCCCGTCCCGCGTTCATTTCATCGACCAGTCGGTCGAGAGCGCGACCGTGCCCCAGGCCAGGCGCAACTCCCCGTGTGGCGAGCCAGCGTCTCTGGATGGGATCAGCCACATGGTGAGGCTCTCGAGCGGTGTCGCGAGCTTCGACTCGCGCAGGTCGACGCGTGCGATGTCGTTCGCCGGATTGTACGCCATCGCCGCCTGCATCGGCGACTGCCCGACTTCCTTCTGGATGAGCAGCTTCCACCCCGCGCGGCTCGGCAAGGTCTGGATCACCCACGTTCCCTTCGGCACGCTCACGCCCCCGACGACGAGATCGACATCGGTCGTGAGCATCGTTGCGCCGTTTGCGCCGGTCCTCCACGCCTTGTCGTACGGCACGAGGCTGTCCGTGAGCAGTCGTCTGCCGCGGAGATGCGGCTGCCCGTAGTCGATGCGGATCTTCGACGGCTGCGCCGCGGCGCGCGCGACGCTGTCCACGAGCGTGAGCGTGACTTCCGTGGTTGCTCGCCCGCTCGGGCCGGCGCGCATGGCTCCCTGGGCGGAGAGCGCGCTTCCAACCGGCGTGCAAAGGACGAGCGCCACGAACGCAGAGTAGGGTCGCATGGGTCGGGGCAGTCGGAAGAGAGTGGCCATCGAGCGATCGTACGAACTCGGAGTATACGACGCTCTACGATCGACGACGAGTAGGGGCTTGTCTCACTTTCGCTGGCTGCCTCATCACCGGCCTCCCCGCACGGCGGACAGGGCGTCGGCAAGCAGGTTGAACGAGAGGATTGCGACCGTGATAGCCAGCCCTGGAAATGCCGTCAGCCACCAGGCGACGCGGAGAAATCCCTGTGACTGTCCCACCAGCAGACCCCAGCTCAACGTGCTCGGGTCGCCGAGGCCGAGAAAGCCGAGGCTCGCCTCGGTGAGCAGTGCCTGCCCGAAGAGCAGCCCGGCCATGACCAGGACGCCGGGCATGACGTTCGGCAGCAGACCTCGCGCCGCGATATAGCCCGGCGACGCGCCGAGCGCTCGGCTGGCGAGGATGTAGTCGAGGTTGCGTGTCGCGAGCACCTCGCCGCGTACCACGCGTGCCAATGTGGGCCATGAGGTGAGCCCGAGCGTCAGGATGAGGCGGTCGAGCCCCGGTCCGAACAGCGCCATCACGATGGCGACGATGAACAGACGAGGAATGACCTGAAACAGCTCGACGGCGCGGCTCAGCAGATCGTCCACGAGGCCGCCGCGAAATCCCGCGATGATCCCCACCGAGACACCGCACGCGACCGCCACCAGCGTGACGGCAGCGGCGATCAGGAGCGACGCGCGCCCGCCATGCGCCACGCCGCTCAACAGGTCTCTCCCCAGCGCGTCGGTGCCCATGAGGTGCGCGAACGACGGTGGCGAGAGCGGAGCGCCGCTGAGCGCGAAAGGATCCTGGCCCGCGATAAGCGGCGCACCGATCGCCACGGCGAGCGTGACGGCGAGGAGGACGAGCCCGGCCCTGCCCGACGGACGCGCGAGCGCGGCCGCCACCGTCGATCGACGCCGCGCCGACAGAGCGGCGGTGGCGCCGCCAGGCGTCAGTTCAGCCGAGACGTACACGAGGGTCGATGGCCGCATGGAGCAGATCGGACACGAGGTTGAGGAACACCACCGAGAATGCGACGACGATGAACAGTCCGATGAGGATCGGGCTGTCGCGGGTCTGCAGAGCCGAGAGGAGGAGTCGCCCCATGCCCGGCCAGCCGAACACGATCTCGACGAGCGCGGCGCCAGCGAGCACGTGACCCACCCGCGCGCCGACGACCGTGAGCGCCGGCACGAGTGCGCGCGGAAAGGCGTGTCGCACCACCACCCAGAACTCGGCGAGCCCCTTGGCGCGTGCCGTCCGGATGTGGTCGCGCGCCAGCTCATCGATCAACGCGCTTCGCGTGAGCCGGACGAGCACCGCCATCTCCTGCGCCGCGAGCACGCAGGCGGGCAGCACGAGGTGCCGCGCCACGTCCGCGAAGTGCCGCGTGCCCGACTGCTCGGCGCCCGCGGTCGTCATGCCCTGCACGGGGAAGAGGCCCGTGGCCACCGCGAAGCACACGATGGCCATCTGCGCGAGCCAGAAGGTGGGCGCGGAGAAGAGCGTGAGCGCGAGTGTGCTCACCGTTCCATCCATCGCGCCGTCCGGTCGCCGCGCGGCGAGCACGCCGAGTGGAACGGCGACCACTGTGGCGAGCAGGATCGCCGAGCCTCCCAGCAGCGCCGTGGCGGGGATGCGCTCGGCGATCACGACCAGCGTGGCCCGCCCCTGCACGTACGAGTAGCCCAGGTCGCCCGAGGCGATGCGCGCCAGAAATGTGGCCAGCTGGCGTGGCAACGACTCGTTCAGTCCGAAGCGCTCGCGCATGAACGCATAGTAGGCCGCGTCCCCATGCTCGCCGGCGAGCGCGACGATCGGGTCGCCCGGTGCGAGATGAATGAGAAGGAACGCGACCAGCGCGATGCCGACGACCGTCGGGATCACCTGAAGCAAGCGCCGAAGGAGGTACCAGCGCGTCACGGTGAGCAGGTCGCCGTGGCCGCGAAGTGTCCGGCGACGCCGAAGCCGGTGCAGCGCGTGGTGTACGCGTATGTCGAGGTCGTCTCCACCAGCCACACGTACGGCTGGTCGCGCACGGCGAGCTCCTGGATCTGGCGGTAGAGGCGCCGTCGCTCCTCGAGATCGAGCGCCGATCCGGCACGATCGAACAGCGAGTCAATGGCGGCGCTCCGGTATCCCGCCATGTTGGAGAAGGGGACCGGCGCGATGCTGGACGAGACGTACATGCGCTGCACACCGATCTGCGGATCGGAGCCCTGACAGTACGACGCGACCGAGATATCGAAGTCCCGCGCCGTGAAGACGGTCTGCGCGAACACCACCGGCTCGAGCGGTTCGACGCGCAGGTCGATGCCGACTCTCCGCAGCTGCGCCCGAAGCAGCTCGCCGTAACTGTTCATGGTGGACATCACCTTGAACGTCACGACGAACGGCGTGCCGTCGGGAACACCCTGTACGCCCCGCGCCGTGCGCGTGCCTCCATTCGCGCTGCTCCAGCCGGCATCGGTCAACATGCGATCGGCCTGCACCGTGTCGAATGCCGGCATGTCCAGGTGATCGGCGTGCGCGAAGGCGATGGCCGAGGAGATCGGCGCGTCGGCGATGCGTCCGTCGCCGAAGGCCACCCGCTCCACGAACTGCTGGCGGTCCACGGCGAGGGCGGTCGCGCGACGAACGCGCTGGTCCTTGAACGCTGCCCGGTCGAGGTTGAATCCCACCGTCGACACGCAGTTGCTTCCGCCGGGGCCGATGGTGGTCTGCCCCAGCCGAATGTCGGTGTTCTTTCGCAGACGCGCGCGCTCCGGCCCAGGCACGCCGAACAGCCAATCGACTTCTCCCGCTTCGAGCGCCGCCACCTGAGTGCTTCCGTCGGGGATGACGCGGAAGATCACCGCGGCAAGCGCGGGACGTCGACCGAAGTACTCCGCGTTCGCGGCGTAGCGGATCTCCGTGCCGTGCGCATACGACGCGAAGCGGAAGGGGCCCGTGCCGACGGGCGCCATGTTCGCCGGATTGCGGAGCGGATCGCTTCCCGCGTAGACATGCTTCGGGAGCATCGGCGCTTCATCCACGTCGAGCTGCGCCAGCAGGGATGCATACGGCCGACGGAACTGGAACACGACGGTTGAATCGTCCGGCGCGTCCACTCGCAGGAGCGCGGGGCCGAGCGACGCGCGCGTGCGCGAGTGGAAGCGCAGCAGCACCGAGTCGAAGGTGAACTTGACGTCGGCCGACGTGAACGGGACGCCATCGTGCCAGCGCACGCCTTGCCGCAGGAAGAATCGGTAGCGCGCCCCGCGATCCTCGACCGTCCACCGCGCGGCGAGCGCTGGCTGCGGCGTCAGATCCTCGTCGAGCGAGATGAGGCCGTCATACAGGAGATCGGCGGCGGTGTGCACGCCGCCGTTGGTCGTGATGGCGGGATTCAGGTGTCCCGGGTCGCTCGAGATCGCCGCGACCAGCGCCCCGCCGCGCGCATGGGCTCGATCTCCGGCGCAGCCGATTCCGGCGCACACCAGCAGGGCGGCGAACGCCCCGACGGCCGGACGAGCGACGCACATCATGATCTGGCGAGGGCCATCGGATCGCTCTGAGATGGGTGCGGCAAGAGCACAATCATCGAATCCGGCGCCCCGATGCACAAGCGGCCGGCGCGCGATCCGCATCGCCGCGCGGAATGCTTGCGTGGCGAAGCGACGCCGGGCACGTTTGCGCGCATCCATGACTCCCGGTCCGAACGATCTCACCGAGAGGGACGTACCTCCCTGCGGCTGCGCCGAGCCAGGGCTCGCCGGTGCGTCCACCTGCTACTGCGGCGTCGAGGATCTGCTTCGCATCATTCGCCGTCGCTATTCGCTGGCGGTCATGAACGCGATTCACGGGCGAGGGCGCGCGCGCTATCACGACATCGCCACCGCGCTGCCGGGTATGAGCAGCTCGACGCTGGCCGAAACCCTGCACGCGCTGGACACGGCGCGCCTCATCACGCGCCAGCAGGAGGCCGACGATCGTCCGGCGCTGGTCTACTCGTTGACCGAGTCGGGCGTCAAGCTGCTCAGCCGGCTCCGACAGCTCCTCGCCGAGATCGATTCGCCATAGCGACGCGCCGGGCTGGTGCGTGGGTTACTTCGGTCGACCGAAGCGCATTTGCCGGGGGCGGGGCCCGATGATAGTCTCTCGGAGGCGGGCCGAACCCTCGGCACGCGCCCTCGCGAGGGGATGCAGGTCATGCTGGAAAGGCGACTGATCGCGGTACACGGGGTGGTGCAGGGTGTGGGGTTCCGACCCTTCGTCCATCGGCTCGCCGCGGCCAGCGATCTGCGCGGTTCGGTGAGAAACAACGCGCACGGCGTGCTGATCGACGTCGAGGGTATGCGGACCGACATCGACGAGTTCTGTCGCTCGCTCTCGGAAGACCTGCCCTCGCTGGCGGAAGTGCAGCATGTCGCCATCGAGCACGCCGCGCCGCAGGACTATCCGGACTTCCGCATCGTCGCCAGCGATCCGCGAACCCGGGCATCCGTCGCGGCGACGGTACCGCCGGACGTCGCCACCTGTCCGGCATGTCTCGCCGAGCTGTTCGATCCGCTCGACCGCCGATTCGGGCATGCGTTCATTACCTGTACGGACTGCGGTCCGCGGTTCTCCATCGTCACCGGCGCGCCGTACGATCGAGAGCGCACGACGATGTCGAGCTTCGCGATGTGCGCGGCGTGCAGGCACGAATACGACGATCCCACGAATCGGCGATTCCACGCCGAGGCCATCGCCTGTCGGGACTGCGGACCGACGCTGCGCGCCGAAGGGTCGCCCGGCGCGAGACCGGTGCTGGCGTCGCTCACGGGTGACGAGGCGCTCGAGCACGCAGCGGGCGTCCTGCGACAGGGCGGCATCGTCGCGATCAAGGCGCTCGGCGGATTCCATCTCGCGTGCGATGCCGCGCGCGAGGACGTGGTGGTGCGTCTGCGAGGGCGCAAGCACCGCCCGGCGAAGCCGTTCGCCATGATGGTACGCGATGCGGATGCCGCCGCGCTCCTCTGCCACATCTCGCGCGACGAGCGGGAGTTGCTCGAATCGCCGGCCAGGCCGATCGCGCTGCTGGTCCGTCGAGACGGTGCGGCCATCGCCGGCTCTGTCGCACCGGGCCAGCAACTGCTCGGACTGATGCTGCCCTCGACGCCATTGCATCACCTGCTGATGGCTCGTCTCGACCGCCCGCTCATCATGACGAGCGGAAACCGAAGCGACGAGCCCGTCGCGATCGACGACGGAGCGGCGCGCGACGCGCTCGGCGACATCGCCGACCTCTTCCTGACGCACGACCGTGTGATCGCGGTGCGATGCGACGACAGCGTCACACGGTTCATGCTGGGTGAGCCACGCGTCATCCGCCGGTCACGCGGATACGTGCCGCGCACGATCGCGATTCACCGAGGGGCGCGCCAGGCAGTGCTCGCGCTGGGCGGTCAGCTCAAGAACACGGTCTGCATGGCGCATTCGGGCCGCGCCATCCTCTCGGCGCACGTCGGCGATCTCGAGAGCGCGGAGTCGCGCGGTGCAATGCGGGACGCGATCGCGCACGTGTCGCGATCGGCCGGTGTGCGGCCGACCGCCATCGCGCACGACCTCCATCCGGACTACGCGTCGACGCGGATCGCCGATGCGATGGCCGGCGAGCTTGGCATCGAGGATCGCGTGGTCGTGCAGCATCACCACGCGCACGTGGCGTCGTGTGTCGCCGAGCACGGGGTCAGCGGGCCCGTCATCGGCGTCGCGTTCGACGGTGCGGGACTCGGCACGGATGGCGCGATCTGGGGCGGAGAGTTCCTGCTCGTCGACGGCGCGCAGTTCACTCGATGTGGGCACCTCTCGTACGTCGCGCTGCCCGGTGGAGACGCCGCGTCGCGGCGGCCATGGCGCTCCGCCGCCGCGCATCTCGCCCACGCCTCGCTCGGCGGAGCGCCGAAGCTCGTCGCGAGGCCAGCCGAGGTCGAGCAGGGCGAGTGGTCGCTCGTGCAGCAGATGCTCGCGCGCGACGCGGACATGCCGCGCACCTCGAGCGTGGGCCGACTGTTCGACGCGGTGGCGTCGCTGACCGGCGTCTGCCACGTGTCGCGGTACGAGGGGCAGGCCGCGACGGCGCTCGAGGCGATCGCCGATCCGCGCGCCGCGCCTCGCTACACGATCGCGCTGTCGGACGGCGAGGTGTGGACCGCGGATCCGGCGGAGCTCATCCGATGGATCGTCGATGACGTACACCGTGGAGTCGGCGTCGCCGAGGTCGCCGGTGCGTTTCATCTGGCCCTCTGCAACCTCGTCGTGCGCGGCGCGGAGCGCATTCGCGAAGCGAGCGGAGTGGGCAGCATAGTGCTGACCGGAGGCGTGTTCATGAACGCCATGCTGCTGGAGCTGGCGGCCGACGCGCTCGCGCGCGCGCGATTCACGGTGGTCGCGCATCGCACCGTGCCGTGCAACGATGGCGGGCTGTCGCTGGGACAGGCGTACGTCGCCGCCTGCGCGCTGGAGGAGGAGGCTGTATGTGCCTAGGAGTGCCGGGTCGCATCACGGAGTTTCTCGATCCCACCAGGCACCTGGCCAAGGCCGAGGTGTCCGGCGTGCGTCGCGCGATCAACGTCGGTCTGCTCATCCCGGATGGCCTCGAGGTGGGCGACTGGGTTCTCATCCACGTGGGCTTCGCGCTGAGCAAGATCGACGAGGACGAAGCGCGGCGGACGACCGAGTTCCTGGAGGCGCTGGGGTCCGACTACGACGACGAGCTGCGCCAGATCATGGACAGCAGGATCGAATGACCACCACGTCCGCGGCGGCAATCGAGCCAACGGCTGCGATGACCACGGCCGGGCGGCGCTTTGCCGCGAGCATCGAGGCGAGCGAGCGATTCTTTCGCGAGAATGCCGACGCCGTGGCGCTCGCGTGCGAAGCCATGGCGCTGCGCTTCCAGACGGGAGGGCGGTTGCTGGTGCGCGGCGACGGAGCGCAGCGCAGCGATGCGGCGCACGTCGTCGTCGAGTTCGTGCACCCGGTCATCGTCGGCAAGCGGGCGCTGCCCGCGATTGCCCTCCCTGGTGAGAGTGCCACCGAGGCGCTCGTCCTGCTGCCGGTGCTCGGCGGCGGTAAGGACATGCTGATGATTCTGTGCGCCGGTGCGCCGACGGAGTCGGATCGTCGGCTGATCGCTCGGTCGCGCTCGGAGGGCATGTTGACGCTCGCGCTCACGGGCACGCTCGGCGCGGGTGAGACGCTTCCCTCGGCCGACTTCGTCCTGTGCGTCCTCTCCGACGATGCGTGCGTGGTGCAGGAAGTGCACGAGATGCTGTATCACGTTCTCTGGGAGCTGGTCCACGTGTTCTTCGAACACCGTGCGGTAGCGTCGTGACCGTTCCCGCCGAAACCACGGAGCGGTGTGATCCGCGCGAGGGACGCTGTCACCTCTGCGGCGACGAGGCGGAGGCCGGCCGCGTGCTCGAGATCGACGCGGCGCAGCGGATCGCCACGGTCATGCTTCAGGGTGGGACCGCGCTCGTCGCGCTCGACCTCGTGGATGCGGAGGTGGGCGACGCGGTGCTCGTGCACCTGGGATTCGCCATCGAGCGATTGGGGGTCGTATGAGCGACGCGCGAGACTTTAGTCGTGAGCTGTATCCCTTCCTCTATCCGTCCTCGCCCAGCATGTCGCCCGGCGGTGGCGAGGCGTCGCGCAGTGCGTTGATCGATGCCGTGAAGCGCTCGACGATGGAGAAGTGCGCGGATACGACCAGCCTTCGCCGGGAGCTGCTCGCGGAGTATGTCGACGAGCTTCGCGGGGCCGCCGGCGCAATGGCCGAGCGGTTCGAGCGAGGTGGCAAGCTGCTCGCGTTCGGAAATGGCGGCAGCGCCACCGACGCCGACGACGCAGTGATGGACTGCCTGGCGCCTCCCGTCGCGGGCTGGCGTCCGCTCCCCGCCGTCTCGCTCTCCGCCGACAGCGCGACGGTGACCGCCGTGGCCAACGACGTCGGGCTGGAGAGCGTGTTCGTCCGCCAGATCATCGCTCTCGGCGATCGCGCCGACATCGCCTTCGGCA
>JBDSDB010000110.1:0-2912 GCA_039920785.1 Gemmatimonadaceae bacterium
CTCGCCGTGGTCGTGGACAAGCCGGTCACGGTCGCTCAGGTCAACGCGGCGTTCAAGAAGGCCTCCGAGGAGGGCGACCTCAAGGGGTTTCTCCAGTACACGGAAGAGGAGCTCGTGTCGTCGGACTACATCGGCAACCCGCACTCCTGCATCCTCGATGGCAAGAGCACCAACGTCGTCGACGGCCTGCTGCTCAAGGTCTCGGGCTGGTACGACAACGAGTGGGGCTACGCCTCGCGCTGCGTCGACCTGCTGCAGTACATCGGCAAGCAGCTGTAGCCACGCATGAACAAACTGACGGTACGCGACCTTGCCGCGGAACAGCTCCGCGGCAAGCGGGCACTCGTGCGCGTGGACTTCAACGTGCCGCTCGACGCGGAGCGCCACGTCACCGACGACACGCGGATCCGCGCGGCGATCCCCACGATCGAGCTCCTGCTCGATCGTGGCGCGCGCGTCGTGCTGATGTCGCACCTCGGGCGACCGAAGGGGAAGCCCGAGTCGAAGTACTCGCTGCAACCCGTCGCCAAGCGGCTGCAGCAGCTGCTGCCGGCTCGCAAGGTGTCGTTCATCGAAAGCACCGACTCCGACGAGGCGCTCAAGGCGAGCAACGACCTCGCGCCCGGCGAAGTGCTCCTCCTCGAGAACACCCGCTTCCTGGGCGGCGAGGAGACGAACGACGAGCGGCTCTCGCGCGCGCTGGCGGAGCTCGGCGATCTGTACGTCAACGATGCGTTCGGCGCGGCACATCGTGCCCACGCGTCCACGGAGGGCGTCGCCAAGCATCTCTCGCCGTCCGTCGCCGGTCTCCTCATGGAGAAGGAGATCGACTACCTCCACGGCGCGCTCGAGAACCCGAAGCGGCACTTCGTCGCCATCCTCGGCGGCTCCAAGATCTCGGGCAAGATCGACGTCATCGAGGCGCTGCTGCCGAAGGTCGACGCGCTGCTCGTCGGGGGCGCCATGGCATGCACGTTCTACAAGGCGATGGGGCTCGAGACGGGCACGTCGCTGGTGGAGCCGGACCGGCTCGATCTCGCCAAGTCACTGCTCGACAAGGCGGGCACTCGGCTCATCCTGCCGCACGATGCCACGGTGGCTCCGTCCATCGAGCGCGGATCGGAGTCGCGCACCGTGGGCCGCGAGCAGATCCCCGCAGACATGGCGATGCTCGACATCGGACCGCGTACAGCGGAGTCGTACGCGCGAGCCATTGCGGCGGCCAAGACGGTGCTGTGGAACGGTCCGATGGGTGTGTTCGAGACGCCGCCATTCGACAAGGGCACGCGCGCGATCGCGGATGCGATGGCGGCGGCCACCGCGCAAGGCGCGACGACGATCGTCGGCGGCGGTGATTCCGCTGCTGCGGTGGAGCAGGCCGGACTGGCCGACAAGATGAGCCACGTGTCCACCGGCGGCGGCGCGTCACTCGAGTTTCTCGAGGGCAAGACGCTGCCCGGCCTCGCGGCGCTGACGGACCGCCCGTGACGACCGCCACGCGCAAGCCCGTCCTCGCGGCCAACTGGAAGATGCATCACGGGCCCACCGTGGCAGCGGCCTTTCTCGAGTCGTTTCTCGTTCGCCACGCGCCGCGAGATGATCGTTCGGTGATCCTCTTTCCATCGGCGCTCGCACTCGCGGCCGCGCGACACGCGGCCGCGGCTCGGCCGGACATCCAGTTCGGAGTGCAGAACATCCACGGCGCCGAGAAGGGCGCCTTCACCGGCGAGACCTCGGCGACGATCGCTGTCGACGCGGGCGCGCGGTTCGTGCTCGTCGGTCACTCCGAGCGCCGGCACGTGTTCGGCGAGAGCGACGCGGAGACCGCCGAAAAGTGCTCTCGCGCCGCATCGCACGGACTCGCACCAATGCTCTGTGTCGGTGAGAAGATCGAGGAGCGCGAGGCGGGCGAGACGGAGACCGTCGTCCTCCGGCAGCTTCGCGCGGGACTCGCGGCGCTGAGCGCGTCGGAGCTCCTCAGCGCGATGATCGCCTACGAGCCGGTGTGGGCGATCGGCACCGGGCGCACTGCCACGCCGCAGGACGCGTCGTTCGCGCATCAGGCCATCCGCGCGGAGCTGCGTACGCTGGGTGGCGAGGCCACGGACGTCATTCCGATTCTTTACGGAGGCAGCGTCAACGTGGGCAACGCGTCCACGCTGCTCACCGCGCCGGGCGTGGATGGACTGCTCGTCGGTGGCGCGAGCCTCGAAGCGGAGAGCTGGGCGAGCATCTGCAACGCGTGAAACACGTGCGCGTTCTCGCCTCGCTCACTTGACCTCGACACGTAAGTCCCGGCATATTTGAGGTTTAGCACCCTCGACGCTTCTCCAGCCCTCACTGCGGCATGTTCAGCTTCCTCCTCGTCCTGCTCGTCATCGACAGCCTCGTGCTGATCACCGCCATCCTGCTCCAGAGCGGGAAGGGCAACGGTCTCGCCGCGAGCTTCGGTGGCGTGTCCAGCTCCGCCGATTCGCTTCTCGGCACGCGCCAGGCAGGCAACCTGCTCACCAAGACGAGCTGGTGGGGTGGAGCGCTGTTCCTGTTCCTGTCGCTGGTCCTCTCCATCGCGTCCACGCGGCAACGCGCCCCCAAATCGGTGCTCGACCAGGCATTCACGGCGCCCGCTGCCACCGCTCCGGCCAGGACGACGCCAGGGGCGGCGGCGGGCATTCCGCTGACCCCCGCGGCGCCCTCGACGACCGCTCCGGCGGCGAGCGCCCCGGCGACGGCTGCGCCAGCCAGAACTGCTCCGGCCGAGGCGACTCCGTCTGCGCCGGCCGCCAAGAAGCCCTAGTCATCGTGGCTGACCGCAACGACGTGCCAGGGTTCCTCCTCCTCGAGGACGGAACCCTGTTTCGTGGCGCGCTGCGCGCGAGCCCGACCACCACGGTAGCCGAAGTCGTGTTCAC
>JBDSDB010000111.1:0-15494 GCA_039920785.1 Gemmatimonadaceae bacterium
CGGTCCCTCTGCACCCTTCGCGCCGGAGAACGCGCGCTGCGTCATGCTCCATCGTTACCTTGCAGCGGACGTGCTTGACATGGCGGCGGAGCACGCCGTACGATGCCCGAGCGCACTCTGGCGTGGCCCCGGCCTTGCACACCGCGAGAGCGGTCGACGGTTCGCCGGCGGATGCGCCAGGTCACTCAACCAGCTTAGGTATTTGATGACCGTCTCGTTCGCGCGCGCCGGCGCATGGCTGTTGGTGCAAGCGGCGCAGCTCCCCGACACCGTCCTGATGCGACAGGTCGGGCAGGAGCGCGGTTGGTTCGAGAAGGTGACGGCGGTGGCGAGCGGACTCATGACGGTCGCGCTGCTCGTACTCACGGTCGCTCTCGTGCCAGCGGCGTGGAACTTCAGAAAGAGCTATGCGAAGATCAGCGATCTGCTGGACCGCGTGTACGGAGACATCAATCCGCTTATGCGGCACGCGAGCTCGATCGCCGACAACGTGAACTACATCTCCACGTCGGTGCGGACTGACGTACAGCAGGTGAACGCGACGATCGCCGCCGCGAATCTGCGGCTGCAGCAGGCCGTGGCGCTCACGGAGCAGCGGCTGGGCGAGTTCAACGCATTGCTGGCGGTGGTGCAGGAGGAGGCGGAGGGAATGTTCATCGCGACGGCATCGACAGTGCGCGGGGTGCGCACGGGAGCCGCCGCGCTTCACACCGAGGACGAGGACGCGCTCGGCGCGTCGAGTCCCGCGACTGAGGAAGACGACGATGGCTACGACGATCCCGACCAGCCCAAAGCGGGGGCCTCGCGTCCGCGGGTCCGCCCCCGACGCAGAGATTGGGCGTGACGCTCAGTACGACCTGCTCACGGCAGCGCTCATCGGCGCGGCGATCGGAGCGACCGCCACTCTCCTGCTCCGACGCGGCCCGTCCGGCCAGCGCCCCGTCACGCCGGTCATGCGCGGAGCGAAGTGGGCCGGTCGCGGCGCGTTCACTGCAGGCGCGGCGGGAGCGAAGTGGGCTCGCGAGCACGGCGGCGAGCTCATCGACAAGATCCCGACGGAACGGATCGAGCGGGAGGTCCGCGACACCGTGGGCGAAGCACGTGATCGGATCGACGGCTTCGTGCAGCACGAGCTGCGCGATCTGCGCCGAGCGCTCCGGCGCCAGCGGAAGCGGCTCGGCGTCTGATCGAGCATGCGGAGCGCTCACTCGAGCGCTCCGCATTGGAGGGCTGGTCGCGATCGCGCTGCTGCTCGTCGTCCTGCTGCCGCACGCGGCGTACGCGTGGACGCCGGGCACGCACGTCTATCTGGGCGAGGCGGTCCTGCGCTCGCTGCCGCAACTACCGGCCGCGGTGGCCGAGCTGCTACGCGCGTTCCCCTACGACTTTCTGTATGGGTCGATCGCCGCCGACACGAGCATCGCGAAAAAGTACGTCCCGACCGGTCGACACTGCCATTCGTGGACGGTGGGGCTCGAGATTCATGCGTCGGCGCCCGACGAGCCGATGCGCGCGTTCGGCCTCGGCTACCTCGCGCATCTCGCCGCCGACGCCATCGCGCACAATCACTTCGTTCCGAAGCAGCTGGCCGTCACGGCCAGCACATCGGCCGTAGGGCACAGCTATTGGGAGAGCCGGTTCGAGACGCACCTCGGCTCGGCATGCGCGCGGCAGGCGAGGGATCTGATCCTGCTCGATCACTCCCGCGCGGATGGGCTGCTCGACCGTATCCTCAGTCCGACGATCTTCAGCACCCAGACCAACCGCAGAATCTTTCGCGGGATGGTGCACGTTGCGGACAACGAGGGCTGGCAGCGCATCTTCGGACTGATGACCGAGAATAGCCGGTGGGACCTCAGCGACTCGGAGGTCGGCCCGTACCTCGATCACGCATACGACTCGATCGTCGATTTCCTGATTCGGTTCGAGGCTTCCACGACCTATCGACTCGATCCCTCGGGCGACGACGCGCTCCGGCGCGCGAAGCGCGTGCGCCGCGAAGCGCTGCGAGTCGGCGGCGTGGAGCTGGTGCAGAGCGAGGCGGAGCGGCACTTCGGCCTCCCCGCCCTGACGCTCGGCTATTCGCGCGCGCTCACGACCCCGCTCTACGACGTGAGACGCGCAGCGAGCAACTGATTGAGCTTCTTGGGATCGGCGCGACCCTTCGACTTTTTCATCGCCGCGCCGATCAGCACTCCCTGCAGCTTCCTCTCGCCGTTTCTGAGGCGCTCCGCCTCGGTGGGATTCTCGGCGATGACCTCGTCGATCCACGATGCGAGCTGCGAATCATCGTCGACTTTGACGAGGCCTTCGCGCTCGGCGATCTGTGCCGGCGGGTCGCCCGTCGCGGCCATGCGTCCAAAGATCTGTTTGGCCGCCGTATGGCTCACCACGCCATCGCGCACGAGGTTCAGCAGCGAAGCCAGGTCGGCGGGACGGACGCGAAATGTCGAGATGTCGTCGCCCGACGTCTTCAACGTCGCGAGCACTTCGCCCATCACCCAGTTCGCGGCCGACTTGGAATCACCGTGCGACCGCGCGACTGACTCGTAGTAATCGGCGAGCCGAGGGTTGGAGGTGAGCACATCGACGTCGTAGTCGCTGAGCTTGTAGTCGGCGGCGAAGCGCGTGCGGCGGGCGGCGGGAAGCTCGGGCAGATCGTGCTCGACCTTCGCGATCCAGTCGAGTGCGAGCACGAGGGGTGGAAGGTCCGGCTCCGGGAAGTACCGGTAGTCGTGACTGCCCTCCTTGGTGCGGCTCGGGAGAACCTCGCCGGTATGACCATCCCATAGCATCGTCTGCTGGTCCACGGTGCCGCCCGCCTCGAGCACTCGGACCTGGCGCGCGAACTCCACCTCGAGCGCGCGCTCCACGCCGGAGAAGGAGTTCATGTTCTTGACTTCCGTCTTCGTGCCGAGCCTCGTCTCGCCACGCCGGCGCGCGCTCACGTTCGCGTCGACGCGGAGGCTGCCCTCCTCCATGCTGACATCACTCACGTCCACGTATTCGAGGATCTGCTTGAGCACACGCAGGTAGGCGCCGGCTTCGTCGGCCGAGCGCATGTCCGGCTCACTGACGATCTCGATGAGGGGAACGCCGGAACGATTCAGATCGATCGCGGTCACGCCGGAGAAGCGATCGTGCACCGACTTTCCAGCGTCCTCCTCCATGTGTACGCGCGTGACGTTTATTCGGATGGGCGACCCTTCCGCGCGGGCACCGATCTCGACCCACCCGCCGAGGGCGAGCGGCTTGTCGAATTGCGAGATCTGATAGCCCTTGGGGAGATCGGGATAGAAGTAGTTCTTGCGTGCGAAGATCGACACCGGCTGCACGTCGCAGTTGAGTGCGAGCGCCGCACGTGTGGCGAGACCCACGGCGCGTTCATTGAGCACGGGCAGTGCTCCGGGAAGCGCGAGACAGACCGGACACGTGTTGGCGTTGGGCGCGGCGCCGTACTCGGCCGAGCAGCCGCAGAACGCCTTGGTGTTGGTCTTCAGCTGCACGTGGACCTCGAGCCCGACGACCATTTCCCAATGCTCGAGGAGCGGCGTGTCAGCTGAGGTGATCGCGGCGATGGTCATCGGTGAGCCTCATCTCCGAGCGCGCGCTCGAGCGCGTAGGCCGCGGAGAACATTTTCATTTCCTCGAAATGCGAGGCGAGGAACTGCCCGCCGACGGGCAGCCCGTCGATTCGGCCGATCGGCTGGGACATGGCGGGCACACCGGCGAGATTCGCTGTCGCGGTGAAGATGTCGCTGAGATACATCTCGTATGGGTCGGAGATGGCCCCGATCGGAAATGCGGTGGACGGCGCGGTGGGCGTGAAGAGAACGTCGACTCCGGACTCGAACACGCGGCGGAAGTCGTCGGCGATGAGCGTCCGGACCTGCTGCGCCTTTCGGTAGTACGCGTCGTAGTAGCCGGCGCTCAGCACGTAGGTGCCGAGCAGGATGCGTCGCGTGACCTCCGGACCGAAGCCCCCCGAACGGGTCGCCTCGTACATCCCGCGCAGGCCGTCGCCCTCGAGACGCAGTCCGTAGCGCACGCCGTCGAAACGCGCGAGGTTCGACGAGGCTTCGGCGGGGGCGACGATGTAATACACGGGGATGGCGAGATCCGTGTGCGGAAGCGAAACGTGGCGGATGATCGCGCCGAGCGCGCGCAGCCGCTCGACGGAAGCGTCGCACCGCGCGCGGATCTTCGGATCGAGCGACGCCGGGAAATACTCCTTCGGTAGCCCGATCACCATGCCCTTGATGTCGGCGTTCGCGGCCGCGTGATATTCGGGAACGGGCAGCTGCGCCGACGTCGAATCCATCTCGTCGTGGCCGGCGATGACACCGAGCCCGCGCGCGGCGTCATCCACGGTGGCGCCGAACACGCCGACCTGATCGAGCGACGACGCGAAGGCGACGAGGCCGAACCGGCTGACGCGACCGTATGTCGGCTTCACGCCGACGATTCCACAGAACGCCGCCGGCTGACGCACGGAGCCTCCCGTCTCGGAGCCGAGGGCCATGGACACGATGCCCGAGGCGACCGCCGCAGCGGACCCGCCGGACGATCCGCCGGGCACGCGATCGGGCGCGAGGGGATTTCGCGTGGGACCGTACGCACTGTGCTCGGTGGACGAGCCCATCGCGAACTCGTCCATGTTGGTCTTGCCGAAGATCACCGCGCCTGCATCGCGCAGCCGCTTCACGACTGTGGCCTCGTACGGGCTCACGTACCCCTCCAGGATGCGCGAGCCGCAGGTGGTCGGCATCGTGAGCGTCGCGATGTTGTCCTTCACGGCGACGGGCACGCCAACCAGCAGACCGGGTGTCGTGTCGCTGAGATGCTCGGCGATGTCCCCGGCGTTCTTGCGCGCGTCGTCGTCGTCGCGCCACGCGAACACGTTGAGACCGTCGCGGCCGGCGTTCACCTCACGCGCACGCGCGATCGCCGTCTCGATGGTCGCACCAGCGGTGATGCGGCCGGCCACGGTCTCGTCGCGGGCGAAGGCGCAGCTGCGCGCGCTCACGACTGCTCCGGCGACTCGTGCGTAGAGAGGCGCGGCACGAGCAGGAAGCCGTCGCGCTGGCTCGGCGCGAACGCATCCAACGAGCGAGCGAGCGGAAACGGCGGGCCGCTGTCGACGCGCACGGGCAATCCCTGCGCGCCGACGCCGATGGCCTCCTCCACGCCGGCGGTGTCCACCTTGGAGAGCTCGTCCATGTGACCGAGGATGGTGTTCAGCTCCCCCACGATGGCCGCGGCGCGCGTCTCGGTGAGACCGAGGCGCGCCAGCGTGGCGATGTGCCGCACGTCGTTGATCGTGACCGCCACTAGTCGATGTCCCGTTCGAGGTTTGCCTGCGCGACGACGAGCGTCTTGCGCCCGATCGTCTCGTCGTCGAAATCGATCTTCGCCTTGAGGTCGCGGCCCGCGCCGGCCAGCTCGGAGATCACCCCGGAGCCGAACTTCCGGTGGCGCACCCGCGACCCGATCGCGATGACGGCTGCATCCTGCGACGCCTCCGCGTCGTCGAAGGAGGTCGGTCGCGCGACTGGTGTGCCCGGCCGGCGCTGCGAGGCGCTCGGCGGAAATCCCGCGTCGTCGTCGACGTACGCGGTGCGAAGCCCCTGCGCCGCGTCGCGCTTTCGAGAGTTGCCCCACTGGCTGCCGCCGCCGAGCGAGTGCATGAACGAGCGGCCAGAGCTGCGCACCTTGATCGTCATGCGCTGCTCGAGCATCTCCTCGGGGATCGCAACGAGAAAGCTCGACGCCTTGCACGGCATGAACTCCCCGTTACGGCGGCGCTCCTCGGCGTGCGTGAGGAACAGCTTTTGTTCGGCGCGCGTGATGCCCACGTAGAAGAGGCGACGCTCCTCCTCGAGCAGCGCAGGGTCGTCGTACGCCCTGGCGAGAGGAAAGAGTCCGTCCTCGAGACCCGTGATGAAAACGATGGGGAACTCGAGCCCCTTCGCGTTGTGCATCGTCATGAGCGTCACCGCGTCCGCGTCGGGACCGAGCTTGTCGAGCTCGGAGACGAGCATCGCCTTCTGGAGGAAGTGGTCGAGTGGAGTGAGCCCGACCTCGCCCTCCTCGTCGGCGACGGTCTCGGCGGCGCCGGTGATGAGCTCGCGCACGTTGTCGAGTCGATCGGCCGACTCCGGTCCTTCGGCGCGAAGGTATTCGTCATAGCGAATGCCCTCCACCACTTCGCGCAGCAGCTCGTCCACCGCCGCTTCGCGCGCGGATTCGCGGAAGCGTGCGACGAGCACAGAGAACTCCGTCAGCGCTGCGCGCGCCGCGGCGCGGAGGGGTGCGACGAGGTCCGGGCGCACGGCGGCGGCGAGCATGGGAATGCCGGCAGCGCGCGCCGCGGTCGCGAGTTGCTCGATCGTGGTATCGCCGAGCCCGCGCTTGGGTACGGCGACGGCGCGACGAAACGCCTCGTCGTCCGCCGGGTTGGCGACGAGCTTGAGGTAGCTCATCAGGTCGCGGATCTCGCGCCGATCATAGAAGCGTACCGATCCAACCAAGCGGTACGCGATCGCGCGCTTGCGCAGCGCCTCTTCGAGTGCACGGCTCTGGGCATTGGTACGATACAGCACGGCGACGTCGCGCAGCGTCAGCGCGGACGACTGCGCGCGCCGCGCCAGCAACTCTTCGACGACGAAGTCGGCCTCGTCACGCTCGTCGAGGCATCGCGCGGCGGTGACGCGCTCGCCGCTCCCGTGCGTGGCGCGCAGGGTCTTGCCCATGCGGCCGCGGTTGGCACTGATGACGACGTTCGCGAGGTCGAGCACCTGCGGTGTGCTGCGATAGTTGTCCTCGAGCCGCACGACGTGCGCGTCGGGGAAATCCTTGTTGAAGTCGAGGATATTGCGGATGTCGGCGCCGCGCCATCCATAGATGGACTGGTCGTCGTCGCCGACGACGCAGACATTGCCATGGCCGCCGCCGAGGAGCTTGATGAACTGGTACTGCGCGCGGTTCGTATCCTGATACTCGTCCACCAGGATGTACTGGAACTTTCGCTGGAACTTCGCGAGCTCGTGTGGATTCTCGGCGAGCAAGCGGACGGGGAGCACGAGCAGATCGTCGAAGTCGACCGCGTTGGCGAGGCGCAGCGTCTCTCCGAAGTCGCGGTAAACCACAGCGACGGCGCGCGAGAATGGATCCATCGCCAGGTTCGCGTACTCGTCGGGCGGCACGAGCGCGTTCTTCGCATCCGAGATGGCGCCATGCACGCCGCGCGGCGTGAACTGCTTCACATTGAGCTTGTGGCGCTCCATGATCCGCTTCACCACGGACTGCGTGTCGTCCTGATCGTAGATCGTGAAGGTGCTCGTCCGCCCCACGAGATGCGGCGCGGCGCGAAGCATCCGAGCACCGATCGCGTGAAAGGTGCCGACCCACATGCCGACGGGCGCACGGCCGAGAAGGCGCGCGATGCGCTCCCTCATCTCACCGGCGGCTTTGTTGGTGAAGGTGACGGAGAGGATCCGGCTCGGATCGACGCCGTGCTGATCGATGAGTCGCGCGATGCGCGTGGTGAGCACGCGGGTCTTGCCCGAGCCCGCACCGGCGAGCACGAGCAGCGGGCCGGTGACGTGAAGCGCGGCCTCACGCTGCGCCGGGTTCAACCCTTCGAGCAGCGGATCGTCAGTCGCAATGTCCATCAGGGCAAGATAATCTCGAACGCCGCGCCGCGGTCCACGGCGGCAAGCTGCAGGGTGCCGCCGTGATTCTCCTCGACGATGCGCCGCGCGAGCGACAGGCCGATGCCCCACCCGCTCGTCTTCGTGGAGAAGCCCGGCTCGAAGATGCGGCTGCGCAGATCCCGCGGAATGCCCGGACCGTCATCGGCCACGCGGAGGCACGCACCGCCTTCGGGACGCGGCAACGCGGCGAGAGTGATGCGACCGCCGCGCCCCGCGAGCGCGTCGATCGCGTTCTTGACGAGGACCTCGAGCGCCCACTCCAGCAGGACGGGATCGCCTCGAACACCGATCGATTCGTCGTGCTGCTGCACGTCGATCGTCACTGCGTGCGCGAGCGTGGGAACGCGCGCCTTGAAATACAGGGCGATCCGGTCGACGAGCTCGCCCACGTTCACCGGATCGCGGCGCGGTTCGCGACCGATACGCTCGAACCGGTGCGCAACCCGATCCAGTCGCTCGAGGTCGGCGCGCATGAAGCTGACGGCCTTGCGCGTGCCGTCGTCTTCAGCGCGATCCTCCAGCAGCTCGATCCACCCCGCGAGGCTCGAGAGCGGTGTGCCCAGCTGGTGCGCCGACTCGCGCGCCATCCCCGCCCACACGCGCTCCCGTTCGGCATTGCCGCGGGTGCGGACGATGTAGATGAACGCAAGCAGCAGGATGAACGCCGTCGCCGCCTGGAGCGCCGGGATGATACGCAGCCACCTCACGAGCGGCGTGTTCCCGTAGTGGATCTGGCCCACGACGGAATCGATGACTGGCGGATTCTCCCGGTCGAGCTGACGGACGTATGCGTGCAGCGCCCTGTCGTCGCGGAGCGCGGATTCGGGCACGTTTGCCTGGGTGCCCGACGGCCGACCGCCCAGGTCGGTGACGACCACGGGCACACCCTGGGCAACGATTCCCTTGGAGAGGTCGAGCAGGAGCAGCGCGGGGTCCTGCGCGCCGACGCTGGTGTCGTTGAGCGCACGGAACACGCGCGCATAGGTGCGGCTCGAGCGCAGCGCCTCCGTGCGAAGATCGCGCACCACGCGCCGCGTGTACACGACGTACGAGGCCAGCAGCACGGCGAGCAGGAATCCGACGACCAGCTCGGGGGCGCCGCGGCGCATCGCGCTACCCGATCCGGTCCGATCCTACATACGGCCGCAACACCTCGGGAACGATCACGCTTCCATCCGCCTGCTGATAGTGCTCCAATATGCAGGCAAGGGTGCGTGGAAACGCGAGGCCCGAACCGTTCAGGGTGTGCACGAAACGAGGCTTCTCCCCCTTGGCGGGACGATATCGGATGTTGGCGCGACGAGCCTGGAAGTCCGTGAAGGTGCTGCAGGAGCTCACTTCCAGCCAGGCGCCGACGCCGGGGGCCCACGCCTCCAGATCGTAGGTCTTGGCGCTGGAGAACCCGGTGTCGCCGGCGGCGAGGAGCTTCACGCGATACGGGATGCCCAGCCGCTGCAGGATGGACTCCGCATGTCCCAGCAACAGCTCCAGCTCGGCCTCCGAGCGATCGGAGGCGCAGTAGCGCACGAGCTCGACCTTGTCGAATTGGTGCATGCGAAGAATGCCGCGCGTGTCTTTGCCCGCGGAGCCGGCCTCGCGCCGGAAGCAGGGCGTGTAGGCGCAGAACGCCATCGGCAGCATCGCGCCCTCGAGAATCTCGTCGCGATAGAGATTCGTCACCGGGACCTCCGCCGTGGGCACGAGGAAGAGGTCGTCGTCGGTGACGCCGTAGGCGTCGTCCTCGAACTTGGGAAACTGACCCGTCCCCGTCATGCTGGCGCGATTGACGAGCACCGGTGGCCAGACTTCCTCGTAGCCGTGCTCTCGGGCGTGCGTGTCGAGAAAGAAGTTGAGCAGTGCACGGACGAGCCGCGCTCCCTCGCGCCGAAACACGACGAAGCCGGACCCGCTCACCTTGGCGGCGCGATCGAGATCGAACAGCCCGTGCGCCGCGGCGATCTCCCAGTGCGGCCTCACCCCCTCCGAACCTCGCGGCTCACCCCAGCTACGCACGACGACGTTCTGCGATTCGTCGCCCGCGGGTACATCCGGCATCGTGATGTTGGGCACCACGAGCAGAATCGTCGCCAGACGTCCCTCCGCCTCGGCCAGCTCCCGCTCGAGCCGCGCGATCTCTTCGCCGAGCGCCCGGCCCTGCGCGATGAGATCGTCGGCGGGCTCACCGGCGCGCTTGCGCGTCGCCACCATCTGCGACCCGGCGTTGCGCGCCGCCTTCCGCTCCTCGACGTCCTGGATGAGCTGCCGGCGCTCGCGATCGAGCCCCTCGCACTCATCGAGCTGTGCGCCGAGCGCACCGAGCGCCTCGCGCCGCCGCATCGCCTCGCGCAGATCGTCGAGGCGCTCGCGAACCAGCTTCAGGTCGTGCATTTCAGAACGTGGGGATCGAGTCCGGAACGAGCGAGCGATACCCGCAGTTCAGGTCGACCACGGAGCGCAGGAACAGCCGGCGCGATTTGTCAACGCTGTCGACGACGAACTTGGCGTACGTCGTCTGCCCGCCGAGTGAGAACAGGCACTGTCCGTTCACCTGGTCCAGCAGCTGGACGGCGACGACGGTTCCAGGCGTGATGGTCTTGACGCTGATCGTGTCGTAGCCGCGGTCCGGTGCCTCGCGCACCGACTCGTAGCTGCCGGTCACCGTCTGCAGCCCGACGCGCGTCGACGGCGGGGACGAGAGTGGAAACTGTGCCAGTACCCCCGCGAGAGCGCGGACGGGGTATACCTGGATCTTGCCGGCAGCGTCCAGGTCGAAGGCGACGTCGAACCGGAACGACGCGTCGGCGCGCGTCGGTCCGCCGAAGAAGCTCAACGCGTTGGAGACGGCCGCGGGAGATCCGTTCAGGGCGAAGAGCGAATACTGGAGCGCGACGTTCGGCGTGGTGGCCTTCGGACGCGTCGGATCGCCACAGGCGACGACTGCAGCCGCAAGAGCGACGACGACGACGCGTGGCAAGCGAGTCGGCAGCATGGCGTGAAGCGAGGCGTGATACGGGAGGAAGTCCCTGTAGGATAGACCTCGACACGGGCAAACTCAACCCGATGCCCTCGCTTGACTTCACCTCCCTCGACCATAAGCTTCCGCTCCACTTCTGGAGGGGACAGGCATGCCGAGCATTCGGGACCTCGTAGGCGCGATTCGTCAGCGGGAGGGGGTCGAGGCCGCGGTGGTACTCGGCCGCGACGGTCTCTTGATCGATAGTCAGAGTATCGAGGGATTGGACGCGGAGGATCTCGCCGCGCGGATCCCGGCGATCATCGGACCAGCCGACGAGCTCGGGAGCGCCGCTGCCAGGGGCCCGTTGATGACGGCGGTCCTGGAGCACCGCGATGGGCTCGCGGTCGTCTCGGTCCTCAGTGCCGACGCCATCCTGTTCGTCCTCGTTCGCCCCCAGGCCAACATCGGCCAACTGCTCTACGAGCTTCGACGCAATCGCGAACACATCGCGGCTCTGGTCTGACGTGACCGACATCCCTCTCACCCATGCGCTCGTCGCGGACGACGAGCCGCACATCGGTCGCATCATCAAGATGAAGCTCGAGCAGGGCCCGTTCCGTGTCACCCTCGTCTACGACGGACGCGAGGCCCTGGAGGTGCTTCGCCGCGAGGAGGACATCCGGCTCGTGCTGCTCGACCTGATGATGCCGTACCTCAGTGGACTCGACGTGCTCGCTGAGATGAAGCGCGACGAGCGGCTCAAGCACCTGCCGACGATCGTGCTCACGGCGGCCGGCCAGGAGCAGCAGCACCATCTGGCGATGGAGCTCGGCGCCAGCGAGTTCATGACCAAGCCCTTCAGCCCGAAGCGACTCTACGCGCGCGCCGCCGAGCTGGCCGGCATGTCGGTCGACGAATCCAGCGCCGAGAGCGCATGACGCACTGGGCGGTCGTCCTCGCGGGCGGCGTCGGATCGCGGTTCTGGCCGGTCAGCACGCCGGCGCGCCCCAAACAGCTTCTCCCGCTGGCCACCGCGGAACCAATGCTCGCCGACGCGCTCGCACGGCTCGCCCCGCTCGCGCCGCCGGAGCGTACCCTGGTGCTGACCAATGCCGGCCTGGTAGATGCCATCGCGGCGCTCGCACCGAGCTTGCCACGTGCAAACATCATCGCCGAGCCTCGGCCCGCGGGGACTGCCGCAGCGCTCGCGTGGGCAGCGAGCGAGATCGCTCGGCGCGGCGATCGCGACGACGTGATGATCAGCGTGCACGCCGATTGGGCCATCGGGGACGCCGAGGGTTTCCGCGCTGCACTGCGCTCGGCGGCGGCCGTGGCAGAGTCGCAGCATGCGCTCGTCACGGTGGGCGTGGTACCGATGCGCCCCGATCCCGGATTCGGCTACATCCAACCCGGCGAGCCCATGGGCGACGTCGCCCGCCGCGTCGCGCGCTTCGTCGAGAAGCCCGATCGTGCGCGCGCCGAGGCGATGATGCGCGACGGCTACCTGTGGAACTCGGGGATCTTCGTGTGGCGCGCGGGCGACTTTCTCGACGAAGTTGCGCGCTTGACGCCGGAGATCGCGCCGCATCTCGCCGCGCACGCGGATGATCTCGAGCGGTTCTTCGCGGCGATCACCTCCGGCATCTCGGTGGACGTGGGGGTCATGGAGCGCAGCTCGCGCGTGCTCGTGCTTCCGGGCGACTTCGGCTGGGACGACGTCGGCACGTGGGCGGCGCTCCGGCGCGTGCGCTCGTGCGATGAGCGTGGCAATGCGCTGAGCGGCATCGTGCACGCCGTCGACGCGTCGAACAACGTCGTCCATGCGGACGGAAACGCCGTCGTTCTCTACGGTGTCTCGGACCTCGTCGTCGTGTCGCGCGACGGGCTCACGCTGGTGACGACGACCGAGCGCGCAGCGGACCTCAAGCAGTTGATCGAGTCCCTTCCTCCCGCGCTTCGCGACCAGTCGTGAGCGGCATCTACCTCTACGACGATGCGGTCGCACGCGGCTTCGAGCCCTTCGCGCTGACGCGGCCGGTCGGCGAGCTGCGGGCGGGCGCGCTGCTGGTGCGAGAACGGTGGGAGAGAGCACTTGGCCTACCCGCCGCCGGTCACGTCACCTCGCCTCACCTCGCCGGATTCTCCGAGCCCGGATCTGCCGCGGTACTGGATCGGGCGTGGATGCCCGCGGGAAGCTGGATGGTGAACGCGCGGTTCGCGCCGGCACTCTCTCGCGCGCCGCAGGCCGACGTGCTCGAAGCCAACGGGCGCGTCGTGGCAGTGCGACTCGCTGAGGGAGCCAACGCCGACGTGGGCGACGGCGTGGCGGACCTCGAGCTACTCGCGGCGCGGCGTTCCCGCGCGCCAGCCGACGGCTGGTGGATGGACGAGGTGTGGGACTACATCCGTCACCTCGTGCCGATGTTGGAGGCCGACATCCCCGTGCTGGGCGCCGGCATGTCGTCGTCCCTGCCCCACGGCGCGTTCCGCGTCGGAACGCATGCCGTGTACATGGAAGCCGGCGCGGTCGTGGAGCCGAACGTGTGCTTCGACGTCAGCGCGGGCCCGATCCTGCTGCGCGCCACGTCGCACGTGCAGGCCTTCACGCGACTCGTCGGACCGCTCTACGTCGGCGCGCACAGCACCGTCACGACCGACCGCATCGCTGCGTCGTCGATCGGGGATACGTGCAAGGTGCACGGGGAGATGAGCAACTCGATCCTCGTCGGCCACTCGAACAAGGGACACGACGGATTCGTCGGACATTCCATACTCGGTCGATGGGTGAACCTCGGCGCCGGCACGATCACGAGCAATCTGAAGAACACCTACGGCACAGTGCAGCTCTGGACACCCGACGGCGTGCGCGAAACGGGGTTGCAGTTCCTCGGCACGATGTTCGGCGATCACGCCAAGACCGGCATCGGCACCAGACTCACCACGGGCTGCGTGCTCGGTGCCGGCGCGAACGTGTACGGCAGCGCGATGCCGCCCAAGGCGGTCGCACCATTCTCGTGGGGCGAGGCGGGCTCGTTTCAGCCGTACCGCGTCGAGAAATTCCTCGAGGTGGCGGAGCGGATGATGGCGCGACGGCACGTCGCCCTCGAGGAGTCGATGAAGCAGCAGCTTCGCGCGGCATTCGCCACGCGATGGACGGTGGAGACGTGAAGCTCTGGGTGCTGGGCAGCGGGAGCGACGGGAACGCGGTGCTGATCGAGTCCGGAGAGAGCCGTCTGCTCGTGGACGCCGGCTTCGCCCCGCGCACGCTGGCGACGCGGTTGCGCACGATCGGTGTCGCGCCGGAGTCCATCGAGGCGTGCATCGTCACGCACGAGCACACCGATCACATCAAGGGCGCCGCCGCCGGGGCGCGACGGTGGGGCTGGTCGCTCTATGCGAGCGACGGCACCGTCGACGCATGGCCGGAGCTTCAGGAGGCCAACTGCTTGCGGATGCCGCCCGGGACGAGTGTGGTGCTGTCCCGCATGCGGGTGACCACGTGCGTCACGCCGCACGACGCGGCGAGCCCGATCGGCGTTCGCGTGACCGCGACGAGCAGCGGGGTGACGGCCGTCGTGTGCACCGACCTCGGACACGTGAGCGAGAGCGTGCGCACGTTGTGTAGCGGCGCGGACCTGCTCGTGCTCGAGTCCAACCACGACGAGGGGATGCTTCGCGCGGGACCGTACCCGCCGTCGGTGCGGGCCCGGATCGCGTCGCGAACAGGCCATCTCTCCAACCGCGCAAGCGCCGATCTCGTGCGCGACGTGGTGCATGCGAATCTCGCACACGTCGTGCTCGCGCACCTGAGCGAGCACTGTAACGACCACGGGCTCGCACACGCCACCATGGCAGGCGCTCTTCGACCGACGCGCTTTCGTGGCCGGTTGAGCGTGGCGATGCAGCACGGCGTGGTCGGACCGTTTCTGCCTCGCCCCTCGCGCGCCGACGCGGAATCACAGTACGCGCTGGCGCTCTAGCCCGACATTCGCCGCGCGCTACACCGCGACGCGATCGAAGCCGCGGCGACCGATGGCCTTGGCCTCCCCGAGCAGCGCACGCAACAGCACCACGGTGTCGTCCACCGGAAGGTCCGCATGGTCCGGCGCACGGCGACGGAGCGCGTCGGCAGCCTCGTCGGCGAGGTAGTCGAACTCGCGCTCCGTGAGCGCGCTCGTCCAGCCGAGCCGACGTCGCTGCGCCCCGTGCAGCTCGGTGATCATGCGCTGGATGCGCGAGCCGTCGGCGATGAGCGGGCCGGCGTGTCCCGCGGGCCCGGCGTCGATGATGACGAGGAGTTGCGCGAGGTCCGTAACGAGTGAGCCGAGGTGGTCTTCGAGCTCCGCCTGACTGGCGGGAGGCACGTCGGGATCTGCTCGAAGGCGTGCGACGACACGCCGGACGATCGTGCGCGACTCGCTGCCGAGCAGCTCGCCCATGGACGCGCGCTGCTCGCTGACCGAGCCGCAGCGGTTTCCCGCCGGCAGCGATAGCGTGAACGTGGACCCCTCACCGATCGCGCTTTCGACGGCGAGCTCGCCTCCCATGCCGTGCGCCAGCTCCTGACTGATCGCCAGCCCGAGGCCGGTACCCTCGTGCTGGCGTGTGAGCGTGGCGTCCACCTGAACGAACGGCTCGAACACCGATTCGAGCCGGTCGGCGGGGATGCCGCGGCCGGTGTCGCGCACGGAGATGCGCACCTCGTCAGCGTCCGCCGATGTCGACAGCGTGACGAGCCCCCCGGGCTCCGTGAACTTCACCGCGTTCGAGAGCAGGTTGAGCAGGATCTGCTCGAGCTTCTGCGGATCAGCGCAGGCGGTGAC
>JBDSDB010000112.1:0-37134 GCA_039920785.1 Gemmatimonadaceae bacterium
GGCGTGAGGCCGGCGCGGTTCGCCTCGGCGGTGTTGATCGTCATCATGAGCTCGGGCGACGCCTCGCTCACGCCGGCGAAGAAGTCCTCCAACCCGTCCACCTTCGACATCGCCGGCTCGAGCCGCTGCGCGTACGCCTCGAGCGCATCGAGATCGGCGCCGTAGAGCTTCACCTCCACTGGATGTGCCGCGCCGGCGAGATCGTTGATCACGTCGCCCAGAATCTGCACGAACTCGATGCGCATTCTCGGCGCCGCCGACTCGATCTTCGTGCGCGCGTCGTCGATTACTTCCTGGCTCGAGCGGCCGCGTGTGCTCCCGGGCGTGAGGCGCGCCACGATGTCGCCGGTGTTCTGCTCCGTGGCGAACAATCCGAGCTCCGCGCCCGTGCGCCGCGAGATGCCCGCGATCTCCGGCATCGACATCAGGATGCGCTCGGCGATGTTCACCTGCCGGTCCGTCTCGACGAGGGCGGTGCCGCCCGGCGTGAAGTAGTCGAGCACGAACGCGCCCTCGTCGATCTCGGGAAGAAATCCGGTGCCCACGAATTTGTACGTCAGCGCGCCGCCCGCGAGCAGCACGAGCGCACCGGCGATCATGAGCCGCGTGTGGTGAAGCGCGCGGTCGAGCGAACGGCTGTAGCGCTCGGAGAGCGCGTCGATCGCGCGCCCGATACCGGCGAGTGCCGCGCGCGCTCGGCCCTTCCCTCCGCTGTGCACTGACACCGGTTCGGTGCGCGGCGCCGCTGGCTCCACCGGCTCGGCGGTGAGGAACGCTTCCGCCATCAACGGGATGATCGTCACGGCGAGCACGAGCGACACGAGCACGGCGATCGTCAGCGTGATGGACAGCGCGGCGAAGAACTGGCCAACGACGCCTTCGAGCAACCGGAGCGGAAGAAAGACGACCACCGTCGTGATCGTGGATGTCGTGACGGGCAGGATGAGCTCCTGCACCGCCTCGCGGATCGCCAGATCGCGGTCGGCGGTGAAGCCGAGGTGGCGAACGATGTTCTCCGTGATCACGACGGCGTCGTCGATCACGAGGCCGATCGCGATGGCCATGGCGCCGAGCGTCATGAGATTGAACGTCTGCCCGACGAGCCACATGACGAACACCGTGATCGCGAGCGTCAGCGGGATGGACGCTGCGCTGATGGCCGTGATCCGCACTCGGCGCAGGAAGACGAACAGGATGATCACGGCGAGGATGGCGCCGATGAGCATCGCGTCGCGCACCGACTTGGTGGCCTCGCGCACGAGCGATGCCTGATCGTACACTGCCTTGAGCGTCACACCTCTGGGCAGCGTCGCGCGCAGCGCATCCGCCGCTTTCGCCACACTGTCGGCGATCGCCACGGTATTGCCGCCGATCTGGCGCGTGATGTTGAGGAGCGCCGCGGGACGACCGTCGCCGGCAACGATGCGCACGTGATCCTCCGTCCCCAGCTCCACCGTGGCCACGTCGCGCACGCGGAGCCCGCCGGCGAGCACGACGTTGGCGATGTCCTCCATCTTCGTCGCTTCCTGCGCCGTGACGACGAGATACTGCTTGTAGTCCTGCGCCACGCGTCCCACCGCCGCCGCGGTCGTCGACGAGCGGATCGCCGCGGCGAGATCCTCGTACGAGAGTCCCTGCTCTGCGAGCCGCACCGGGTCGGCGACGACCTCGATCTCGCGCACGTCCGACGCCTGGACATCCACGCGGCCCACGCCGGGTACGCGCGCGAGCACGGGCCTGATCTGATAGCGCGCGATGTCGTACATCACGGAGGGGTCGCCCCCCTCGAGGTTGTACGACACGATCGGGAACAGCGCGGGCGACAGCCGCTCCACCTGGATGTCGAGCCCCGCCGGCAGATCGCCGCTCAGCTGGTTCACGCGCGCCTGCGTCTGCTGGAGCGCGTACGCCATGTCGGCGTTCGGCGCGAAGGTGATCGAGACCTCACTCGCGCCGCGAATGGAGCGCGACGTCACCCGCGTCACGCCGGGCACCACGCCCACCGCCTCCTCGATCGGTCGCGTGATCGCGAAGACGACCTGCCGAGCACCGAGCGCCGAGCCCTGGGCGACGATCGTGATGCGCGGGAACCGCAACTCAGGGTAGATGGCGGATGGAAGCCGCAGCGCCGCCCAGATTCCGCCGGCGCACATCAGCGCGACGACGAGATACACGAAGCGTCGCTGGCTCGCCACCGCGTCGGCGACCGACCAGTGCCGGCGCACCGGCTCGCGCTCGGTGTCGTCTCGCGGCTCGCTCACGGCGTCACGGGAACGGGCTTCGTCACCCGCGTGCTGTCCTCGACGCCGAATGCGCCCTTCGTGACCACGGACTCGCCGCCGCGCAGGCCGTCGAGAATCTCCACCTTGGTCTCGGTCCGGCCGCCGATCTTCACGGCGCGCGCGATCGCCGTGCCTCGCGCGTCCACGACGAACACCTTGTAGCCCTCCGGATCGGGCACGAGGGCTTCGACGGGTACGACGACGGCGTTCGGCCGCGTCTCCACGGCGATCTCACCGTAGACGCTCTCGCCGAGCCGCAGCGCGCGACGCGGCGCGGTCACGGCCACGCGGATGGACACCGAGCGCGACGCGCTGTCCACCGCCGCGCCCACCGACGCGACGGTGCCGGCGCCGAGCGACTCGCCGCCCGACTTCTCGCCGACGGCGAGTCCGACGCGCGCGCCCTGGTGCACCTCGCCCGCCTCGGTGGGACCGAGCGAGAGCACAACATCGAACGCCGAGGGGTCGGCGATCTCCACGAGCGTCTGGCCCGCGTCGGCGGACGCGCCGAGGACGGCGGACATCCGCGTCACCACACCGGCAATGGGTGAGCGCAGCACGGAGAGCTGCTGCCCGCGCCGCGCGATCACCGCCGCGTTCCGCGCGGCCGCGAGCTCCGCCGCGGCCTGCTCTGCGTCTTTCCGCGGCACGATCCCCTCGCGCGACAGACGGTCGGCGCGCTCGTAGTTGCGCTGCGCCGCCGTGAGCGCGGCCTGTGCCCCGTTGGCCGCGGCGTCGAACCCGACCTGCTCGAACTCGACGAGACGTGCGCCGGCGGCCACACGCTGGCCCGGGGCCACGTACACGCGCGCGATGCGCGTCGGCGACGGCGCGCTCAGCGCCGCGTACCGGCCCGGTCGCGCCACCACCGATCCGATGGCCGAGATGGTGTGCGTGAACGGCTCCACGCTCGCCGTCATCGTGGACGCCGTCACCACTGGTTTCGCGCCCTCTTCGGCGCTGGCGTCGTCAGCGTCCTTCTTCGCGCACGCGCCGAGCAGAATCGCCGCGGCGACGCCCAGCATGGTTGCGCGGTGCAGCCGCCGTTCGGATTGGTTCATGGGGTGCGCGGTGCGGACTGGGTGAGGGCGCGCAGCTCGGTGTTGACGATGAGCAGCGCGGCGAGATCGTCGATGTACTGGCCCAGCACCTCGCGCGCGCTGCGCTGCGCCTCGAGCACGGCGGGCAGCGCGGACGCTCCCTCGCGATACGCCGTGAGCGATCGCGTCGCCACGCGCTGCGCCCGCGCAACCAGGTCGACATCGCGCGCCACGCGAGCGCGCAATGCCTCGCGCTCGCGCGCGCCCTCGATCAACCGCCGGCGCACCTCGAGTCGCATCGCACCAAGGATGATACGAGCACGGTCGCGCTCCGCGGTCGCCTCCGCGATGGGTCCGCGATTCCGATTGAAGAGCGGCAGCGGCACCACGAGACCCACGACGGGGAGATACCCGGGCTCCGCACCGTCCGGATCACCGAACTCCACGCCCACGCTCACCGCCGGAAGCGCGAGGATGCTGCGCCGCTCGCGCGCGATCGCCAGCTCGGCGGCCGACACGTTGGCCTCCGCCGCGGCGATGCTCGGCGTCACGATGAGGAGCGGCGTGCCCGCGGCCGATGGTGCGGCGCCGACTGATGGCAGCGAGATCGCCACGCCGTCCTCGAGCGGTGACGGAAGCGCGAGGGCCGTGTCCGCGACAGTCGGATGGAGCGAATCGGAGAGCACGATCGCCAGGCTGTCGGGCGAGATGCCCATGAGGGCCTGCACCGTGAGCACCGCGCTCATGAAGCTCAGCGAGTCGGTCGACGCGACGTTCGATTGCTGGCCCGCGACCACGGTCGCGAGATCGACGTCGAGATCGCTCGCGTCGCCCGCGTCGCGTCGCACGACCGTCATGCGGCGCAGGCTGTCGGCGTCGCGCGCCGTCTGTCGCGACAGGTGGAATCGCGCCTCGGCCGCCAGCGCGCTCGTGTAGGTCGTGTCCACCTCCACCAGCGCCGCCGCGCGCTCCGAGTAGAGCTGCAACCGAGCGGCGCGCGACAGCGCGTTGGCCGCGCCGATCCTAACGCCGCGCAGCCACGGTGCTTCGAGCGGAATCTCGAGAGAGACGTGCTTCTGCGGCGCGGACCTGGAGTAGCTCGCCGCGAGCGACGGATTGGGCAGCGCGCGCGCGGAGATCGTGCGCGCCCGCGCCGCCGCGGTATCGGCGCGTGCCAGCGCCACGCGCGGTCCGCTCGCCAGCGCCGAGGCGACGGCTTCGGCGCGGGTTACGGATGCCTGTGCCGCGGCTGAACACACGGGCGACCACGCCGGCGACAGCGCGACGAGCCCGACGAGCGCGAGCGGCAAAGTCCAACGAGACGACATGGGTCGAATCACGGAGGTGTCTGGCCTGATACCGGTCTGAGCGGCAACTTCGCATCCTGTCCGAGCGCGACGCATCTGATCGTCGCATCTAGTGGCGCTCTCGGCAATGGCGTGAGGGAGTAGTGGCAGTAATAGTCGTCGCCCGCGTACCGCGTTGGCACTGCATCCGCCGGTCGTTCCGCGGACCGTCAGCCTGAAACAGGCGAACCCGCCGGGATCACGTCCCGGCGGGTTCTGCGCCGATGTCCGTGATCATCGCGGACGGTGGCGTATCGTTTCGGACCGCACGATGTGCGCCACATCGATTATTGCGCGCAGCACCACTCTGCTTGCGGGATGCCTCAGGTGCGGCTACCATCTCCGCTGCCCGAACCCTGCACTCGATCTACGTGGCCTGCGCGACGATGCCGGGCGCAGCGCGCTGCCTGACTACTCGGCGACGTATGGCTCTCCTCCCAGCGGTACTCGCGGGACCAATCGTTCGTCGTGTCGAGCCGAGGCTCTGCACGTTCTGGATCGCGCTCTCGTCGCCGTCGAGCGCCGTCACTGCAACGATCTGGCGCGGCACGCAGATGACCGGGCCGATCGGCGGCTCGGTGACGACGGGCGACGCCGCTGCCGGAACCACGACGACTTCCACGCGTCGCTTCGGCAAGCAGCTCCACGTTGCGCTGGTCACCGTCAAGCTGGACGCACCCGCGCTGCCGCTCCAGCCGGGAGCGATCTACTCGTACGACATCACGGTCGACGGCAAGGGATTGAAGCAGCTCGGCCTTCTGGCCGACGAGACGGAGTCCTCGATCCCCGAGGAGCAGCGCGGACTCCGGCCGCTCGGACTCGCGCTCGGTTACGTCACCGATCGCCTTCCGTCGTTCGTCACGCCACCACCCGTGATCGAGCAGACGCGAATCGCGCAGTGCAGCTGCCGTAACACGATCGGCCCCGGGTACGACGCGCTCGCGTGGCTCGACGAGATCATCGAGGATCGGCTGCAGTCTCCCGAGCGTCCGCAGCAACTCTTCATGACGGGAGATCAGATCTATGCCGACGATCTCTCCGGATCGCTGCTGTTCATGCTGTCGGAGCTGTCGAAGCAGATCGTCGGGCCGACCGAACAGCTGCGCGCGGTGGCTCCGCTGCCATCCGGCGGGACGATCGACAAGGCGTTCGATGTGAACCTGACGAACTTTCCGGCATATCGGCGGCACAAGCTCACACTGCAACTCGGAGGCTACACATCCGGAGACGGTGAGAACCATCTCCTGGGCTACGGCGAGTACTGTGCGATGTATCTGGCCGTGTGGAGCCCGCGCGTGTGGGGAGCGCTGGGCACACCGGATCAGCTGTACCTTCCGCTCCCACCCGAGGCGATCGATCTCTGGCCGTTCTTCGATGAACCCGAGAAGGCGAAGAAGTTCAAGGGGTCGGCGGTCGCGTGGCGAGACGCGGCGAAGCAATCGACGAGCTGGTACAACATGGCGCTGGATCGGCTGGAGCTGTTCCGGATCGGCGTTCCGCATGTCGCGCGCGTCCTCGCCAATGTCGCCACGTACATGATCTTCGATGATCACGACGTCACGGACGACTGGAACCTGAGTAAGAAGTGGACGAACCGCGTCTACTCGAAACCGTTCGGGCGGCAGATCGTGCGCAACGCGGTGATGTCGTACGCCGTGTTTCAGGGATGGGGGAACGACCCGCTCGCGTTCGAGAAGGAAAAGAACAAGGAGCTGCTCGGCGAGGTCGAGAAGCTCTTCGCGGGCGTGGGGCCGTATCCCGCCGCGCCGACGGAGCGCATCGACACACTCATCGGCGTCACCGGCGCGGCGTTCGGCGAGCAGGCGACGTGGAACTACATCGTGCCAGCGCCGAAGATGCAGGTCATCGTCCTCGACACGCGGACGCGCCGGAAGTTCACTGGGCAGGGTTACCTCCCGCCCGATCTCGTCGGCCTCGATCGCAACGCGCAGATTCCCGCGGGCCCGCTCGCGGATGGCCGTGAGGTGGTGTTCATCGTGTCGGCGGCGCCCGTGCTCAACCCCGACCTGATCGATTCGCTCGGCTGGCCCATCGCGCAACTCGCCATCGACAGCGTGCACTTCGGGAAGGGGCTCGACGGCTCGGGCACGCAGAAGGCGAACATCGGCACGGAGAAGTACGACGCGGAGGGATGGTCGTCGAACGAGGTCGCCCGTGAGGCGCTGCTCAAGCGCATCGCGACGTATCAATCCGCGGTGATCCTCTCGGGCGACGTGCATTTCGCCTACTCGCTCGCGCTCGACTACTACACGAAGGACGGGAAGCCGCCGTCCCGAATCGTGCAGCTCACGGCGAGCCCGGCACGCAACCAGTTCAAGCCAGTGGTCAGGCTGCTGGTCCGCCAGAACCCGTTTCTCCAACTGTTCGAGAAGGTGTTCAACTTCAGCCGGCTCGGGTGGGACGGCCCGTCGTCGATGCTGCTACCGTCCGAGGTGTTCATCTCACCCGGGCGACGCTCCCGCCTCACGCGCTCCCCGGCGATCGTGCCGGCGGACGGCTGGCCCGCCGGGACGAACTTTCCCGACGACAAGCCGCCCGATTGGCGGTGGCGTCTCTCGCTCGTGCGCGACCTGCGCAAGGAGAGCGACGTGCCCGCGAAGCTCCGGCAGCCGCTGCTCCCGGAGTCGGACGAGCTCAAGGAGACGAGCGCGCTCACGGCGTATCGCGCACTTGCCGCGCGTCATCAGACGACGGCGATCACACGCGCGGACTACGTGCGACAGGTGGTGTTCAAGTCGAACTTCGGATTGATCAGTCTCTCGAAGAGCGGACAGGTCATCACGCTGCGGCACACCCTCATCTCGGAGAGCGAGCCGGAAGGTGTCACGCCCGCCGAAGGCACGGTGCACGACATCTCGCTCGCGTCCAGCCCCGAAGCGGCGCCAAAAGTCGGGTTCCGCTGATGGCCGACGACGACAAGGCGAAAAAGAAGAAGAACATCTTCTCGCGCATCATCGGCTGGTTCAAGGACACCGCCGACGATATCGTCGAGCTCTTCACTGATGGTGCGATCGCGCGCTCGATCCGTGAGGACCTCGGGCTCAAGCCGGGCGAGCAGATCCCCGCCGAGAAGAGCGCGAAGTTCAAGGCGTTCGCAAGTGGGCTCGATCCCGACAAGGAGGCTTTGAGCGAGACGATCGCCGAAGTGCAGGCCGTGGTGCAGGAGATCAAGGCGCTCGCCACGACGCTCGAGACGGTGGACACGCCGGCAGCGCAGGTCAGCTACCTGCTGCTCTCACTGGCCGCGACCGATTCGATACGGCTTCGTCTTCCGATGCTGTTCGCCTTCGCGCGCGATATCCTCTTCCTCGAGGACGACACCGAGAAGCTGATGATCATCGATCCGGCGCGAATGTTCCGGAGCCTGCGCGGCGAGGATCTGCCGTCCGGCGAACAGTTTGCGCAGCGGATCTCGTTCGCGTCGGCGCTCATTCTCCAGCTCTTCGACGCGTTCCAGAGCAAGGAGGAGGATGGGCAGGCAGCCGGCCACGTGGACGTCTTCTACGGCTGGGATCCCTCGCCGGACAGCAAGACGCCGAAGGCCGATGTCGTGCAGCAGCGGACGACGACGATCAGCATCGGCGACGACACCGGGACGGGTGCGTCGCTGCAGGTCACGATGCTCTACGTGCCGCCGGATCATGGCGGACCGGGTCTCTTCCTCGCGCTCGGCGGCGGGCTGAAAGTCGTCAAGGAAGAGGAGAACGCCACCTATCGTCTGGACACGGGGTTCTCCGACGCGTTCGACATCTACATCCCGTTCGGCGACGGGCCGCTGCCGCTCACGGTACAGGGAGGTGGGGCGACGCCCTTTCTCAAGTTCGGGATCACTGGCGGCACGCCCGACACGCCCGCATTCCGCATCGGCGAGCCGACAGGAACGCGCCTCGACGTCTACGAGTCGGAGCTCGGCATCGACGTGTGGAAAGAGAGCGCCGGCGTGCACGCCGCGCTCCGGAACGCGGAGCTGGTGATCGCACCGGGCTCCGGCGACGGATTCCTGCGCGACATTGCCGGCGACGGAGCGAAGGTTCGCTTCTCGGTGGGCATGATCGTCGACAGCGACGGCGGGTTCCGGCTCGATGGAGGGACGAAGGCCAGCGCCACGCTCGCCGTCGGCCGCTCCATCTCCGGCGTCCTCACCGTGCACCACGTCGAGATCGCCCTCGGTCCCTCGAGCACGGGAGGCGATTTCGGCCTCGAGCTCTCCGGTGCGTTCACGGCGAACATCGGCCCGTTCAGCGCCACCGTGGATCGCATGGGCTTCCAGCTCGATGTCGACCGACGGGAGAACGGCAACCTCGGGCCGCTCAACCTCGGCCTCGGCTTCAAGGAGCCGAGCGGGCTGGGGCTGCGCCTCGACGCGGGCTTCGTGAAGGGCGGCGGCTACCTCTACCACGATCCGGCCAACGGCGAGTACGCGGGCGCGCTCGAGCTCCAGTTCGGGAAGTTCAGCCTGAAGGCGATCGGCATGATCAAGTCGAGCGGCGACACCTGGTCGCTGCTCCTCTTCGTCTACGGACAGTTCCCGCCGATCCAGCTCGGCTTCGGGTTCACGCTCGACGGCGTCGGCGGAATGATCGGCGTTCGCCACGGCATCGACATCCCGCAGCTGATCGCGGGGATGAAGACGAAGGCGTTCGACGACATTCTTTTTCCCGCCAACCCGGTGGCCGACGCACCGCGCATCCTCAACCGGCTGCGCACGCTCTTTCCGCCGTCGCCCTCGAGTCTGACCATCGGCCCGATGGTCGATCTCGGCTTCGGCACGCCGCGCATCGTCTTCATCCGTCTCGCCGTCCTGTTTCAGATCGACAACGTCTTCGGCCGCACCGACGAGACGCTCGCGCGCATCGTTCTCATCGGCCAGCTCCGCGTGGAGATCGGCAAGACCAAGGGCGACAAGACGGTCTCGGTCGTGAAGCTCGTCGTCGACATCCTCGGCTTCTGGGACTACGAGAAGAAGCGCTACGGATTTCTCGCCGCGCTCCGCGACTCGAAGATTGCGGGCATCGACATCTTCGGAGGGCTGGGCGTCTGGGGCGACTACGGCGAGCAACCACGCTTCCTGCTCGCTGCCGGCGGGTTCAATGCGCGGTTCAAGGACATCCCCGCCGAGATCTCCGGCGCGATCCCCCGGCTCGGCGCGTCGTTCAAGGTCGGCCGCTTCAGCCTGACGCTCGTCGGCTACTTCGCGCTGACACCCGGCACGCTGCAGTTCGGCGTCGAGCTCACCGCGACGGCGAAGATCGGACCCGTCGGCGTGAAGGGGCTGATCGGCTTCGACGTGCTGATCTATCGCACACCGTACACGCACTTCATCGCCGACTTCCGGGTCAGCGTCGAGGTCACCTACAAAGGCCATAGCCTGGCCGCTGTGAAGTGCGTGGGCATCGTGGAGGGGCCGGGCCTCTGGCACGTGAAGGGGAAGGTCACCTTCTCCATCCTCTGGTGGGACATCGACAAGTCGTTCGACGAGTCGTGGGGCGAGCTGCCGGAGGCGGCCATCGCCGCGGCGAGCGTCCGGGACCTGCTGCAGGCCGAGCTGGCGCGAAAGGAGAACTGGTCGGCGCAACTTCCGGCTGGGAGCGAAGCGATGGTGACGCTCGCGCCGCGCGTGGGCGAGACCGTGCCGCTCGCCCATCCGCTCGGGCGTTTCGCCTTCAGCCAGCGCGTCGTGCCCCTCGGTCTGTCGCTCCAGCACTTCGACGAGGCGAAGATCAGCGGTCCGAACCGCTTCGACGTCACCTCGCTCGTGGTGGGCTCGGGCACGCCAGCGGTCCGCGTCCCGATCCGCGAGCACTTCGCGCGCGCGCAGTTCGTGGAGGTCAGCGAGGAAGACAAGCTGACGCGCCCGTCGTTCGAGGAGATGGACGCCGGCGTCGAGTTCAGCAGCGACGCGTTCAGGACGAGCGCGAGCGTGATCACGAACGACATGGAATACGAGACGGCCTACCTCGAGTACGATGCGACGCCCTTCACGAAGACGCGGCGCGACGTCACGCTGCGACGCATCGCCATCGATCACGATCTCATCTTGGTGCTCGCCCTGCACGGCGCGGCGGCACGTGCGCCGCAACGCGCGGATGAGCGGATGCGAGCACGCACGCAGAACGTCATCGAGATCGGAGCCGCCCCGCTCGCCGCCGCCGATCGCTCGTCGTTCGGAGTCGACACTGCCATCTCGATGAACGGGCAGGCGCGCAGCGTGGCGATGATCGCCGAGCAGCGCTTCAATTCCGCCGACGAGCAGCGCTCGCAGCTCGTCGAAGCCTTCGAACTCGCACTGGCCTGACCATGGCGACGACGACGTATCGCTTTCTCCCCTGGGCGCGGCGCGGGCTCGCCGATCGGATCGCGACGGTCGACACGGGCGGCGCGCTGCCATCGCGGGCCGCCGTGTCGGTGGGCCTCACCGTGAGCAGCATTCCCGAACAGCGGTACGACCTGGCGGTCTATGGGCCGGGCGATGTGATCGGTGTGGATCCGCGCCTCATCATCAGGACCGATCCACGGCCGAGCAGCACCGACGTGGAACCGAACTACCTCCCGCAGATCGAGTTCGATCCGCCGGACTTCCCGTGGCTGTTCACGCCCGCGAAGGCGGGATCCGACGATCACCTGCGGCCCTGGTGTGTGCTGATCGTGGTCGACCTCGCCGTCGTCGCCGCGCCGCGCGCCGAAGCGGGACTGCCGCTCCCCGTCATCGTCGTTTCCAGCGCCGGCGCGGCCGAGCTGCCGGATCTCGCGGAGTCGTGGGCGTGGGCGCATGCCCAGGTCATAGCGCCGACGGGTCCGTTGAACATCGCGGCCGAGCTCACGGCGAAGCCGGCGATGAACGTCTCGCGCATCGTCGCGCCACGACGGCTCGAGCCGGGAAAGCGATACGCCGCCTGTCTCGTGCCCGCGTTCGACGCGGGCGTGAAGCGCGGCCTTGGCGACACGCCCGATCCCTCCGCACCGCTCGGGCCGGCGTGGCAGACACCGATCACGACAGACGTCCGCCTGCCGGTCTACTTTCACTGGGAGTTCGCCACCGGCCCCGCTGGCGATTTCGAGGCGCTGGCTCGGCGCCTGAAACCCTTCCGCGCACCGAACACCATCGGGGTGTCGCGGATGTATGTCGGCGACGCCGGACCCGAGCTGCCGCGCATCGCTCCCGACGCGCGCGGAGCCTTCGTGGAGATGGACGGTGCGCTTCGCGCGCCGGCCCGTGCGTCGGGAACGCTGGCGGACGTCGCGCCGTCGATCCAGGCGGCGCTCCGCGCCACACTCGACGCCGGCGCCACGCAGAGCGAGACCGGCGTCACGCCGACGACGCCCGTGCTCGGGCCGCCTGTCTACGGCGGGTGGCACGCGCGGCAGCAGACGATCCCCGACGCGTTCCCGGCGTGGTTCCGAGAGCTCAACCTCGATCCGCGCGCGCGCGCCGCCGCGGGACTCGGTGCCGAGATCGAGCGCGTGAACCAGCAGGAGTTCATGCAGTGGTGCTGGGAACAGGTCGGAGAGATCCTCGAGGCGAATCGCCTGCTCAACCGGGCGCGCCTGTCGTTGGAGACGCTCACGCGCATTCACACGCGGCACCTTGCCGCGCTTCCCGCCGACAGACTGTTCGCGGTGTTGGCGCCGCTCCACTCGCGCATCAAGCAGGGCGCCGCGACGATCGCGGCGACCATCGCTCGCTCGAGTCTCCCGAATGCGTCCGTCGACCCGGCGCTCCGCCGTCTCACCAGCCCGCAGCGGTCCGTGCTGCGCGCCGCGATCCAGCGCACGGCGCCGAGCGCCGCGACTGCGGGCGCGAGAGTGCGCGCCGTGGCGCGGCTCGCGACAGGTGAGCTGGACGTCGATCCGACGCGTTTCGTGCCGCACGGACTGCAGGGGATTCCGGCGCTTCAGACGCTGCCCATCCCGGCCACCGGCGAAGCGGCGATCGATCTCTCCTCGCTCGGACTCTTCACCGCGGTGCCGGCGTCGTTCGTTCGACAGTTGCGCGACGACTCCATCGCCCTCACGTCGGCCCCCGCGCCGACGATCGTCGTGCGCCCCGATCTCCGAACGTCGGGTATGTTGGTGGAGGCGCATGTCACCGCCGTGCGCGAGGAGCTCAGCACCGTCACCACGCCGGGCCGCACCATCTTCGGTTCGCTGAGCGAGGTGGTGAGGAAGCGGGTGCTCCCCACGACGGAGGTGATCGAGCGGGCGCGCGCCGCGAGGCCGATCGGGCGCGACGACATTCTGGAGCCGAGGAGACCCCTCAGGCCGACGGAGCCGCTGCAACCGATCGAGCCGATCGGACCGAGGCGGCCACCCATCGAACCCACCGAGCCCACGGACCCGACGCGGCCGACGAGGCCCACGGGCACGGGCGGAGTGCTCGTCATGCCCGACGCCGTGAAGGACATCGCGACGATCACGCGTCTCGAGCGCGCCGTGTCCGTCCTCGCGCCCTCCGGAACGATCGGGACGCCGCCCGTCGCTCGGACGATCGTCCCCTTCGGCATCGCGCCGGCGCGCAACGCGCTCATCGCGCGCACCAATCCGCGCGTGACGATCGCCGCACGCCTCGCCACGATGGTCGTCGCGGGCAAGCGAAACCTCGTGACCGCGGCGCCGACGGGCATCCTCGTCGCGCCGACGATCGATCGCGTGATGGCCGCGCCGGAAATCGATGTGCCGATCTACACGTATCTCGCAGCACTCGCTCCGGAGCGCTTTCTCCCCGGCGTCGGAGAGATCCCCGAGGACGCGATCACGCTGCTCGAGACGAACCCGCGCTTCGTGGAATCGCTGATGGCCGGCCTCAACGTGGAGATGAATCGCGAGCTGCTCTGGCAATCGTTTCCCACGGATCAACGCGGAACACCGTTCCGCCATTTCTGGGCGTGGAACGACGGCGGGGCAGACATCCCGCCGATCCACCAGTGGAACCCTCGGCGCGCGTTGGGCGCGAACAGTCGCGGAGGCGCCGGTGGACAGATCACCCTACTCGTTCGCGGTCGGCTACTCCGCCGCTACCCGAACACCGCGATCTACGCCTGGCGCGCGAGAAACAACGCGCTCGCGAATCCGCCCGCCGCGGCCGATCTCAAGAAGCCGGTCTTCTCGGGCGTCCTCGGCGCCGACGTCGCGTTCGTCGGCTTTGATCTCACCGATGCCGATCTCTCGCAGGGAGAGGGTTGGTTCTTCGTCCTCCAGGAGCAGCCGACCGAGCCGCGCTTCGGCTTCGACGAGCTGCCGCGCGGCGGCACCGTCACCGCGCTCGCCACCTGGTCCGATGCGACATGGGAGCACACGGGCACGTCGCCGGGCGCCTATCTCCGGATCGCCGGCAATCCGCTCGCGGGAATCGTGCGGACGGGAGCACGGTTCGTCGACCATGCCGCGCATCTCGCCTCGATCACCATCCAGAAGCCGATGCGCGTCGCGATCCACGCGAAATCGATGCTCACCGTACCATGACCATCACCGTCCATGGCTGACGAATTCGAAGCTGCCGTCGCCGCGCTCGCCGGCACGGTCCCGATCGCGCTCCTTCCCGTGCGCCTCGAGGCACGCTTCGTCGCGAATGCGCTGCTGGTCCGCATCTTCCCCGATCAAGTGCACATCGACGCGCACGAGCCGCTCCTCACCTCGGCCGAGCGCGATGCGGGGATGAAGTACTGGAGGCAGCGCTTTGCCGAGCCGAACGCGGCGACGCGGTCGACGACGCCGTGGACATCCCTGAGCGCGGCGATGGGGCCGGCGCGCGCGGCATGGGTCCTCCGGCAGCTCACACCGACGAACCTCGCGCAGATCTCGCCCACCGTCGCGCCGATCTTCCCGACTGTCGCGCTGCAGGACGCCGAGTGGTCGCGCGCGGCGCGTGCGACCGCGCTTCCCGAGCGGTGGCTCGTCGTCGGCCAGAAAGCTGGCGCAGAGATCTTCCGGCAGTGGTCGGCCCCCGTGTCGACGACGCTCGACGTGACGCTGGCACCGGACTCCGACACCACTCCGGTCGCCGATGACGCCATGCCGCTCCAGCCCACCGCGCGCTGGCTCGTCGACTTCGACGTCGCCGAGAAGTCGGGGATGGCCGTTCGCATCCCGAGACCCGTGATTCCCAACGCGAGGATCGACCCCAGGATCGATCGCCTTCTCGTCATCGGCGTCGACTGGAAGCTCTCGCCCGAGTTGGGCGCGAAGTCGCTGCGCACGCTGTTCGCCAGCCACGTCCACACCGACGGCCTCTCGGCGCTCGAGCCAGGAACGCCCACCAACGACACCTCGCGCGCGCGACCGGGGTCGACGTCCAGCAGCGCGCTGGCCGACGCGCTCGATCCGGAGAAGCACCCCACCGTCGCGGCCATCGCGGGAAGCGGTATTGATCGCTTCTTCCGCGCGCTCGGAATCGTGCCGGCCAGCGACGATCTCCTCACGGGCGTTCCGGGTGCGACGAGTCGCGACCAGGAGGCCGCCTCGCACCTCGCGACACTGCTGTGGGAGAGTACGCTCGGCGCGTATCTCACCGACTTCATGAGCCCCAACCTCACTGACGCGGCGACCGGCCTGGTTCGTGACCACGCGCGCACACATCTCTTTCCCGCTGGTCCGTATCCCGCGCTGCGGATCGGCAAGCAGCCGTATGGCGTGCTCCCCGTCGTTGCGCGCGGGCGATACACCCCTGCGGCGGACGATCGATTGGAGCAGGAGCTCTTCGGCCTCCTCGAGAAGCTCCGTCCGTTCTGGGCGAACGGCACCGCACGCGTACCGCGCCTCGGGCGCACCGGCAATCTCGACGACGACCTGACGTCGCTGCTCCAGACGACGCCGCTCTCCAGCACGTTCAGGATCCGCTCGGTGCTCGGCCCGCTCGCCGTCAATGCGACGGTCGGTCTGGCGAGGCAGGCGGCAACGCTGGAGCGGACGATCGATCTCCTCGGCACGAGCATCAAGTGGCCTCGCCGCCCTCTGATCTCCGATTTCACCGTGCACCAGACGGGAAGGCCCCTCCGCGTGCCATTGGTGGAGGCCGGCACGCCCGTTCCGGGCGCTCCGCTCTCGAAGAATTACTTGCGAGAGATCGCCGACGTCGCGCGAGGGAGCGGGACGTACGACGCGATCAAGGCGCGCGAGAACGCGAGCGCGCTGCTGGAGTCGCTCACCGCGTACGCGATTGGGCGCGAGCTCCATCGCGGCGACATTCGCACGATCGACCGCCATCGCGTCACGTCCGGCGTCATCAGCGCACTTCCCGCCGTGGCGGTCGCTCCCCCGTCCGAGTACGTCGCGATCGAAGCCGTCGCCAGACCGGCGGCCGGCGCCGGCGTCCTCGTCACGGCGCCGTCCGAAGCGGCGAGGATCGTGATTCCCGCCGTCACCGGAGCGCAGACGGTGCGGCAGTTCGTCACGAACGTCGTGCGGAAGGGCGCGCCGATCGTCGCCGACTATCGATCGCTGGGCGAGGCACTCACGAGCCTCGAGTGGCTCGCCACCCGTCCGGTGGATCAGCTCGAGCGCGGACTCCGCGGGCTGCTGGACGCATACGCCTACCGCCTCGACGCCTGGTACACGTCGCTCGCCACGCGACGCCTCTCCGCCCTCCGCGCCGCGGCGCCGGTCGGGATCCACGTCGGCGCGTACGGATGGCTCGACGACCTTCAACCCGCGAGCGCGCCGACGAGCAAGGGCTTTCTGCACGCGCCGTCGCTGGGCCAGGCGGCGACGGCGGCCGTGCTTCGCAGCGGTCATCTCGCGCACGACGACGACGAGCATCGCGCGCTCGACATCGACCTCAGCTCGGCTCGCGTTCGCGCGGCGTTGACGATCCTCGACGGCGTCGGCGAGGGACAGCCGCTCGCCGCGATCCTCGGCTACAGGTTCGAGCGCGCGCTTCGCACGCGAAGTCTCACCCTCGCTCGATACATTCTGCCGATCCGCCGCGCCACGCCGCTCCGCAGCGAGACGCAGGCCGCGCCGAGCAGCTCGGCGTCGGAGAACATCGCCGCGCGCGACGTCGTCGACGGTGTGATGCTGCTCGAACGCTGGCGCGCGGAGCGCACCAGCTTTCTCGCCGCCATCCTGCCCGGCAGTCCACAGGCGGACCGCGATGCGATCGGCGCGGAGCTCGATCGGCTCGCCGACCTCTACGACGCCGTCGCCGACGTCATGATCGCCGAAGCGGTCCATCAGCAGGTGCTCGGCAACTCCGAGCGTGCCGGGGGAGTGCTCGCCGCGCTCGATCGACACGAACGCGCGCCCGCGATGGACTTCGTGCGCACTCCGCGCTCGGGACGTGGTCTCGCGCATCGAGTGCTCGTGCTCATCGGTGCCGACGCCGTGTCGCCAGCGTGGCGCACCCTGTCCAACGATGCACGCGCCGCGGCCGAGCCGAAGCTCAACGCGTGGATCGCGCGCATCATCGGTGAGCCGGGACGCGTCGCCTTCGCAGCTTCCGTCGCCAACCCGGCATCGAGTCTCACGATTCCGCTCGCGGCGCTCGGCCTCTCCCCGCTGTCGCTCGTTCTCGCCAGCGCCGCTCCCGGCAACGAAGGCACGTCGGAGCTCGATGAGCGTCTCATCGCCGCCTTCGCCGAGAAGGTCACGGGGGCGACGGAGGCGACGGAGATCGTACTGGGCAACGATGCGCCCGTTGGCTCACCGCCCGGAACGATCGGTCTCGCGGCGTTCCGTGCGCTGATGCGGTGGATCTACGATCTGGTGTCGTCGCACCGGCCGGCCACGGCCGCCGACCTTCTGCTTCCACAGGACGGCGACGAGGAGGCGCTCGACGACGTGGAGGTCGCCGCCCGCGCCGACGCGCTGCTCACGAAGTTCATCGCCGCGCTCGGAGCCGTCGACGCGGCCCTGGCCGTGGAGAGGCCGAGCGTCGCGTCGCTGCGGAGAGCCTTGCAGCCGGCGGCGGCGTTCGGTGTTCGCAGTGCCGTGCCGCGCGTCCCGCCGATCGGTGCCGCGCCCGTCGTCGTCGCGGCGATGCGCACCCAGTCGGCCGCGGTGGTGGCCGAGATGCGGGGCGCAATTTCGCGTGAGCGCGCCGCTGTCGCTGCCGCCGGTTCGGCCACGACCACGCCGCAGGAGCGCGTCAAGCTCGCCGTCGCGCGGATCAGGGCCGTCATGGGCGAACACTTCCCCGTGTTGCCTCGTTTCGTGGTGCGCAATGCGGTTCCCCTCGCCGCCTCCCTCAAGGCGCGTGCGACGCTCACCGGCGCCGACGAGCTCGCGCCGTGGGCGTGGCTCGAGCAGATGTCGCTCGTTCGGCCGGGCGCGGGACGACTCGCACGCGTGCTCTCGGCAGCGGACATGCTCGGCTCCACGACGACGCCATCCGATCTGGCGGTCGTGCAGTTGCCGCACGTCGTGGGCGAGCGTTGGGTAGCACTGCCCTTCACTGGCGGCGTCGCGCCGGAGGGAGAGCTCGCGATCGTCGCGCACACCACGGGAGCGATCGACGTGAGGAAGCCGCTCGCCGGCATCTTCCTGGACGGTTGGTCGGAGGTGGTGCCGAGCCGCGAGGAGACGACGGGCGTGGCCTTCCACTTCGATGCGCCGAACGCTCGCGCGCCGCAGGCGATCGTGCTCGCCACGCCGGCGAGCGTCGGCATGGCGAATTGGAGTGTCGACGCGATCCTCGACACCGTGAGCGAGGCACACGATCTCGCGCGCCTTCGCGCTGTGGGTCCGAAGCACATCGAGTGGATCGGGACCGTGCTGCCTGCGCTGTATCTTCCGGTCTCCGCGTCGCCGGACGTGCCCGCGGTCGATCTCGACGGACTCGTGCTCAAGTACGCCGCAATCAATGCGGCGACGGCCACCGTTCTCGGCAAGGGCTGAGCGATGAAGAACTTCGTTCTCACCAATGCGACGATCGCCTTTCCGGAGCGAATCGTCAGGCCGGCGCTCTCCGCGTGGACGCGGCTCGAGCCGTTGCCCCTCTCGACCGATCTCGCTCCGGCACTCGCCGCGCCCGTCGCCGATCCGCTCTGGTTCCTCGCGAGGCAATGGCAGTTCCTGGAGTTCGCCGGGGAGGATGCAGGGACGCCGATCGAAGTGCGGATCGAGGGCGAGAGCGCACCGATCGCGCGCTATGCCCCTGGTGCCTTCGGTGTCGACTCCGCGTCGCGTGCCGCCGCGTACGACGTCGGCGCGCTTCCTCTGGAGTCGGTCATCGAACGCGAGCCGGTGCGTCGGCGTCACGCGCGATCGGCCGCTGGCGCGGGCGTGCATCTCCTTCGCATGCTCGGCGTGGCCAAGCTGGCCACGCTGCGCGACCTCTTCATCGCCGCCTATCCGCTCGCCGTCGCGCCGGCGGGGGACGACGCGGACGCGATGCAGGCGGAGTGGGCGGCAATCGCGAATGGTCGCGCGCTCGACGGGGTCGCGCTCGCGGCGGCCCTCGCGATACGACGCGGCGCCGATGGTGTCCTCGCATCGCTTCCCGCCACTCCGGTGATTCCCGCAGACGCGCGAGCGGCGGCGCTCGACGTGCTCCGGCGCTGGCTCACCTGGTACGACGGCTCCGTCGTCGAGACGCAGGAGGCGGGCACCGATGGCGCGTGGAATGCGCGGCGGCAGGAGTATGCGTTCTCCGCGTCGGCGCGCACGTCGAGCGGAGAGCTCATCGTCGTCGCCGACGAATACACCGACGGCACGCTCGACTGGTACTCGGTGGATGCCATCGATCCAGGAGCGTCGCGCGTGTCGCTGGGGGGAGGGGCGCTCGCCGCGCCGGCGCTGCTCAGGATGCGGCCGATGCTTCCCGCGCCCGTCGAGTTCCCGGGCAAGCCGGCCGACCGGTACTGGGAGTTCGAGGACGCGAGCGTCCACTTCGGCGGCATCGACGCCGGCCCGACGGATCTCACGCGGATGCTGCTGATGGAGTTCTCACTCGTCTTCGGCAACGACTGGTTCGTAGTGCCGCTGCGGCTGCCGGTCGGCGCGTTCTTCCGGGCGACGACGTTCGACGTCGTCGACACCTTCGGCGTCGTCACGCCCATTCCGCGGTCGCGCAACACGTCGGACACGGCGTGGAGCGTGTTCGAGTTGAGCGGATCGAATGCGGCGCGCGATCAGTTCTTCCTCGCGCCGACACTCGCGCAATCGCTGCAGGGCGATTCGGTGGAGGAGGTCGCCCTGTTCCGCGACGAGATGGCCAATCTCGCGTGGGGCGTGGAGCGGCGCGTGCAGGGCCCGTCGGGAGATGCGTACGACCGCGCGACGGAGGTATCCCGGCGCGCGTCGTTTCTACAATTCAGCGAGCCGCCGGCCGACGCGGCGCTCGTCTATCGCCTCGCGACCTCGGTGCCCGATCACTGGATTCCCTTCGTTCCGGTGCCGGCCGAGGGAAGCAGCCCGGGCGCGACGCCGGTGATCCAGCTCCAGCGCCGAACCATTCTGCGTACCGATGCCGACGGCGCGCGGCGCGCCGTGCACCCTCGCGGACTTCTGCTCAGAACCGATCCTCGTCAGGGTGCGGAGGTGGAAGCTCCGCTGCGCATCGAAGAGGAAGAGGTGCCGCGCGAGGGCGCCGTCGTCGAGCGGGCGTTCCAGTTCGCGCGATGGTTCGACGGGCGCTCGCTGCTCTGGCTCGGGCGCCGCAAGCGGCCGGGCCGCGGCGAGGGCGCGAGCGGCCTTCGCTTCGACGTCAGCGAGCCGGTGTGATCGGCACTCGCCACTGCCCCTCCCCGACCGCGAGAATCCCCGGGAAATTGTCTCCGGCGGCGCAAGCGTCGAGCCGCTTCGCGGGCCGGCGGATATCTTCGCGTCGGACCCCGTTCCCATTCTCATGCGCATCGCTCTTCGGCTCGTCCTTCCCCTCCTGCTTGCTGCGTGCGGCCGCACCCTGGTCACCGCTCCGACGCCCGCGTCCACTGCTGCGCCGCGGCTCGCCACGGTCGACGCACTCGTCCCCGCCTCGCCGGCTAGCGTCGGGATGGCCGCCGATCTGCCCGCGCGACTCGACAGCATCGTGCGCGTGGCCCTCGCCGAAGGGATGTCGCCCGGCGCAGTCGTCGCCGTCGGCCGCTACGGGCGACTGATCCATCTCAAGGGGTACGGGACTCTCGGCTACGAGCCGGGCTCGCCCGCCGCCGACCCCACCTCGCTGTACGATCTCGCCTCGCTCACGAAGGTCATCGCCACCACGACCGTGGCGATGATCCTCGAGGAGGAGGGAAAGCTCGACGTGTCGCGCACGGTGCACAGCTACGTGCCCGAGTTCGACGCGCCGGACAAGGCGGGGATCACGGTGCGCATGCTCCTCACGCATCGCGGCGGCATGGAAGCGTTCGCGCCACTCTACCGACAATTTCGCGGCCGCGCCGAGTATCTCGCGCAGATCAATGCGCGCCCGCTCAAGTTCACTCCCGGCACGCAGATGGTGTACAGCGACTGGGACCTGATCCTCCTCCAGGCAGTGATCGAGCGGATCACGGGCACCACGTTGGACGCGTTCGCCGCCTCGCGCATCTTCGGCCCGCTCGGCATGACGTCCACTCGCTTCACGCCCGACACCATGGACGCCGCGCTCCGCCGGCGCATCGCACCGACCGCGCTGGACACGCTGCGCGGACAGCTGCACGGCGCCGTGCACGATCCCAACGCGTGGGCCATGGGCGGCGTGGCGGGCCACGCCGGCCTGTTCGGATCGGCGCGCGATCTGGCCATGTTCGCGCAGCTGCTGCTCGACGGAGGCACACTCGCCGGCACGCGCATCGTCGGGCCGCGCACGCTTGCGCGCTGGACCGCGCCGCAGGATCCGAGCGCGAGCCGCGCGCTCGGCTGGGATACGCCCTCGACCGTCTCCAGCGCGGGGCGCTACTTCTCGCCGCGCAGCTTCGGCCACACCGGCTACACGGGAACATCCATGTGGATGGATGCGGAGCGCGGCCTGTTCGTCGTCATCCTGACCAACCGTGTCAACTCGCGCGGTGAATCCACCCGGCATCCACAGCTCCGGCGTGACGTCGCGGACGCGGTGCAATCCGCCGTGCGTGATGCGCCTCTGATCGACTGGGAAGCCAGGCGGTAGCCGGCGCCTACGCCTCGCCCACCGCGAGCGGCTCGTCCGCGTCTGGCTCCGACGCCTCATCAGGCCCCTTGCGCATCCGATCGCTGCCGAGGCGGTCCGCGAGGTCGCGTAGCGCGGTGTACCGCGCCGACAATGGCACGAACTGCTGCACGGTGCTGTGCTCGGCGAACTTGCTCACCGTCGGCCACACGTCGACGTCGTGCTCCGCCACCTCGGCGGCGCAGTCGGCCACCATCCACGCGGCGGTATACACGTCCATCGCTTCGAGCCGCTCGACGGCCGTGCGGAACCGCGCGCGCGCGAGCTCGTGGTTACCGCCCTGCGTGGCGAGACGGATCGTCAGTGACTCGAGGCGCTCGCGTCCCTGGAACCACCAATCGCCGCGCTGGCCCATCAGGCGCTGCGCCGCGAGCAGCGACGAGCGCGCCGTGGACGAATCATGCAGGCGAAGCGCGACCATCCCCGATCCGGCATGCGCTCCGATCGCGATGTCGTCCGCGCCGAGCTGCTCGGCCAGCACCGTGGTCTCGCGATAGAGCGACGCGGCGGCTTCGGCGTCCCCGCGCTCCCACTCGAGATTCGCCAGGTTGTATAGTGCGGTCAGCCGATGCGAGTTGTTGCGAAGCGTCGTGTACAGCCGAAGCGCTTCGTTGTACGCAGTGTGCGCCGCCGAGAAATCGCCGCGCCGCATCTCGATGACACCGAGGTTCATCGAGGCGCCCGCCGCCACGTCGAGCACCTGCGCGTCGAGCGCGATCCTGAGTGCGGCGCGGAACGCGTCCGCGCTCCCGACGTCGTCGCGCGCACGCAGGCGCGCCACGCCCACCAGCAGGAACGCGCGCGCTTCGAGCATCCGGTTGCCCGAATTCCGCGACTGGACGATCAGTCGCTGCAGCAGTTCCATCGCCTCTGGCGGACGCACCGCGAGCAGGGTGTGCGCGAGCCGGTGCATCGCCTCGGCGACCAGCGACTCGTCGCCGCTCGTCTCGGCGCAGCGGAGCGATTCCTCGGCGATCCGGATGGCCTCGTCCGACTGGCCGAGCCGCTCGAGCGTCTGCACCAGAATCGACCGCGTGCGCACCACGTCGCTGAGCGTGCCCAGACATTCGGCTACCGAGAGGAGGTCGCGGCACTCCCGCTCCATGTCACCAGTGCTCCGCCCGAGCCGCACGCGGGCCTGGAGCCGGCGCTGCTCCACCGGCAGCGCGCGCGCCGCGTCTTCGCGCACGCCCGTCATGCCAAGCATCGCGTCGCACGAGCGCTCCACGTCCACCCATCGCCCGGAGAGCTCCGCCGCGTGGGCGAGCGCACCGTGCACCAGGAACCGCTCGTCGTCCGTCCCGGCATGGTCGAGTGCGCATCGCTGGAACTCCGTCGCCAAGTCGAGCGCATACATCGAGAGGGCGCGCGCCGCCGCGAGCGAGCACCATTCGTAGGCCTTGGGCGAGTTGCCGCTGCGCGCGAAGAGCGAGGCGATCTGCTCGACCGCGTCCGGCGTGCGCACGGCGAGCAGCTCCGCGACACGCTCGTGCGTGAGTCGCTGCCGTGCCGGGCTCACCGAGCGCAGGATCGCGTCGACGAGCAGCGCGTGTGCGAACTGATAGCTGTCGGTCTTCTCATGCACGGGCTCGAGCACGGAGGCGGCGAGCGCACTGTCCACCGCGTCGAGCACCGCATCCATGGAGACCCCTGCCGCCTCGGCCAGCAACCCGAGCGTGAACGTGCGTCCGATCGCCGCAGCCGTCACGAGGATGCGGAGTGCGTCGTGCGGGAGACGATTCAACCGCCGCCCGACGAGATCCGACATCCCCGCCGGCAGCGCCAGCGACGCCGGCAGCGTCCAGACCCACGCTGTGCCGTTGTGCGAGAACACGTTCTCCTCGGCGAGCATTCGCACGAGCTGCGTCACGAGGAAGGGATTGCCCTCGGTGTAGCGGAGCACGAAGTCGAGCAGCTCCTCGCCCACCTCGGCGCGATGCAACGACTCCTGCAGCCAGGTCCGCATCTCGTCGATCGTGAGGCGCGCGAGCGGGCGTTCCCGTACGCGCTCGTCGCGTGAGAGGCGCTGCCGGCGCTCGCGCACCGCGCCGAAGGCCGCTTCCTCGCTGCGCACCGTCAGCGCGATGAAGATGCGCTCCGTCGTGAGCTGGGCGAGGACGTACTCCAGCACGTCCCAACTCGTGGAATCGGCCCAGTGCATGTCCTCCAGCACCAGACCGATGGGGCGGATGTCGCTCGCGCCTCGCAGGAACGAGATCAACTCCTGCATGAGCTGATGCCCCTGCGTCGAATCCAGGGGAGACGGCGCGGCGCCAGCGCTCGCCGTGCCCGCCGCGAGCGCCGGCACGAGACGCTCGAGCATCGGCCAGGGCCTGCTCGGTGCCATCCCGAGCTCGTGTAGCGCGAGGACCAGTTCCGCCCACGGTCCGTACGGCGCGCGACTCTCCGACTCCATCGCACGCCCGGTGACCATCACGGCGCCGCGCAGCCGTGCTTCCGGCAACAGCTGGCGGATCAGTGTCGACTTGCCGACGCCGGCCTCGCCTATCACGACTCGCACCTGGGGCGCACCTTGCACGCTCTGGTCGAGCGCCGTGACCAGTGAGCGGATTTCCGCCGCCCGACCGACGAAGCGCGTGAACACGAGCTCGGGCGGCCCATCCGTCTCGGCGCCGGCGAGCACCACCTTGTCGCGCCCTTCGCGCTTGGCGTCGAACAGCGCGCGGTCGGCGGCCGTGAACAACCTCTCGAACGTGTCGCCGTGAAGCGGCGCGGTCGCCACGCCGATCGAGACCGTCACCGTCATCACCTGACCGACCACCTCGCGCAGCGGGATCGGCAGGGAGGCCGTCGTTGCCCGGATCTGGTCGGCCAGGAGACGGGCCGCCTCGCTGTCCATGCCCGGCAGGAGCGCGACGAACTCGTCGCCCGCGTACCGGCCCACGTACTGGCCGGGCCGCACCTGGTCGCGAATCACACCCGCCACCTGCCGGAGCGCGTCGTCGCCCGTGAGATGCCCGTAGTTGTCGTTCACCGCCTTGAACTGGTCGACGTCGATGACGAGCAGCGAGACCATCGCGCCGGTCCGCCGCCGCTCGGCGAGGACCGCGGTGGTCACGTTCACGAACGCGCGCCGCACCAGCGCGCCGGTGAGATCATCTTCCTCGGCGATGGCGACCGCGGTGCTCGCGCGCGGGGCCGGCGCGACTCGCTCGGTGGCCGGCGGCGGGTTGTGCGTGCCGCGCCGAACCAGCTCTTCGAACTTGGCGAACAGCTGCGGATCGAACTGCTTGCCCGACTCGCGGCGCATGATCTCCATGGCCTCGATGTGCGAGAACGACCGCTTGTAGCTGCGCTCCGTGGTCAGCGCGTCGTAGACGTCCGCGATGCAGAGAATGCGCGCCGACAACGGGATCTCGGTCGCCGCCAGGCGATCGGGATAGCCGTGGCCGTCCCATCGCTCGTGGTGACTGCGGACCATCGGCGAGACGTCCCAGGGGAAGTCCACCTCTGCCAGCATCTCCACGCCGGCGCTGGGATGTTGGCGGATGAGCGCCCACTCCTCATCGGTCAGCTGCCCCGGCTTGTTCAACACTTCGGCCGGCACGATCAGCTTGCCGACGTCGTGCAGCAACGCGCCGATCCGGAACCAGAACAGCGAGCTCTCGTCGAACCCCGCCTTCGCGGCCAACGCACCGGCGAGATCCGCGACGCGCTCGCAGTGTCCCTGCGTGTGCGCGTCCTTCGACTCGATGGACTCGCCCCACTGACGCACCACGTCCAGGAAGTCGCCCTCGAGCCGCGTCATGCGGCGTCCGACGTCGGCCAGCTCGTGGCGCGCACGCAACTGCGTGAAGCAGGCATGTGCGCGGTTGAGCGCCTGCAGCGTCTCCCGGCTGCGTCCCAGACGACCGTATAACTCGGCGAGCTCGCGGTTCACGTCGCCCTCGAGCTCGAGGTCGTTCACCGCGGTCGACTGGTCGCGCGCGCGAACGAGGTGCACCTCCGCCGCCGCCAGATCACCCGTCTCGCGCGCGATCACGCCGTACACCTTCTCCGCCTCACCGTTCGCACGCGAGTCGCCCAGGTGCTCGGCCAGCTTCATCGCGCGGTCGCAGCGGCGCTTGGCATCGGCGAACTCGCCCTTCTCGATCTGCAGCGCGGCGCAGTTGACCTCGAGCTGGATGCGGAACGAGAGCCCGCCCAGCGCGTTGGCGATCGTCAGCGCCTCGCTGAACGCCTCCTCCGCGGCATCGAGCCGGTGCAGGGCCATGTTGGCCAGCCCCAGGTTGTTGAGCGTGCCCAGGATGTTGTCGAGCAGCGAGTGCAATCGGCCGTGCGCGAGCGCCTCCTCGTAGCAGCGGAGCGCCTCGCGAAAGTCGCCGCGAATCTGCGCCAGCGAGCCGAGGTTCGTCATCACGTCGACCTGCAGGCGGGGATCCGTGGAGCTCGTGCCCCGGCGCAGTGCCTCGTGAAACAGGCGCTCCGCGTCCTCGAGATTTCCCTGCCGCCAGCGCACGGCGGCCAGCACGTTCAGCGCGTGGCCGAGGGCGTTGCGATCGTCTCCCTGCTCCGCGGTGGCGACGGCGGCTTCCGCGCACTCTCCCGCCGACGCGTAGTCGGCGTCCACCTCGTAGGACCGCGCGATCCAGCGCAGCAGCATGGACGAGAGTCCCGGCGAGGGCGTCTCCAGCGAACGGAGCGCCTCCTCGTAGCGGGCGCGCGCCTCGGCGCGCCGCCCGAGCTTGTCGAGCGCACGACCCTCATCCATCAGCGCGCGCGCCGAAGGATGATTCGCCGCCGGATCCACCAGGCGGAGATGCGCGGCACGGGCCGAAGCGGTGCCGTCAGTCGACGAGGCCACGAGTTCTTGGGGTGGACGCCAGCGGGAAGGAAGGCAGTGGATCGGGAGAGGAGCGCCGAAGCACGACCGCCGGTAGTGTCGCGTCATTGACGCTCCACCACCGGCTGTCGTTACGCTCGAATGCAGTGTTTTCGGTGCTGCATCGGTCGCCTGGCGTCAGTCGGTGACGAGGTAGCCTCCGTCGACCATGTAGCTGCTGAAGTGCTTGATGCGGCGGGAGAGCATGCTCGCCCCGTAATCGGCCTTCGTCGCGAGGCTCGGGTCGGTGAGCGCTTCGTTCACGCAATTGGCGCCGGCCGTCTGGCCGCCCGTGGGGTAGCGTTTGCCCGGCTGGCTGTTGGCGCTCGCGCAGTACAGGATGTTCCACGTCGTCGCATTGGCGGCGGTGAGGTCCGGCACGTAGAAGTGCAGCGAGACGCTTGTGGTCGGGTTGAACCGCATCGCCGGCTGGAAGTCGATCGACGCGTACGACGTGCTCGCGTTCCGAACGGTGACGGTGAGCGTGAACGACCTACGCTGCGGGTTGCATCCGATGTCCCACCAGCTCGCGCCGTAGCCCGAAACACCCAGGCCGCACACCGAGTACGCCGGCAGCTCGAGTCGGTTCGGTCCGAGCGTCACCACCTGGTCGACCGTCGGATTGATCGTGAAGTTGTAGGTCCCGTCCGCGACACCGACGAGCCTGGTGCTCACGAGCGCGTTGCTCGGAGCGGATGGGACGAAGGCCAGTAGCCGTGCCGATGATTCCACACTGGGCTGGGTGAGCGGTGCAATCCCGTCTCCGCCGCATGCTGCACTCGAGGCAACCACAATCCCCGAGCCCACGATCGCCGCGAGAAGGCGTACTCGCTTTGACATCTTCATGGGGTCATTCCTGTCGGGCCGAGCCCGGGTAGAGGATCTGTCTTGGGCCGGACGGATCGCAAACGTCGCGAAGGAAGACCGCCGGCCATCGTTGCACTGCGCAGGTGGATCACGCAGGCAGGCCCTCTCTAGGCAACGCCAAGGCCAAATTGATCAGTCGGCTGCGATTCGGTCACGGTGACCACGGATCCCCTGTAAATCTTGTCGGCACTGGTCGAAATGACCCCCGCTTTCGGGCATGACTTCCTGACCAGTTTCAAGACATCTTCGTGCATTTCGCCAGTAAACGGGCAAAATGCAGCAGAATATCCTCAGCTATGCAAGAAAGTGCCGCAGCTTTCGGTCATCTGTTCAGCTCCCTCCGCAGCCGTGGCTACTGTGTCACGGAAGTTGTCACTGACTATGGCGGGCTCTTGTCGAACGCATCTACGTGGCTCGCCCAACCCGCATCGCTAGCGGCCAACGGATCGTCCGCTGCTCGGATCCGTCGCCACGACATGGTCGAAGTACGCGGCCAGTCCGATCGCGGCCTGACCACTGCCGGTGGCGCAGTCCCATGCCCGCTCGCGGCCAGACGTGACGGAGGCGAGCCACGCGAAGAGTGCGGCCGGGTAGCGCGGCCGGTAGGTCGCGTAGGCGGCCGCGCTCGAAGAGAAGTGATCGGCGAACGTTGACCGGCGATCCGTCATCGTTCAGCTTTGGTGGTTCGCATGCGCGTCGCGCAACCTCGCGGACACGCGACCTTTCTCTGGTGCTGGCAAGTCACCATGAGCAATTCATTCGATCAGGCGGCGACTGCGCCCGTGCCACGGGACGCACAATCGCGAACCTTCGTCGATGCCGACGGCCTGCGTTGGCTCGTTTCCGAGCAGAAGTTCTCCGAGTGCGACCGCCGCAGCGGCTATTCGCTGATCTTTGCGAGCGATTTGGCGGTGCGTCGCGTGCGCAACTATCCGGCGGACTGGGCCACACTCTCGGATCTCGCGTTGGCGGCACTCAGCTGGGACGTCTGACGCAACGTTGTTTATCTGCGCACCCGCTGGCGCGGACCGTCACGGCTGGCTCAGTCGCGCCACGAGCTCGCGCGCGTTCGTCGTGCCGTAGTTGCCATAGCAGTTGTTGAGGAACACCGTGGTGCGGCGCGCCTGCGCCGACACTTCATCGAGCTTGGGGACCCACGTCTCCAGCTCCTGCGGCGAGTACAGATACCTGTAGCGCTCCACGGTGGGGACCTTCGCGGCCTCCCACGTCGCCGCGCGACGCCCGTGCAGACGCACCATCGCCAGCTCGGGCGTCGTCACCCCCGTCACGGGGGGCACGCTGCTCTCGAGTGCCTGCGGTCCGTCCACCATGACGTAGGTGAGACCCAGGTCGCGCAACATGTCGAGCGTCCACTGCGTGGCCTTCCCCGATCCGTCCGCACCTCCATACCAGTGGCCATTGCGGAGCTCGACCGCGCCTGCTGTGCCGGCCAGCCGAGCCGCCGATTCCGCGAGATGCGCCTTGCTCTCGGGAGTGGGCAGGAACCAGCGTGGATACTGTAGCAGCACGCCGCCCAGCTTCCCCGCCTGGCGCAGCGGCTCGAGGGCGTCGAGGAAATGCGTCCACACCGCGTCGTACAGCTCCGACGGTAGGTCCTTGGCGTAGATGCGCGACTTCTCGGCGAGTGCGGCGGGCAGCGCGTCGATGAGCGGCTGCGGCAGGCGAGCGACCTCCGTCGGTTGACCGGTCATCAGTGCATGCGCCTTCACATGGAAGACGAAGTCCACGGGTGTGCGCTCGGCCCACAGCGCGGCGATCGCTCGCTCGGGCAGCGAGTAGTACGTCGAATCCACCTCGACGGCGGGAAACTGGCTCGCGTAGTATCGGAGCCGGCCCTCGCTGGAGCTCGCGCCGCGCGGATAGAAGACTCCGCCTTTGGTGATGGTGGGATCGGTCCACGAGGCGGTGCCCACGCGGAGCTCGTGATCCTGCGCTGCGCCGCGCACGATCGGTCGGCCGACCTGCTCCGGCGCGGTCGCGGCGAGGGCGCGTGCCGCGCGGTCCGTCGCGGCGGCGAAACCGGCGTCGTGCCGCGCGTCGAGGTCCGGCGCGATCTGATGTGGAGTGGCGGTGCGTGGCATGTTCCAGAGGCTGGACCGCGATCAGAGCATCATCACAGCGAGCGCGGCGCGCTACGGTTCAGCGCGATTTGCTGGCGTTGCCGAGCGGCACGCGCAGCGGCTCCGCGGCCGGTTGTGCCGCACCGAGCGCGGCACCGCCGCGCTCCGACAGCAGCCGCGTGACGAATCGCTGCCCCTCCGATACGCGCTCGATCTCGATCGCGATGGCGTCCATCGCCTGCTCCATCCGCTCGAGGCGCTGCGTCGACTCGACGGCGGGTGCGCTTACCGGCATGCGCGAGCCGCGCTTCCAGATGAGCCGCGACATCGAGATCGCGATGGGACTGAGCACGAACAGCGTGAAAGCGATGGCGATCGGCTCCACGCGCACGTTGTTGAACGGGTTGTTGCGCGGCCCCGGGGTGAAGGGGGGCCTCGTCTCGGCGTACCGTGCGGCATCTACCGACGCGAGCCGCTGTCCGACCGCATCGATCTCTCCTTCCATGCGCGCGATGCGTCCGTCGAGCGCCGCAAGGCGAGTCTCGAGGCCCGCCTTGTTCGCGCCCTCCGCTCGGCGGAGCTGTTCCGACAGCTGCCGCCGATTCCTGTTCGCGGCGTCGAGCTGGCTGTTCAGCTCCGAGCGACGCGCGCGCAACGCCGTGACGTCCTGGAGAGTGAGCGTGCCACTGGGCAGCGCCGAACTCGGGACTACGTATGCCTCCGGCAACACGGGAGGTGTCGGGGGTGCCGGTGGCGTGGGGGCTCGTTGAGGGATCGCTGGCATCGTCGGCCCTACGGCAGGATGATCGGTGGGTTGCAGGAGCAGATGTACGGCATGGATCGCTCCCTCACCAGTCGGCGGCCGCCCGCTCGGTGCCGCACTTCATGGCGCGGGCAGGGTGAAGCCGAGGTAGCCTCCGCCGCGCCCGTCGGGCGCGATGGTCGCGTGCAGGAGGAACTTGTCGATCGGGTTGTCGGGGTGCGCATGCGAGTAGCGCACAGTCTTGAGCCCGCTGAACGTCCCGACGGCGGCTCCCAGCACCACGTCGCTCGCCCAGTGCTTGTCGTGATACATGCGCGACAGGCCGACCAGTGTGGCGCCGCCGTAGAGCACCGGGCCCACGTACCACGTGTATTTCGGCCATAGGCGACGCACCTCGCTCGTCACCGCCGACGCGGCGGCGAACGCTGTCGTCGTGTGCCCTGAGGGGAACGACTGACGTTCCGAGTTCGCGAACCCCTTGCCGAACTTGAAGTCGCGTGGGTTCGTGTCGCTGGTGACGAACGGCCGCGAGCGCCCGAGTACGCCCTTGAGCAGGCCCGTGATCCCTGACGAGATGAGGACCGCCTCGGTGCCGTGCCAGCCGAGATCCGCCACGTTGGGATGATGCGTCAGCCGCCCGAACGCGTAGAGGCCACCGCCGATGTAGAAGGCCCCGGGGCTCGTGATCCATTCCACATTCGTCGCCGCTGCGTCCAGCGTCCTCACCGTCTGGAAGTCCTCTCCCCGGAGCGTCTTGGCCAGATGCTCATCCGCGGGGAACATCGCGATCGTGAGGCCCACGAAGCCCGCGGCCAGCGCCGCGTCACGATAGGTGAAGAGCGTCTGATGGCGCTCCGCGTGCGCGGTGTCTCGCGGCACGATCTTCGGAGCATCCTTGGACGCGCTGTCTTGCCCGGCGAGGGGCTGCGCGAGCGGCAGGCTCAGCGTGATGACGAGCGCGAGCACGCTCGACGTCCTGCACCTGGCGCGCAGGGCCGTGACGCGGAGCCGTGAAGCAGATGGACTTGTCATCCTGCCGCACAATGCAGGATTCGCGCACGAAGCTCTCCGGTCGGCGCCTGGGCCCCGCGCCAGCGCGGCTCGCCGGGCCTCAGGCCGCCGCGTAGATCATGTCGACCCAGGTGCTGGCGCGCGCCACGACAGGCTCCGCGTCGCGCTCCGTGAGGCCGTCGTCGTAGAGCACGAACCGGATGTGCGCGCGCACCGTGGCCGCGGCGGCGGAGTTGTCGACGCCCGATGCGCGCAACGCGCGCGCGACTCGTTCCACCTCGTCGCGCATGTCCGAGTACACCACGTCGGCGATGGCCCATGCGTCCCTGGTCTCGGCCACGAGCACGCGGACGCGTCGCGCGGACGCCCGTGCGCTACGTGCGCGCGACACTGCCTCCATGGAGTGGCCGGAGAGCTTCTGCGCCGCGGCGCACGCCGCCACGGCGCGGTCGAAGATCGTCGAGAAGTCGGCGGAGACGAGGTGCGTCACTACTCGTCGTCCTCGTCGAAGTACAGCGCCAGCGATCGGGTGAGAGCGACACGGTAGAGTGCGTGCCACGCGTCGCGTTCGACGTCTCTGGGGCCGGCCCGCTGCCAGACAGCCTTCAGCGCTGCCACCATTCGCTCCGGAGGATGTTTCAGCGTGTGAGCTTCGTCCCGCAGCCGGACGAGCGCCGCTCCGAGACAACGGTCGTCGCTCGTGGCCGCCGCGTCGATGAACGCCTCGCGGAGTTGGGCGCGCGTAACCGGGGAGAATCCGGATTCTTCCTCCGACAGCGCGAGCGTCAGCCGCGATCCCGTCGTTCGGCGACTGATGACCTTGCGCACCGAGTCCAACGAACGCGTGTCCGATCGGCGCTTGCGATCGGCGATGGCGCGTGCCTTGGAGAGCCGCGCGTCGAACCGCGTGCGCGCGCCTCCTGCATGCTGGTGAGAGTCTCGGTATCGCTCCAACAGCCTGACCTCGTCATCGTACCGCTTGAGCGTGCGATACAGCGCGGCCAGCCGGCCGCAGAGCCAACCCGGGATCTCCGGCGTCGACGCCGTGCACATCTCCAACGCCGTCTCGAGGAGCTGCACCGCGTCGTCGTTTGCGCCAGCACGCTGGAGCACCTCGGCATACCGGACCCCCTCCGCGACGCGACCGCTGAAGTGGTCTGGAAGCGCTTTGTACCCGGGCATAGCCCTCACTCGCTCGGTAGAGCGCAATCATGCACGTCCCGTGCGCGTCTCGTAACTGGCCTGAACTCTTTCTCAGTCAGAAGGGCAGGTCGTCGTCGTCGTGCGGAGGGGCGTCGTACGGCGGCGGCGCGTCGAACCGCGAGGGCGCCGAGGGCGACGCCGGACGCGGAGCCGCGGACGCCGGATAGGGGCTCGGTGAGCCGTCACGCGACGGCCAGATCACTCCCTCACAGCCCGGCCCACCGCGCTCGCGCGGCTTGTTCTTGCACTTGAAGTCGGGCGCGCGCGGATTGCGCTTGCTCGTGCGATCGTCCCACATCGCGCCACCGCAGATCGGACAGACGGGCATCCCGTCGGCGGAGGGCTGCGGCGCGACGCTCTTGGCCGCGGCGGCACCCGCCGTACCAGCCCTCGCCGCTTCCGTCACTGCGCCGGGCGCCGCGGCCACGGCCACGGCCCCGCGCGGCGGCCAGACCACCCCGTCGCACTCGCGGTCCTTGCACTTGAAGTCGGGCGCCTTGGGGTTCCGCTTACCCTCGCGATTGTCCCACATCGGCCCCTGGCACTTCGGGCAGCTGGGTATCTCAGAGGCGGATTCGGGCTGCTGTTGTTCAGTCATGGCCATGCGACGTGGAGGAGGGCGAACGCTCGTTTCAAGTTAGCAGTCGACGTCTTCGCCTGGCATCGCGCCTCGGTACATTCTAGTGCCCGAACAGACGCCGAACAATCCTCGGAGCTTCGGCGCCGCCGCCACCCGCGCGGCGTAGGAACTCGTCGGCCGGTTTCTTGCTTTTGTGCAGTCCAACCCGAGAGACGAGGCCGCCATGAAGTGGAGCGATCAGGGACGCAGTTCGAACATCGAGGATCGTCGTGGCGGTGGTGGAGGCAGGATGGGCATGGGGATCGGCGGCACTGCCGTGCTCCTCGTGCTCAGCCTCATCTTCGGCCGCAATCTGTTCGACGAGGTCGGGACCGCCCCCGCGACGCAGACCCAGGGCGGCGCGCTCGCGCCGGCCGATTCGCTCCGTGAGGAGCCCGAGGTGCGGTTCGTGTCGTTCGTGCTCGACGACGCGCAGCAGACGTGGGCGCAGCTCCTCCCCAAGTACGGCGCGCAGTACCAGGACGCCAAGCTCGTGCTCTTCCGCGGCGCGACCCAGACCGGGTGTGGCGTCGGCCAGACGGCGATGGGGCCGTTCTACTGTCCGACGGACCAGAAGGTCTACATCGACCTCGGGTTCTACGATGAGCTGAAGTCCAAGTTCGGTGCATCGGGAGACTTCGCGCAGGCGTACGTGATCGCGCACGAGCTCGGACATCACGTGCAGCACCTGCTGGGCACGGACGCGCAGGTGCGCCGCGCCACGCAGAGCAATCGAGAGGCGGGCAACCAGCTGTCGGTGCGTCTCGAGCTGCAGGCGGACTGCTTCGCCGGCGTGTGGGGCAAGTCCAGCCAGCAGCGAGACAAGCTGAGCCAGGGCGACATCGAGGAAGGGCTCGCGGCGGCGGCAGCCGTCGGTGACGATCGCATCCTGAAGCAGAGCGGACGTCAGGTGAACACGGATTCGTTCACCCATGGCTCGTCGGCTCAGCGGACGAGCTGGTTCCGCAAAGGCTTCGAGTCGGGCGACCCGCGCTCCTGTGACACCTTCGCCGGCGCCGGCGGCTGACGCGGTGGCGAACGGCGGTAGCGCACAATCACACGCCTCCGTTCGCCACACCTGATTTTGCTGCGAGGAGTGGCATTCGCGCGACGCCGCCACAGTTGGCGGCGTTGTCGTATCATTCGTCAAGCAGATGAGTCACTCGATTGATCGCGCTACCGCCGACTGGCGATGCGCCTCCTCCGGTGCATCATTCCCGGGCGATATTCTTGCGTCGAGGCGTCCCACCCCGCTCCGCCTCCGTTCGTAATCCATGGACACCGTTTCCTCCTCCGAAAAAAGAAAAGCGCTCGAGCCCGCGTCGGAGCGCTCCGCAGAGCCGACGCCGCTCGCGCCGCCCCGGCATTCCGAGAACGGCGAGTCGCGCGCGGCTCCGACGACTACGGCGCCCGCCGCTGACGAGAGTTCCTCGCAGGTGACGACGCCGAGGACGCGTCGCAAGCCGCGCGCACGCAAGTCGGCAGAGCCGATCGTGGAGGCCTCCGTGGCGACCGTCACCGCGAGTCGGGCTGCGCCGTTGACTCGACCGGATGGGACGCCGGCGCCCGTCGTGCATCTCGCCGCGGAGCTGTCGCCGTACGCGCGGACCGGTGGTCTTGGCGAGGCAGTCTCCAGCCTGGCGAAGTACCAGGCGGCGTCGGGCATCCCGGTTACGATCTTCATGCCGCTCTACACCGCGGTTCGCGAGCGCGCGGAGATCCGGCCCCTCGGACCCGCGTTCGCTGTCACGGTGGGCCCACGCATCGAGACGGCGCGCCTGTATGAGCCCGTCGCCGCGCATCAGCCGGGATTCCCGCGCGTGGTGTTCGTCGAGAGCGAGGAGTATTTCGATCGCCCAGGGCTCTACGGCGACGATTCGGGCGACTATCCTGACAACGCGCGCCGCTTCGCGCTGTTCGCGCGCGCGGTGCTGGTTTCGCTGCCGCGGGTGCTGCCGCAGGCGCCGAGCATCATTCACGCGCACGACTGGCAGGCTGCGCTCGCGAGCGTGTACATGAAGACCGAGTTCAGCGCGCATCCCTACTACGAGGGCATCCGCGCCGTGCTCTCCGTGCACAACGCCGGCTATCAGGGACACTTCCCGGAGCCGACGCTCGCCGACATCGGCCTGCCCGTGACGTTGTACAACCCGCGCCAGCTCGAGTGGTGGGGACGCGTCAATCTGCTCAAGGGCGGATTGATCTTCTCCGATCTCGTGATCACGGTGAGTCCCACCCACGCGCACGAGCTCCGCACGGAGAAGGGCGGCTTCGGTCTCGACGGGGTCTTCGTGGCGTTGCGCGACCGACTCGTCGGCATCGTCAACGGCATCGATCAGGAAGTGTGGGATCCGGCGCGCGACACGATCATCCCGCGCCGCTACTCGTTGGAGAATATGTCCGGCAAGAAGCGCTGCCGGCTCGCGCTCCAGCGCGCCACGGGACTCAGCCGCTGGCAGGCGCCGATCTTCGCGCTCACGGCGCGGCTGGTCGCGCAGAAGGGGCTCGACCTGATCCTCGGCGATCCGGGCTACTTCGCCTTCGACGCCCAGTACGTCTTCCTCGGCCACGGCGACGCGCGCTATGAGGCGATGCTCACCGATCTCGCGGAGCGCGCGCCGAGCCGCATCGCGGTGAAGCTCGACTTCACCGACGAATTCGAGCATCTCCTGCTCTCGGGCGCGGATCTGTGCCTGATGCCGTCGCAGTACGAGCCGTGCGGATTGACGCAGATGCGCGCGCAGCGATATGGGACGATTCCTGTGGCGCGGCGCGTCGGGGGGTTGGCCGACACGATCGAGGACGGCGTGACCGGCTTCCTGTTCGACGACTACACGCCGGCGGACTTCATGCGCTGCGCGATGCGGGCGGTGGATCAGTACCGCGACGTCGACTCGTGGCAGGAGATGATGCGTGAGGCGATGTCGCGCGACTTCGGGTGGGAGAAGAGCGCGGCGCGATACCTCAGTGTGTACCGGCGCGTGCTCGGGCTCCCGGCCGTACGCCAGGATCGTCCGATCGCGGGCGGAGTATAGAAACGAAGTGTGGCGCCGATAGCTTGGCGCCACGCTTCGTGTGCGTCTCACCTCGGCTCCCCCGCATGTCGTCACGCGTCGCACGTCTCGCCGTTCTGGCCAGCCTCGCCGCCGTATCGGTTGCGCACGCACAGACCGGAGCATCGCGCGGCGCGGCCGACACCGCACCGCCACTGGTGCCGCGCGAGCTCCGCGCCGTATGGGTCGCCACGGTCGACAACATGGACTGGCCGTCGCGGTCAGGGCTCAGCACCGCGCAGCAGCAGGCCGAGCTGATCGCCATCCTCGACAAGCTCGTGCAACTCAACATGAACGCGATCGTGCTGCAGGTGCGGCCGGCCGCGGACGCGCTGTACGCCTCGCAGGACGAGCCCTGGTCCGACGTGCTTTCCGGAGAGATGGGGCGCGCGCCGGAGCCGTTCTACGATCCGCTCGCCTTCGCGGTCACCGAGGCCCACAAGCGCGGGCTCGAGCTGCACGCGTGGATCAATCCCTATCGCGCCAAGAACTCGTCGACCCGGAGCGTGTCGTCGAATCACGTGAGCCGCACCCAACCGGAGCTGGTACGGACGTACGGCCCCTTCCTCTGGCTCGACCCAGGCGATCCGAAGGTCCGCGATCTCACGACGCGCGTCGCGCTCGACATCGTGCGGCGGTACGACATCGACGCGTTGCACATGGACGACTACTTCTATCCGTATCGAGAGTCGCGAAACGGCCGGGAGCTGGATTTCCCCGACGATGCTACCTGGCGGCGCTATCAGCAGGGCGGCGGCACGCTCGCGCGCAATGACTGGAGGCGCGAAAACGTGAACCTCCTCGTCCGGCAGCTCAACGACGCGGTCCACGCGGTGAAGCCATGGGTGAGGTTCGGGATCAGCCCGTTCGGCATCTGGCGGCCCGGCTTCCCCGAGTCGGTGCGCGGACTGGACCAGTACTCCGAGATCTACGCCGACGCCCG
>JBDSDB010000113.1:0-8388 GCA_039920785.1 Gemmatimonadaceae bacterium
CTGCCGGCGATGAAGGAGGTCGGTGACAAGTTCGGAGCCGGCGAGCTCATTCTGCCGTTCGTGCTCCAGAGCGCCGAAGTCATGAAGAAGGCGGTGAAGCATCTCGAGACGTTCCTCGAGAAGGCGGAAGGCTACACCAAGGGCAAGGTCGTGCTCGCGACCGTGTACGGCGACGTGCACGACATCGGCAAGTCGCTCGTCAACACGATTCTCAGTAACAACGGCTACACCGTGTTCGATCTCGGGAAGCAGGTGCCGGTGAACACGATCATCGAGAAGGCGCTCGAAGTCGGCGCGGACGCGATCGGGCTCTCGGCGCTGCTCGTCAGCACGAGCAAGCAGATGCCGCTGTGCGTGCAGGAGCTCGACAAGCGCGGGATCCACATTCCCGTGCTCATCGGCGGGGCAGCGATCAATCGCCGCTTCGGCCGGCGCGCGATGTTCGTCGAGGGAGAGCGCGCCTACGAGTCGGGCGTGTTTTACTGCAAGGATGCCTTCGAGGGCCTGGAGACGATGGACGCGCTCCAGGACACAGACGGCCGGCGAGAGGAGATCACCGCAAAGCTGATCGCCGATGCGCGCAGCGACGTGTTCCTTCATGGCAACGTGGGGAAGGACAAGGCGCAGGGCGTGAGCGGCGGCGAGCGGAGCGACGTGTCGCACGACCACGCGGTGCCAGCCGCTCCCTTCTTCGGCACGAAGGTGCTCGAGGAGATTCCGCTCGATGAAGTGTTCGATCTGCTCGACCTCGACGAGCTGTTCCGTCTGCAGTGGGGCGGGCGCGGGTCGGGGCCCGAGTACGAGCGCATCGTACGCGAGGAGTTCACGCCCACGCTCGAGCGCCTCAAAGCCGAGGCGCGCACGGAGGGATGGCTTCGTCCGCAGGCGATCTACGGCTACTTCCCCGCGCAGAGCAGCGGCAACGAGCTCGTGATCTACGAGCCGGACCCGTATCAGCGCGACGGCACGCTCGTGGAAAAGGCACGCTTCCACTTTCCGCGTCAGGAAGGCCGCGAGCGGCTCTGCATCGCCGACTACTTCCGCTCCAGCACGAGCGGCGACGTGGACGTCGTCGCGTTCCAGATCGTCACGGTTGGCGACGAGGCGACGCGGCGGTTCGAGGCGATGCAGATCGCGGGCGAGTACAGCGAGGGGCTCTATTCACACGGCCTCGCCGTGGAAGCGGCGGAGGCGGTCGCGGAGTGGCTGCATCGGCGGATCCGTCGCGAGCTCGGCATCCCGGGCGGGCGCGGCAAGCGCTACTCGTGGGGCTATGGCGCCTGCCCGGATCTCGAGGATCACGGCACGCTGTTCAAGATCCTCCCTGCGCAGGAGTCGCTCGGCATGGATCTCACCAGCGCGTTCCAGCTACTCCCCGAGCAGAGCACCGCGGCAATCCTGGTGCACCACCCGCAGGCCAAGTACTACGCCGTGCGCACCGCCGCCGAAGGCGCGGGCGTGTGACCGTGGTCCCGACCGATTGGAGGCTCGCATGACCTCGTCCGCGCTCGCACGCCTGACCGACCCCAACGCGCTCGTACTGTTCGACGGCGCGATGGGAACGATGCTGTACGCGAAGGGCGTGTTCATCAACCAGTGCTACGACGAGCTGAACGTCCGCGCGCCAGATCTCGTGCGCGACGTGCATCGCGCATACGCGAAGGCGGGCGCCGAGGTGCTCGAGACCAACAGCTTCGGCGCGAACCGGCTCAAGCTCGCCCAGTTCGGGTTGCAGACGCAGGTGCATGAGCTCAATCGCCGCGCGGCGGAGCTCGCGCGCGAGGCCGCCGAGCAGGGGCGCGACGTGCTCGTCGCCGGGGCGGTGGGGCCGTTGGGCGTGAGACTGGAGCCCTTTGGCCCCACGTCGAGCGAGGAGGCGCGCGCGATCTTCCGCGAACAGATGGAAGGGTTGAAGGCGGGCGGCGCCGATCTGTTCATCCTCGAGACGTTCGGCGATCTGCACGAGATCGGCCAGGCGATCGCCGCGGCGCGCGAGGTGGACCCGGCGATGCCGGTGGTGGCGCAGATGACGATCGGCGCAGACGGACTGACGCCGTACGGGGCGACGCCGGAGGACGTGGCGCTCGCGCTCGACCGGTTCGGCGCGGACGTGCTCGGGCTCAACTGCTCGGTCGGTCCGCAGACGATTCTCGAGGCGATCGAGAAGATGGTGCCGCACACGCAGAAGAAGCTGAGCGCGCAGCCGAACGCCGGCATGCCGCGCGAGGTGAGTGGGCGCAGCATGTACATGGCGAGCGCGGAGTACATGGCGGAGTACGCACGGCACCTCGTGCACGCCGGCGCCAAGGTCGTGGGCGGCTGCTGCGGTACGACGCCCGAGCACATCCGCGCGATGTGCGAGTTCGTGCGGCCGCTGAGCCCGAGGTTCGCTCAGTCCGGCGGCGGTGTCGTCAGCGTGGCGCCGTCGCCCGCGCTCGGCGACGTCGCGCACCGCACGCCCGACGTCGAGTCGGTACCGCTGGCGATTCGCTCCAAATGGGGCGCCAAGCTCGCCAGCGGCGCGTTCGTGACCTCGGTGGAGATCGTGCCGCCGCGCGGCGTCGATGCCACGCGGATGCTTGCCGATGTGCGAAAGCTGAAAGTCGCGGGGGTCGACGCGGTGAACGTGCCGGACGGCCCGCGCGCGCAGAGCCGCATGGGCGCGCTGCTCACGTCGCTGCTCATCGAGCAGCAGGTGGGGATCGAGTCGGTGACGCACTACGCGTGTCGCGACCGCAACCTGCTCGGCATGCTCAGCGACTTGCTGGGAGCCGCAGCCATCGGGCTGCGGAACCTGCTGCTCATCACCGGCGATCCGCCGAAGATGGGACCGTACCCGAGCGCGACGGCGGTGTTCGACATCGACGCCATCGGGCTGACGAACCTCGTGCGCAACCTGAATCACGGCCGCGATCCGGGCGACAACGCCATCGGCACGCCGACGCAGTTCGTCATCGGTGTCGGTGTGAATCCGGCGCCGATCGATCTCGATCACGAGCTGCGGCGGTTCGCCTGGAAGGTGGAAGCGGGCGCGGAGTTCGCCGTCACGCAACCGGTGTTCGACGCGTCGCAGCTGGAGAACTTCCTGCGGCGCACGGAAGGCCAGCGCCCTCCGATCGTGGCGGGGATCTGGCCGCTCGTGAGCGTGCGCAACGCGGAGTTCCTCGCCAACGAGGTGCCTGGCGTGAGCGTGCCGGACAGCGTGATCGAGCGGATGCGCAAGGCGAGCAACAAGTCCAAGGAACACGCGATCGCCGAAGGGATCGCCATCGCGCGCGACATGCTCGATCGCGTGCGCGGCGGTGTGCAGGGCGTGCAGGTGTCGGCGCCGTTCGGGAAGGTGGAGCTGGCGCTCGAGGTGTTCGGCGATACGCTGCAGGCGCCTGCGGTTCCGGCCGCGAAGCCGGCGGCGCCGATGGCGGTGTAGCTGGCAGGTAGTTGCGTGTCGTTGGCGCAGTCGCTGGCGGCGAACAGTACCCTTTGGGACGGTTGCAGACGCACTAAACCGAACGGACGGTCGTCGCGACCAAGACAGTATGAGCGCCAACCGGACAGCCGCCGCCGCCCGTACCTCCACTTCCGCACTCGATCCGGAGATGGAGTTCGACCGGCTGTACCGACGGCGAAGCGGCGCGGTGTACTCCATGATGCTCCGGCTGAGTCGAAGCACAGGGGTCGCAGAGGATCTCATGCAGGAGACCTTTCTCCGAGGCTGGCGCGCCTTTCCGACCTTTCGCTGCGAGAGCGCGCCGGCGACGTGGCTGCACGTCATCGCGCTCCGCGTGTGGTCCGATTGGGCGCGCGCTTTCCGCCCCGACATAGCCGATATCGAGTATGCCGACAGGCCCGTGCGCTGGATCGCCATCGCACGGGAGCGCGACTCGGTCGTCGTCGCTGCCCACCGTACCTCCCACCCGAGCGCAGCGTTGGACATGACGATGGCTTGGGACGAGTGGCAGCGCTGGAATCCGAACACCATCACGCCGCTCTTCATCGTGATCGATGGATCAGAACGCGTCATTCTGCGCGAGACAGGCGCTGACAGAGTACCTCTCCTCCGCACGGCCGTAGAGCGATCGCTTGCGCGGTAAGCCCCATAGACGCGCGTTGCACGCCGCACACGTGAGCGATGGCTCTCCGCGTCGCGCCAGAGCTCACACCCCGTACTTCGCCGACGCCTCTTCCAACGAAAGGTGCGTGAGCCGCCTCGGCCCACCCCCGAACAGCGACCCCAGCGGAAAGGTCAGCTCCCACAATCGTCCGTCACGCGGATCGACAAAGAGCTGATCCCAACCGCCGTTGATGCTGGCGCGCGGTGTGAGGCGATGTCGCGCGAGCCAGAAGATGCGCTGGTCCACCTCGTCGCCAAGCACATCCTCTCCTGTGTCGTCCCACGCGCCGGTGAGCTGCCGCTCGTCGGGGCCGAGCTCGGCGTACACCGTCAGCGGCGCGCGACGTCAGACGCTGCGCTAATTGCTGAAGGGCGTGTGTAGCGAGAGCCCGAGATCGAAGGTGAAATAGTTGACGCCGGAGTTGGGTGTGGTGGCGGTGTTCGTCACTCCCGGCACTTTCCTCTTCAGATTCTGGCCGATATAGCGGGCCTGCGGCGTGATGCTGATCAATCCGAGCAGGTTGTAGTCCGCGCCAAGTCCGAGCTCGTAGCCGGGGTTCTTTTCCGTCGTCAGTCCATTGGACGTGGACGAGCTGCCATAGCTGCCTTCGAGATCGTTGAAGGTGACACCGCCTTTTATGAACGGACGGAACCGCGACGCAACGGGGAGCGACAACCTCAACCCGGCCGTGACGCCCTGCAGCGTGTATTTCCCGTCGGACGTACAGGTCGTCGTCTCGCAATCGAAGTTGATGTGATCGAAGCTGCCGTACGCACCGATCGGACCGAGCGAGAGGCCGATCTCCGCGCCATACCCGAAGCCCGACTTGGCGCCCTGGATCACCGCGGTGTTGGTCGTGGATGAATTCTCGGCGAAGGAGCCCGTGGGGAAGCTTCCAGTTCCTCGCAGCCCGAACGAGATCGACTGCGCCGATGCCGGCGATGCCGGAGATGCAAGCAATGCGAGTGACAGCGAGAGTCCAATCGCGACGGTGCGTTTCATGAGGGCTCCGGGGAGGGATTCCTGGCATACGGGTGCGCAGAGTATGTGTGCCGTCTCGCCAAGTCACAACGGTCCCGTACGATCACGCTCACGCCGCTCGTCATCGCACGAGGAGAGACTGCTGCCAGACGGGCGTTCCGTCGCGCTTCTCGAGCGCGAGCCGATAGCGCCCCGCCACGGGCGAGGCGAGCTCGAAATCGTAGGTCTCGCCCACGCCCACGCGCTGGACCGCGGGCCGAACGGTCGCTGACGTCGCCGGAAGGTTGGCGCCATCCTTTGCCAGCGCGCGCCATCGCACAACCGCGCTGTCGCGCCGGAGTACGACGAACGCCGACACGGCCACGCCGATGTTCACGAAGCGGAGCCGCTGCGTCTGGCCGACGCGCATCTCCATCGGCGGCGGCAGTGAATCGCCGTTGACGAGCCAGTGTGGCGGATCCTGTGGTCCGTCCCACCCGATGACGAACAGATGATCGCGGAGCGGATCGTACCGCTGGCCTGGCTCGAGAACGATGATGCCGCCGTACAATCCCGAGGTGACCTGCTCGAAGTCGTTGAGATGGGTGTGATAGATGAACGTGCCGGCGCGCGGCAGTGTGAGATGCGCGACGAACGAGTCGCCGGGCGCGATGAGCGGCGCGACGTTCGCGCCCATTCCACTCCAGCCGACTACTCCGTCCGACCAGCTTTCCAGCTCGATGCCGTGCCAGTGGACACCGGTCGCCTCCTTCAGCGTGTTGACGACGGTGATGTCGGTTGGCACGCCGCGCGTGAGCACGAGGGTGGAGCTCAGACCACCGTTGGGATCCGTGGGTGGCAGCGAGACGTTGGGCTGCAGCACGAAGCGCATCGCGCGAGGTGCCCGGCTTCGCTTCTCACCTTCCTGCACGAAGAGATGAAGCTGGCGCGCGATACCCCGCGCGGGCGGCCGCGCACCGGCGCGTGACGCGACGCTGATGCCGAGCACGAGCCCCGCCATGTGTTGAGCGGGATCGTGCGCCAGAGCATCTCCGTGGTGCGCCGGAGTCGGCTCGAGACGCGAGTCGGGAAAGACGTGAAAGCCGAGATGGCAGTGATAGAGCCAATTGCCCTCTCGCGTCGGTATCCAGGTGATCGCCGACGTCTGGCCAGCATCGAGAATGTCCGTCACTACGTCACGTACTTGCTCGGACCCGTACACTGAGTCCCGGCCTTCGTCGCCGTGCGAATCGACGCGATAGTAGAAGCCGTGGAGATGCATCGGATGGCTCCGCGCGCTCGCGTTCACCACCCGCCATCGCAGCGTGTCGCCCACCGTCGCGGTGATACGCTCGGTAAAGGGCCACGAGCGTCCGTTGATCGCCAGCGCGTTGCTGTAGGTAGCGGAGTCCTTCTGCTGTCCCCAGATGTTGACGACGAACACGCGGTCGTTCGGTCGGCCGCCGACGGAGTCGATGATGAAGGCCCCGGCGAGCTGCTCGCGCTCGGAGGAGTCCGTGTTCAGTCTGCCGGCGACGGCATGATAGAAGTAGGTGCCGGGCGCTCCCGCGGTGAAGTGCAGGTGCCGCGTCTCTCCCGGAGCGAGACGCAGGCTGTCGTCGTGCTCGGCGGGCCGAGTCTGAAGTCCGTGAATCGTGATGACGGAGTCGGCGAGATCGTTTCGCACCGTAGCGTCGATCTCGGTACCGGCGCGAACGCGGATCATCGGACCGGGCACCTGAGGCGCGTGCCCTTCCTCGGCGAATGCGGGCACGTCCACGAACGGGCCTTGCTCGCTCTCCGGTCGCCACCTGGCCATCCCCACGACCAGCCGTAGCGTCAGCACGCTGCCGGCAATCTTGCCCGCCGCGACCCGATTGTCGTTCGAGTGCGCCGTCGGAAGCGCTCGCGCGACGCCCTGTGGGCGATCGCTGACGTCGCGGCTGATGGATGCGAGCAGAAGCGGTGCGCACACCGCGGCCAGCAGCGGCCTGGCGTGGCGGAGCCGGGTGGCACGCATAAAACCTCGATGTCGCGGGGACGCACTACGAGCGGCGTCGAGTGGAGGCGCCGACGATCGGAGGAGCCAACGTACGATCCCGTGCGCCGTCAAGCCAGTTACCAAGCTCGAGAGGTAGGGGGTACGGAGCTCCGTACCGCGCCAGCATCGGTGACCTTCGGCGCCATTCGGAGGTAGAGTCAGGCCCATCCCGTTCAAATAAACAATTGAATATAATTTGTTAATGTGCAAATATGACAAATTATTTACCACATTTTGAACATTCCTTGGCTAGATATGCCATAAATGCCCGCGCTTTTCTGCGTAATGTGCAGTATTTTGTTGACAGCGTCATCTGTTTGCCGTATTCTCCATGCAGAGTGATTGACCTCCATCCGCGGACCTGTGGCCACCTTCGCTTCCCAGACCACGAGCACAGCGACCCACTGCCCGTACTGCGCATTTCAATGCGGTGTACGGTTCAGCGTGGCCGACGGCGACGTGACTGTGGCGGGTGACGCAGACTTCCCAGTCAACAAGGGAGCCCTCTGTATCAAGGGCTTTACCGCCGGGGAAACGCTCGATCACGCCGAACGGCTCAGAACGCCTCTAGTTCGAACGCGCAGTGGCGTCCTGGCGGCCGCTTCCTGGGACGACGCACTCGACCGGATCGCGGCCGGCATCCGGGCCACCCAGGAGAGCCACGGCGTCGATGCCGTCGGGGTCTTCGGCGGCGGGTCGCTGACCAACGAGAAGGCCTATCTGCTCGGCAAGTTCGCCCGGGTCGCCCTGGGCACGCGCAACATCGATTACAACGGCCGCTTCTGCATGTCGAGCGCGGCCGGCGCGGGGATCAAGGCCTTCGGTGTCGACCGGGGTCTGCCCTTCCCGGTCGAAGACATCGCCGACGCCGACGCCATCCTCCTCGTCGGGAGCAACCCCGCGGAGACGATGCCGCCGCTGATGCAGTATTTCCAGGCGCAGCGCGCCGCCGGCGGCTCACTCATCGTCGTCGACCCGCGGCGCACGCTGACTGCGCAGTCGGCCACGATGCACCTGCGCCTCACTCCCGGCTCCGACTCCGCGCTCGCCAACGGGCTGCTGCATCTCCTCATCAAGCAGGGCTCCGTCGATCTCGACTTCGTCCGCGAGCGGACGGAGGACTTCGAGCAGGTCCGCGGCGTCGTGGCCACCTACTGGCCTGAGCGAACGGAGAAGATCACCGGCGTGGCCGAGGACCTGCTCGTGCGCGCGGCGCGCCTCCTGGGCGAGGCCAAGCGGCCGATGGTGCTCACCGCGCGCGGCTCCGAGCAGCAG
>JBDSDB010000114.1:0-4787 GCA_039920785.1 Gemmatimonadaceae bacterium
CCGCACGCGCTGGCGTATGTGATCTATACCTCGGGCTCGACGGGGACGCCGAAGGGGGTCGCGATCGAGCACGGGAGCTTGACCAACCTGCTCGCCTGGGCGCGCGCGACGTACAGCGCCACGGAGCTCGGCGGCGTGCTCGCCGCCACGTCGGTCTCGTTCGATCTCTCGCTCTTCGAGCTGTTCGCGCCGCTGAGCGCCGGGGGCACGGTCGTCCTCGCCGAGGATGCGCTCGCGTTGCCGACGCTGCCGGCGCGCGACCACGTGCGGCTCGTGAACACGGTGCCCTCCGTGCTGGCCGAGCTGCTGCAGCAGCCCGCCGGCCTGCCGCCGGGCGTCGTGACGGTGAACCTCGCCGGGGAGCCGCTGCGGCGCGGGCTCGTGGCCGCGCTCGAGGCGCGCGGGGTGGCGCGCGTGCTGGATCTCTACGGGCCGAGCGAGGCGACGACGTACGCGACGGGCGGCCCGCGGACCGGGGCCGGCCCCGAGACGATCGGGCGCCCGCTGCGCGCCACGACGCTCTACGTGCTCGATGCCCAGGGCGCGCTCCTCCCCGCCGGGGTGACAGGGGAGCTCTACGTGGGTGGCGCGGGCGTGGCGCGCGGCTATCTGCATCGGCCGGGGCTCACGGCCGACCGCTTCGGGCCGGATCCGTTCAGCGCCGTGCCGGGCGCGCGGCTCTATCGGACGGGGGACCGGGGGCGCTATCTGGCCGACGGGCGCGTGGAGTTCCTGGGCCGAGCGGATGAGCAGATCAAGCTGCGTGGGTACCGGATCGAGCTCGGCGAGGTGGCGGCCGCGCTGGCCCGCGTGCCGGGCGTGCGCGAGGCGATCGCGCTGGTGATCGGGGAGGATGCGAGCAGTGAGGCGAGCAGTGAGGTGAGCCGTGAAGGGAGCGCGGGCCGCCGGCGCCTCGTCGGCTACGTCGCGACTGGCACCGAGCACACCACGGACCACACCACCGAGCACACCACCGAGCCGCTCACCGCGGCGAGCGTGCGGCGCACCCTCGCCGCCGCGCTGCCCGCGTACCTCGTGCCCGCCCAGGTGGTGCTGCTCGACACGCTCCCGCGCACGCCCAACGGCAAAGTCGACAAGCGTGCGCTCCGCACGTTGCGTGAGGAGCGCACGAGCCACGACGAGCGCTTCGTCGCTCCGCGCACGCCGCTGGAGGCGACGCTCGCCGAGATCTGGCAGAACGTGCTCGGTGTGGAGCGGGCCGGCGTGCACGACAGCTTCGTGGATCTCGGCGGCCACTCCCTGCTCGCCGTGCAGGTGGCCGCGCAGCTTCAGGCGAGGACCGGCCACGTCCTCGACCCGAGCAAGCTGATGGTGCAGACGCTCGGTCAGCTCGCCACGGCCATCCAGAATCGCTCCGTTCCAGTCAGTCCGTGATCGCGCCGGAGGCGTTCTTCTTCGGGCGCGCCGACGATGCGCTGTTCGGCCTGCACTACGCGCCCGAGCGCACGCCGCACCGTGAGGCCGGCGTCCTGCTCTCGTACCCGATGGGCCACGAGTACATCGTGGTGCATCGCGCGTACCGGCAGCTCTCCATGCGGTTGGCGGAGCAAGGCTTTCACGTCATGCGCTTCGATTACCACGCGTGCGGGAACTCGAGCGGCCAGTGCGAGGAAGGCACGCCGGATCGCTGGACGCGCGACATCGCGACCGCCATCGGCGAGCTGCGCGCGCGCGCGCGGTGCAGAAAGATCACGCTGATCGGCTGCCGGCTCGGCGCGACGCTGTGCGCCATGCTCGGTGCCGAGCGCGGCGACATCGAGCACATGGTACTCTGGGACCCGGTGGTGAACGGCGCGGCCCACATCGCCGAGATCTCCGATCGGCACGACGACATGCTGCGCCGCACGCAGGTCGCCGCGGGTGCGACGTCGGGCACAGCCACGGTGCGCGAGCTACTCGGCTTTGCCGTCTCGGAGGCGGCGCTTCGGCAGATCGAGACGATCGATCTGCTCGCGATCTCCGAGGCGCCCGCGAAGCACGTGTTGCTCGTCGAGAGCCGTACTCCGGAGACCACGGCGACGCTGCGCGAGCGGCTCGACGCACTCGGCTCCGCGTGTGAGATGCAGCGCTTCCCACAACCGAGCGCCTGGTCGTGGATCGAGGATCCGGGCACGGTGTTGGTGCCGAGTCAGCTCGTCGGCTCGATCGCGCGCTGGGTGAGCGAGGCGCACCAGTGAAGGAGCGCGCGGTCCGCTTCGGCACGAACGGCTCGCTGATCGGCGTCGTGACCGATCCGCCCTCATCGGACGACACCGTGGGCGAGACCGCGCGGCGCCCCGCGATCATCCTCCTCGGCGCCGGTCTCGTGCACCACGTCGGCCCGCACCGCCTGTACGTCAAACTCGCGCGCCAGCTTGCCAGCCAGGGATTCGTCGTCTTGCGCTTCGACTTCTCGGGCATCGGCGATAGTGCCGCTCCACGCGACGATCTGCCGCTCGAAGAGGCCGCCGTCGCCGAGACGCGAGACGCCATGGATTGGCTGCGCGATGCGCGCCACGTCGACCAGTTCGTCTTGATGGCGATCTGCTCCGGCGCCGGCTTCTCGTTTCGCGCCGCATGTGCCGACCCACGCGTGGTCAGCATCGCGCTGATCAATGCCGCCGGCCATCGCTGGGGGACGAGCGCCGAGCGCGGCCGGACGCTCGCGCGGCACTACGTGCGTATGCTCAGCGCGCGATCGTTTCGTTGGAACAACTGGCGAAAAGTGGTCACGCTGAACTTCGCGCATCGCGGCATGGCGCGCGCCGCGGTCACCCAGCTCACACAGCGATTGACGAACCGAGAGCCGACTCCGGAGGGACCGCCGGCCGCGGGCGGCATCGCGATGGCATTCGACACGCTGGTCGCGCGCGGCGTCCGCGTGCTGATCGTCTATTCGGAAGGCGATGAGGGCTGGGACTACTACCAGCTGTACCTCCGGCGGCGGCTTGGTGCGCTCGTGTCAGCGAAGCAGGTGGAGCTCGCGGTCGTCGAAGGTGCAAACCACACCTTCACGCTGCTCTCGCACCAGCAACAGCTACTCGCCCTCCTCGGCGGCTGGCTCGAGCGCGCACACGCATGACGGCCCTTCTCGACTGCACGACCCTGGCCGAGGTGCTGCGCCATCGTGGCGCGTGCGAGCCGGAGCGGCACGCGTACACCTTCCTCAAGGATGGGGAGACCGAGCACGCTCGCCTGAGCTTCGGTGAGCTCGACCGTCGTGCGCGTGCCGTGGCCGCGGCGCTCCAGGCACGGGGTGCGGAAGGCGAGCTGGCCGTGCTGCTCTATTCACCTGGCCTCGACTTCGTCGCGGCGCTGTTCGGCTGCTGGTACGCCGGCGTCGTGGCCATCCCCGCGTATCCGCCGCTCCGCGCGGGAGCGACGGCGAGATTCCAATCGATCGTCGGTGACTCGCGTCCGAGATTCGCGCTGACGTCGGCCGATGTGCTCGACGACGCGCGGCTCGCCGAGCTCCGCGACGCGTCGAGCTGCGAGTGGCTGGCGACGGACACGATCTCGGCCGACACCGCCGATGCCTGGCGCGATAAGGGAGTGGGGAGCGAGCGCCTGGCCCTGCTGCAATACACCTCGGGATCGACCGCGTCACCCAAGGGCGTGATGGTCAGTCACGCGAACCTGATCGCGAACGAGCGCATGATCGAGCGTGCGATGGGGCACTCGTCGAGCTCCACGTTCGTGACCTGGCTGCCGATCTACCACGACATGGGGCTGATCGGCAACCTGCTCCAGCCCGTGTACATCGGCGCCTCGTGCTACCTGATGTCGCCCGTCGCGTTCTTGCAGGAACCGCTGCGCTGGCTCCGGGCGATCTCGACGTATCGAGCACACACGAGTGGCGCGCCGGACTTCGCGTACGACCTGTGCGTGCAGAAGATCACCGCGGAGCAGCGGGCCACGCTCGATCTGAGCAGCTGGGAGGTGGCGTACGACGGGTCGGAGCCCGTTCGCCGCGAGACGCTCGAGCGCTTCGCCGAGACGTTCGCATCGTGCGGCCTTCGCGCGAGCGCGCTCTACCCGTGCTATGGCCTCGCCGAAGCGACGCTGCTCGTCACCGGCGGCGAGAAACAGGAAACGCCGCGCGCCCGATCGTTCGATGCGAACGCGTTGATGGCCGATCGCGTCGTCGACCTCGCCGACGGTGCCGACGGCGCACGAGCGCTCATCGGATGCGGCCGCACCATTCTCGACCAGGAGATCCGCATCGTCCATCCCGAGACTCGCCTCGTGTGCGAGGCGAGTCGCATCGGGGAGGTATGGGTACGTGGGCCGAACGTGGGGCAGGGATACTGGAACCGTCCCGATACCACCGAGGCGATGTTTCGCGCGCGGGTCGCGGACACGGGTGACGGTCCGTACCTCCGCACCGGCGATCTCGGCTTTCTCCGCGATGGAGAACTGTTCGTCACCGGGCGGCTCAAGGACCTCATCATCGTTCGCGGCAAGAACCACTATCCGCAGGACATCGAGCAAACGGTCGAGAGCAGCCACGCCTCGCTGCGGCGCGGCGGCTGTGCGGCGTTCCCGGTGGACGTGGACGGTGCGGAGCGCCTCGTCGTCGTGGCCGAGGTCGACCGGCAGCATCTGCGCCGGTTGGACGGAGCGGCGGTCATCGAGCGCATTCGCCAGGAGATCTCCGCACATCACGAGCTCGCACTCCATGCGGCGGTGCTCATCAAGCCGGGTGCGCTGCCGCTCACGTCGAGCGGCAAACGGCAGCGGCACGTTGCGCGGCAGCGGTTCATCGACGCGGCGCTCGAGGCGCTCGT
>JBDSDB010000115.1:0-20526 GCA_039920785.1 Gemmatimonadaceae bacterium
CCGGTGGCCTGGCGACGTTCACCGGCAAGTTGGCGGCGAAGTCGACTGCGCCACTCGCCAGCGGCAACGGCAGCGTTGGCGGCACGGCATATGTCGGCGCCGCCGCACCCGGTGGGACGAAGTGGTGGGACGGCTGGACGCGCTACGCGCGCAATTGATCGACGGCGTCGTATCGCGCTGTGTGATGGTGGCGGTGATCGCTTTCGCGATCACCGCCTGCGCGCGCGACTCGGCGCGTGACGCGGCACCTGACGCTCGTCGTGAATCCGCGTCAGTCGCGCCGGCGGGGCAGCTCGCGGTCGACACGTCGCATCGAGCGCGACCTGTCTACGTCGTCGACAGCGTGCGTCCGGTGGCGGATGAGTTGCGCCGCTTCCGGACCGGGCTCGGCCCCGCGCAGAAGTCGCTCTCTGGGGGCGCTCGTTCACGCGACGCTCTCGTGCGTCGCTTTCTTGACGCCGTCTCGGCGTCCGATACCGCGGCACTGCGCGCGATGGTTCTTTCGCGCGCGGAGTTCGCGTATCTGGTGTATCCGTCCTCGCCATACACCCACCCTCCGTATCGGCAACCGCCCGAGTTGGTGTGGATGCAGTTGCAGTCCAGCAACGCGAGTGGACTGCGCCGCGTGCTCGAGCGCGCGCGAGGTTGGTCCTATCTCTCGCACCGCTGTGCGTCCTCGGCGCGTGAGGGACGCAACTTCCTCTGGCGCCAATGCCGTACTCGCGTCCTGCGAGCTCCGGGCGACACCGCCGATGTGCAGCTGTTCGGCGTCGTCGTGGAGCGCGACGGGCGATTCAAGCTCGCGAGCCTCGAGTCGGACTTTTAACGCGACGGACCGCTCACGCGAAGTGGTTCAACGGGCCATGCCCCGCGCCAAGTCCGGGTGCGCTCGCGATCGCACGTCGCACATACGCCAATCCGTCTTCGACCGACGCGGCCAGCGATCGGTGAAGTGCCAGCGACGCGACGATCGCCGCCGATAGAGTGCACCCGGTGCCGTGGGTGCTCGTCGTGATGATGCGCGCGTGGGCGAACCGGCGTAGGTCACGACCGTCGTAGAAGACGTCCACCAGATCGTCGCCCTGTAGGTGGCCGCCCTTCACGAGCGCCGCCTGCGCGCCGAAGTCTGCCACGAGTCGGCGTGCCGCGCGCTCCATCCCCGCCACGTCCGTCACGGGTTCGCCCAACAGTAGGGCGACTTCGTCCAGGTTTGGCGTCACCAGCGCAGCGAGCGGCATGAGCTCGGCAACGATGGCCGCGATCGTTTCGGGGGTCAGCAGCGGATCTCCCGACGTGGCCGCCATCACGGGATCGAGCACGTATGGCCTCAGCCCATGCTGAACGATCCCGCCCGCGACGGCGCGCACCACCTCGCCGTCACCGAGCATGCCGCTCTTGATCACCGCGGGCCGGAGGTCGTCGGCCACCGCGTCGATCTGGGCGCGCACCAACGCGGGCGACACGCGCTCCCACGCGTGCACACCGGTGGTGTTCTGCGCCGTGATCGCGGTGATCACCGACGTGCCGAACACCCCGTAGCGGGCGAACGTCTTGAGGTCCGCCTGGATGCCGGCGCCTCCTCCGGAGTCCGAACCGGCAATCGTGAGCGCGATCGCGCGCGCGCCGTGGGGCAGGGTCATCAACGAAAGATGCGCCGCGCGAGTGCGCGGCGCATCCGACGTCCGGCGGTTGATCGACGACGTGCTACTGGCGTCGCGGCGCCGGGGAGGGCGGCAGCGCGCGAATGCGCGCCTTGAACGCCTGGTACCGCTGGGAATCGGTGCTCAGCGTGCGCAGCACCGAGGGGCTGATCTGCGCGATGATCGCGCGCGTGTTGGCGATGCGATCCTCTTCCATCGGGTGAGTGGCGAACCAGCCCTCCACCGCCGACGCGTTCGACGCGCGCTCGTTCAGCAGGATCTGGAACATCTCCGGCACCCCGTTCGGGCTGATCCCCGCGCGGACGACGTTGCGGATCCCTTCTTCGTCCGCCTCGATCTCGTCGCCGCGGCTGAACTTGGCGAACAGCGCCGTGCCGCCTACCTGGATCGCCGCCTGGCCGGCCTGATTGTCACATATGCGCGTGAGCACACACGCCAGGGTCACGCCGACGTTGGCCCCCTGCTGTTGCTGCATCTGCTTGATCGAGTGGCGCTTGACGACGTGACCGATCTCGTGGCCGAGGACCCCCGCGAGCTGGTCCATGCGCTGCGTGCGATCGATCAGCCCCCGATTGACATAGATGTAGCCACCGGGAACGGCGAAGGCGTTCACCTCCTTGCTGTCCACGATGTAGAACTTCCAATCCGGGATGTCGGTGCGCGACGTCAGCCGCGCGATCGAGTCGCCGAGCAGGTTGATGTATCGGTTCGCTTCCGGATCATTGATGATCGGCAGCTGCTGATTGATCTGAGCGGCGTACTGACCACCCATTTCGACTTCCTGTTGCGTCGAGACGCCGCAGCCCGTCAATGTCACCGCCAGCGCGTAGCCAGCTAGGTATCTTTTCATCGTCTCTCCCCGTAGATGCGGACCCCGAGAGCATAGGCAAGAGCCATTCCCCCGTGGACTTTTCCTAAAGTCTTGAAACTTCTCACCTTAGCACGCGACCTCAAGCGGCGGCGTGCCCGCGAGCGCCAGCAGCTGTTCGTCGCCGAGGGCGTGCGTGCCGTCGAGGAGCTGCTTCGCTCTCCTCTCACCGTGCGCGGACTCCTCGCGGCTCCCCAGCTCGGCGACGCACCCCGCGGTGCCGCTCTGCTCGAGACGGCCCGCCAGCTCGGTGTCGAGGTGGCTCAGCTCGACGCTCTGACGTTCGCCACGGCCGCCGAGACCGACTCCCCCCAAGGTGTGCTGGCCATCGCCGAGATTCCGCACCAGCCGCTCGAGTCCCTCGTACTCCCCGATCGGGCTCGCCTCGTCGTACTGGACGCAGTTCAAGACCCGGGAAACGTCGGAACGATCCTTCGCACGTCCGCCGCGCTCGGTGCGGCCGCGGTGGTCGCGATGCCTGGAACGGTTGACCTCTGGAACGCCAAGGTCGTCAGGAGTGCGATGGGGGCGCTCTTTCACAGCCCCGCATGCATTGCCACCTGGTCCGAGCTCGACGCCTTCCGCTCTCGGCATGCGGTGGCGCTCTGGGGCGCGGACGCCGCCGGAACTCCCCTGGATCAGCTCCTCCCACCCGCGCGTCTCGCGCTCGTCGTCGGCAACGAGGGCGCTGGCCTCTCCGAGGACGGCCGCGCGCGCGTCGAACAGTACGCCTCGCTCCCGATCAGTCCCGCTGTCGAATCGTTGAACGTCGCCGTGGCCACCGGCATCTTTCTCTATCAGCTCCGCGCGTGATTCCTCCTGTACTCGCCACTGCATACGCATTCATCGTCGGCTTGTGCATCGGGTCGTTCCTCAACGTCTGCATCGGGCGTTGGCCGCTCGACCTGAGCGTGGTCCGGCCCCGCTCGCGTTGTCCCAACTGCGGGCACCAGCTCTCCTGGTTCGAGAACATTCCACTCCTCAGCTGGGTCGCGCTACGCGCGCGGTGCCGCTGCTGCGACGAGCGGATCTCCGCGATGTATCCCGCACTCGAGTTGCTCATCGGACTGGTCTGGGTGGGTGCCGTGCACTTCTACGGTGCGTCGTTCACCGCACTGCGCCTCGCCGTCTTCATCACGATTCTCGTCGGCGTCGCGCTCACGGACCTGCAGCACTATCTCATCCCGGACGGCTTCACGATCACGGGACTCCTCTTCATGCTCGCCACTGCGCTTCTCGCTCCGTTCCTCGGCGAGTCAGTGATCTTCGCCGGTCCGTACGACGCGCTCATTGGCGCGTGTGCTGGCGCTGGGCTCATCGCCATCGTGGGCTGGCTGGGCGAGGCGGCGCTCGGCCGCGAAGCGATGGGCATGGGCGACATGACGCTCATGGCGTTCGTCGGAGCGGCGCTCGGACCATCGCGTTCGCTCGCCACGGTGTTCGTCGGCGCGACGATCGGCGCAGTGGCCTTCCTGGCAATCGTCTACCCTATCGCCGTGCTGCGCCGCGGGCGCGTGCCTACGCAGACCGAGCTCGCGCTCGGCGCCACGCAGGAGCCGCTCCAGCTTCCCTTGGTGCCGTTCGGCGTCTTCCTGTCGCCGGCCGCCGCGGTCATGCTCATCTGGGGCGACCAGCTGCTCGGCCGCGTCTTTCCCACGACGCCGTACTGAGAGACGGCGTCGCGTCGGCGCTCGCGTCGAATCGCCGGCCGAACATCGGGGTAGGAAACCGCATGCTGACCCGCCGCGTACGCCAGCGTGCGACGCGACTGCCTTCTCGTCGCGCTCGATGCGGCGTATTCCTTGCGCCGGCCCCCACGTGGTGCTCCTTTCGAGCGGTGAGACGCGCGGCGTCCACACGCTCCCGTACTCTCTCTCCCTGTCGCCGTGATCGACGATTCCTTCCGTTCCGAACGATCTGACTCGGGAGCGCTGGCGCGGTTCACGCGCGACCTTACCGCGGATGCGCGCGCCGGCCGTCTCGAGATCGTGCGATGCCGCGACGAGGAGATCGCGCGAACGATCGATATCCTGCTCCGGCAGGGGAAGAACAATCCCGCGCTCGTCGGTGCGGCGGGCGTCGGCAAGACCGCCATCGCCGAGGGGCTCGCGATGCGTATCGCCGCGGGCACGGTCCCAATCGCCATGCGCGACCTCCGTCTCCTCTCGCTCGATTCCGTCGCACTGCTCGCTGGCACCACGTATCGCGGCCAGTATGAGGAGCGGCTTCGCGCACTCGTCGCCGAGACGAGCACGGCGGGCGACGCGCTGCTCTTCGTCGACGAGATGCACAACCTGATCGGGCAGGGCAGCGCGAGCGGCTCGGCCATGGACGCGGCGAACATGCTCAAACCGGCGCTCGCCCGAGGCGAGTTCCGCATGCTGGGCGCCACGACCGACGAGGAATACGAGCGCTGGATCCTCGGCGACCCAGCGCTCGAGCGGCGCTTCCAGAAGATCGCCGTCCGCGAGCTCTCGCCGGCGGAAACGCTGGAGATCCTTCGCACACGCATTCCTTCATTGGCGGCACATCACCATGTCGTCGTCACGGACGCGGCGATCCGCGCCGCGATCGAGCTCACGGACCTGTGGGTGCCCGATCGCCGCCGCCCGGATAAGGCGATCGACGCGCTCGACGAGGCGTGTGCCCACACCCAGGCGACGGCCGCCTATTCACCTCGGCTCGAAGCGCTCATCGCTCGGCGGCGCGCGTGGGTGCGCCGCACTCCGGGCGCGGGTGCGCCGGGCGCGCGTGCGTCCGGCGACGTGCCCTTCGATCGCATCGCACGCGACGGATTCGCCGCACTCGAGCGGCTCGGCGCCGAGCTCGAGGCAGCGTTCGCGCGGCCTGCTCCCATCGAGACCTTCGGCACCGGAAGCGCACCGAGCGGCGCCTCCGCGCCGTCGCCCACCGCGGGCGATTCCAGCGCGAGCGAGGCTCCAACCGGGGCAGACCGCGCCGCGCTCGACATCGAGCTGGAACGCCAGCTCCTCGAGGAGGGGATCGTCGTCCGAGGGCACGACGTCGCGCGCGTCGTCGGACTGATGACCGGACGCCGCGTGGAGTGGGAGGAGTGAATTTGCGAATGCTCGGCAGCGCGGTCCGCATGGGGCTCACCGCGGTCGTCGTGCTGTGCGCGAGCTGCCGGAGGGACTCGGCGGGCGACGGTCCGTACGCGCGCGAGGTGGCCGAGGCGATCCCACGCATCGAGAAGTCGACGGGGCTCAAGTTCAAGACGCCACCGAAGGTCGAGGCGCGCACCAGGGAGCAGGTGCGCGACTTCCTGCTCAAGAAGTTCGACGAGGCGACACCGGCGAAGGAGCTGGCCGGCGAGGAGGCCGCGTACAAGATCCTCGGTCTCATCCCGGACTCGATGAATCTGCGCGCATTCTTCCTCCGCATTCTCACCGAGCAGGTCGTCGGCTACTACGATCCGGCGGCCAAGACGCTGTACGTCGTGAGTGGCGCCGACGAACAGACCGTCGGCATCACGATCACGCACGAGCTCGTGCACGCGCTGCAGGATCAGTACATCAATCTCGATTCGCTCCAGAAGTCCGGCGGCGACAACGACCGGCTCTCTGCTGCGCAGGCGGTGATCGAAGGTCAGGCACAGTTCGAGCAGGTCTCGATCATGGTTGGCGGCTCGGAGAACATCGCCGCGCGTCTGCCTGGCGGCTGGGAGCGCATCCGCGACGAGATTCGCAATCGGCAGAGCGAGATGCCCGTATTCGCGACCGCGCCGATGGTGATTCAGGAGTCGCTTCTCTTTCCATACCTCACCGGCGCCGAGTTTGTGCACCAGGTGAAGGCGAAGAAGGGCAACGTCAATCTGTTCGCCGACATCCCGCGGTCGACCGAGCAGGTGATGCATCCTCCGCTCTATCTCGCGAGCGCGCCCGACGAGCCGACCATCGTCGCGCTTCCCGCTCCCCGCGGCGCGACGAAGCTGTACGAGAACGACATGGGAGAGTTCGGCACTCGTCTCTACATCTACCGCTTCCTGCGCGACCCCTCCACCGCGTTGCGCGCCGCGTCCGGCTGGGATGGCGACCGGTTCATGGTCGTGGAAGGCAAGGGTGGCCGAGGAATCGTGTGGGCCATCGTCTGGGATTCGGCGCTGGAGGCGGCGGAGTTCTCCGACGCGCTCATTCGAGCGACGATGCAGCGCACCGGTGCGGCCGAGCGCAGTGTGGCTGGCGGCGGCGCCACCTTCGCGTACAAGGGGCGCACGGTCTCCGTTCTGCCGCACACCATCGGAGCGCGTGCGCTCGTGCTGTTCAGCGACCTGCCGGACGCGATGGGGGCGGACGTCGTCGCCCCCACCGCGATCACACTCGGGAAGTAGCCACGCCGATCGGCGACTCGTCGATCGACGGGTCGTCGAGCGAGGGGCCGTCGGGCGAGACGACGGCGGAGACGATCGCGCCGGAGACGTGCGCGCCGGGCTCCGTCGTCACGGGGACGGTCGCCGAGCTCTCGGCGTGATTGCCGCCGAAAGCGCGCGCGTCGTCGGGCGGCCCCATGTCGCTCTCGGCCGGCGGCAGCAGCGCGAGACGCAGCACCTCGTCCATCCGGTCCACGAAGGTGAACGTCACCTGCTTCTTCACTTCGTCCGGCACATCGCGCAGGTCCTTCTCGTTCGCCTTCGGCATGATGAGTTGGCGCAGCCCGGCGCGATACGCGGCCAGCACTTTCTCCTTCACGCCACCGATCTCGAGCACCTTGCCGCGCAGCGTCACCTCTCCCGTCATGGCCACGTCGCGGCGAACCGGCCGATACGACAGCGCGCTGGCGATGGCCAGCGTCAGGGTGATTCCCGCGCTCGGCCCGTCCTTGGGGATGGCGCCCGCGGGAAGATGCACGTGGATGTCGTAGTCCTTGAACGCCGAGTCGGGGATGCCGATCTGCGCGGCGCGCGAGCGCACGTATGAGTACGCCGCATCCACGCTCTCACGCATCACGTCACCGAGCTGGCCGGTCACGGTCATGCGGCCGCTGCCGTTCATGCGCAGCGCCTCGATCACCATGAGGTCCCCGCCCGCGGCCGTCCAGGCGAGGCCCGTCACCACGCCCACCTCCGGCACGAGCTCCGCCTCCTCCACTGCATAGCGAGGAATGCCGAGCACCTCCTCGACTTTGTCCACGTCGATCACCCACGCGCCTTCCTCTCCTTCGGCCTTGCGGCGCGCGCGCTTGCGCATGATCGCCGCGATGTTGCGCTCGAAGTTGCGGAGCCCCGCCTCGCGAGAGTAGCGGTTGGAGATGAACGACAGCGACTCGTCGGTGAACTGGATGTCCGTGTCGCTGATGCCATGATCCTCGAGGAGCCGAGGGAGCAGATAGCGCCACGCGATCTCGACCTTCTCCTCCACCGTGTAGCCGGCGATCCGGATGACTTCCATCCGGTCGCGCAGCGGCGCGGGGATGTCGAACAGATTGTTGGCCGTGCAGATGAACAGCGCGCCCGACAGGTCGAACGGCAGGTTCAGGTAGTGGTCGACGAACTCGTCGTTCTGGCTCGGATCGAGCACCTCGAGCATCGCCGCCGTGGGGTCCCCGGAGGGGCCTCCACCAGACATTTTATCGATTTCGTCGATCATCAGCACGGGATCCTTCACCTGCACGCGGCGTAGCGCCTGGATCAGCATCCCGGGCATCGCACCGACATAGGTGCGACGATGGCCGCGAATCTCCGCCTCGTCGCGCACACCGCCCACGGATATCCGATAGAACTCGCGCCCGATGGCCCCGGCGATCGCTTCGCCGAGCGACGTCTTGCCCGTGCCCGGCGGTCCGACGAAGCAGAGGATCGGCCCGTGCGGATCTCCACCGCGCAGCTTGCGCACGGCAAGGAATTCGATGATGCGCTCCTTGGCCTCGCTCAACCCGTAGTGCCGGTTGTCGAGCGTCTCCTCCACCTTGAGCAGCGCGATCTCCTCGTCACCGGAACGCTTGTTCCAGGGGAGGGACAGCATCCAGTCGAGGTACGTCCGGATGACCTGATACTCGCTCGACGCCGGCGAGAGCTGTCGCAGACGCTCGGTCTCGCGACGCGCTTCCTGCCCCACGCGCTCGGGCAGCTTGGCCTCGTCGATCTTCTTGAGCAGGTCGACGGCCTCCTTCTCGCCCGGGTCGGCCTCGCCCAGCTCCGCCTGGATGGCGCGCAACTGCTGGCGCAGATAGAACTCCCGCTGGTGCTGCTCGATCTTGATCTCGGTCTGCCGCTTGACGTCCTCCATCACGCGGGCACGCGCGACTTCGCGCTCGAGCCGGTTCAGAATGAACCGCAGCCGTTGCCCGACGTCGAGGCGCTGCAGCACCTCGTCCTTGTCGGAGATCCGGAAGTTCATGTTCGTCGCAGCCAGGTCGGCGAACCGGCTCGGATCCGAGACGTTCATCTTGAGGATCGCCGGCATCTCGTCAGGGATCCGGTCCACGAGCTCGGCCAGCGTCTCGGCCGCGGAGACGACGCGCGTCACCAGGTCGTCGAGCTCCGAGGGGTCGGCCGGCGTCTCCTTGGCGGCGCGGATCGTCGCGATCGGGAACGGCTCGTTCTGGTCGATCCCCTCGATGACGATCCGCCGCAGCCCCTGGAGGGTGATCTGGACGGTGTCGCCAGGCAGGTTGATCCGCTCGTGGACCCGCGCCGCAACGCCGACTCGCCCGACGAACCGCTGCGAGTCGATCGGGTCGTCGTGATCGCCTCCCGCAACTACGAGGGCGACGACCAGGCCGGCCTCCTCATGCCCGCGAAGCAGGGCCAGGTTCTCGGGAGCACCCATCTGCACGGCGATCGTCCCGAGGGGATACACGATCGTCGAGCGCAATGCCATCAGCGGCAGCGTTGGGGGCAGTTCGGCTTTCAGGATCTCTTCCTTGCGCTGTGCCTTTGCCATGGGCTGCAAAGTAACGCTGAACCGGGGAGTGGGCACGGGCAACGCAGTTAGTCGGTGAACGGTTTGTCGGGTTCGTCTGTCGGCCTGGGTGAGCCTCCTGCGTCCTGAGGCAGGCCGACTAACCGGAGGACCAATAAACCGATGAGCGGCTTGTAAGACGACCCACTTTCCCTTAAGCTTTAAGGCTATGTTCGACGAGCTTTCAGAGAAACTCGAGGCCGCATTTTCGCGCCTTCGCGGGCGCGGCGTCCTCACCGAGGCCGACATCAAGGACGGGCTGCGCGAGGTGCGGCGCGTCCTGCTCGAGGCGGACGTCAACTTCGCGCTGACCCGCGAGTTCCTCGAGCGCGTAGAAAAGAAGGCGGTCGGCGTCTCGCAGCTCCGCACCGTCTCCCCCGCCCAGCAGCTCGTCAAGATCGTCTACGACGAGCTCACCACGATGCTCGGCGAGCGGCGCGAAGGGCTGAAGTTGAGCTCGGTCCCTCCGACCGTCGTCATGATGGTCGGTCTCCAGGGATCCGGAAAGACGACCACTGCCGCCAAGCTCGCCCGGAAGCTCAAAGCCGAAGGTCGCCAGACGCGGCTCATCGCGTGCGACGTCTACCGTCCGGCCGCCATCGATCAGCTGGAGACTCTGGGGCAGCAGCTCGACATCCCTGTCTATGCCGAGCGGGGGCACCAGGACGTCATCCGCATCGCCAGGAACGGGATCGATCAGTCGCGCCGCGCGCGAGATCGCGTCGTCCTCGTCGACACCGCGGGCCGGCTGCAGATCGACGAGGACATGATGACCGAGCTGGTTCGCCTCAAGGAGGCGATCAAGCCGGACGAGATCCTGTTGGTTGCCGACGGCATGACCGGGCAGGACGCGGTCAAGATCGCCCAGGGCTTCGACGCTCGCCTCGACGTCACCGGCGTCATTCTCACGAAGATGGACGGCGATGCGCGCGGCGGCGCCGCGCTCTCCATCTACGGCGTCCTCAAGAAGCCGATCAAGTACATCGGCGTGGGCGAGAAGACGGACGCCCTCGAAGATTTCCATCCGGACCGCATGGCGGGCCGCATCCTCCAGCAGGGTGACATCGTCTCGCTCGTCGAGAAGGCGCAGGGGGCCTTCGACGAGGAAGAGGCGAAGAAGTTGGAGCGGAAGGTCCGCAAGGAAGGGATGGACCTGGAGGATTTCCTCACCGCGATGCGCCAGCTCGAAAAGCTCGGACCGCTCGAGGGCCTCATGAAGATGCTCCCCGGCGTGAACAGCAAGATGCTCAAACAGGTCAAGGACGCCGACCCGAAACGCATGAAGCACGTCGAGGCGATCGTCCTCTCAATGACGAAGGCCGAGCGCAAGAAGCCGGAACTGCTGAACGGCGCCCGCCGCGCCCGCGTCGCCAAGGGAAGCGGCCGCCCCATCCAGGAGGTGAACCGCCTCCTGGAGCAGTTCCGCGAGATGCAAAAGATGATGAAGAAGGTCGCGGGGGGCGGCGGTCCGGGCGGCGGCCCTGGCGGCGGCCCTGGCGGCGGCCGCCGGATGATGCCGCCGGGGATGTTCGGCGGGGGCAGGTAGAGACGAACCACCAGTTTCGGTTTGTCGGTGAACGGTTTGTCGGCCTGCCTCGGGAAGCTGAGGCGTCCCGAGTCTGGCCGACAACCGAAAAACCGTTCACCGACTAACTTGCAGTTCTGCAGTCCCTGGGTGCGCACCGGAAATGCCGGCGTCGCGAGGAGCCCAGCTCAAGCAAACACGCTTCAGGAGTTCCAATCATGGCCGTCAAGATCCGCCTGCGTCGCGTAGGCCGTAAGAAGTCCCCCATGTACCGCATCGTCGTCGCCGACTCCAAGAGCCCGCGCGATGGCAAGTTCCTCGAGATCGTCGGCCAGTATCAGCCCCGCACGGGCGACAAGGCGATCAATCTCGACACGGATCGCGTCAACTACTGGCTGAACGTCGGCGCGCAGCCCACGGACACCGTCCGCTCGCTGCTGCGCAAGGCCGGCGTCCTGAAGCAGCGTCACGAATCGCGCCTCGCCAGCAAGCTCCAGGCTGCCGCGGTGCCGGTCTCCGAGGCCAAGGCCGACGAGGCGTAGCGCCGAGCCCTGTCGATGACGACGCCCGCGTTCATCATCGTCGGGCGGGTCCGCAAGGCTCACGGCATCCGCGGCGAAGTCGTCGTGGAACCCATTACCGACGCGCCGGCCGCGGTCTTCGCGGCCGGCCGTCGTGTTTTCGCAGGGACCGCCGCCGGTGACCTTGCCCCGCACCGTAACGAGCTCCACGTCGAGACGAGCCGCCCCTTCAACGATGGGTTTCTCGTCGGCTTCGCCGAAGTGCCGGACCGCACCGTCGCGGAGACGTGGCGCGGCCGCTATCTGCTCCTGCCCGCCGGTGAGCTGCCCGCGCCCGGCGACGAGGAGGTGTACGTCCATGAGCTGCTCGGGATGCGCGTGGAGCTCGAGACCGGAGAGCTCGTTGGAACGGTCGACGAGACCTACGAGCTGCCGCAGGGCCTCGCCCTCGACGTGCGCCGCGCGCCGCCGCGGGAGAAGGAGACGGTGCTGGTCCTCTACGATGAGCGTACGGTCACCTCGGTGAACAAGGGCTCACGCGTCATCGTCATTGCGCCTCCGGAGGGGCTGCTCGAGTGAAGATCAACGTCGTGACGATCTTCCCCGACTTCTTCACCATCCCGCTCGGGCTCAGCATCCCGGCGCGGGCCGCCGCTGCAGGCCAGGTGGAGTATCACGTCGTCGATCTCCGCGATCACACGCACGATCGTCACCGCACCGTCGACGACTATCCGTACGGCGGCGGAGCAGGGATGGTCATGAAGCCCGAGCCGTTCTTCGAGGCGGTGGAGTCGCTCGCGCCGCAGGGTCCGATCGTCCTCATGAGCGCCCGCGGCCGCCGGTTCACGCAGCCCGACGCGGTGCGCCTCGCCGCGACCGCGGAGCTCACGATCCTCTGCGGCCACTACAAGGATGTCGATCAGCGCGTCGCCGATCACCTCGCAACCGAGGAGCTCTCACTCGGCGATTTCGTGCTGAGCGGAGGCGAGCCCGCCGCGCTGGCGATCATCGATGCGACCGTGCGCTTGCTCCCCGGCGCGATGAGCGATCACGAGAGCGCGTTCGGCGACTCCTTCTGGGAGCGAGGCATCTCCGCGCCGAGCTATACGCGCCCTGCGGAGTTCCGCGGGCATGCCGTACCGGAGATCCTGCTGTCCGGTGATCACGGTCGAATCGCGCAGTGGCGGATTACCGAAGGCGAGCGACGCACCAGAAAGCGGGACCTGGCGCCCGACCTGGCGCCCGACCTGGAGCGCGACCCCTCGCGAGGCGCGGAGTAGCGCCGACCGTCGTGGTGCCCCGATCGCGCGATGCCGAGTTTGTCGCGAGAGAATTCAATTCCAGGTAGCGCTCGACGCGTTGCGGAACGGTTGAATGCGCAACAGCATTGAACTAGCGCGGACCCGCGCGGATCCTGTCGTGGGTCGCGCTACAATCTTTGTGGGCCTCGTGAGCGGAGTACATCCCTCTGCCCGCGATCGCCATGGTCGCCGTACCCCTTACCTCCTCACCACTCATGAACACATCGGTTGCTCGAAAGCCGAGCCGCTCGCGCGGGTGGCTTGTCGCTGGTGCATGCGTCGTACTCCTGGCATCGAGTGCCGAGGCGCAGGGAACAATTGCCGGCAGAGTCGTCTCGAGCGGCATCCCCGAGCCCATCCCCGAAGCTCGTGTCGTCGTGGTGGGCAAGAGCCTCATCGCGACGACGAACGGCGACGGCCGATATCAATTGCGAAACGTGCCCGCGGGCACGGTCGACGTGCGAATCCTGCGCGTTGGGTACGGCGAGCAGAAGCGCTCCGTGACCGTCGTCTCCGGTCAGACGGCGACGCTCGACTTCACGCTGACTCCGGTCTCCGTGCGGCTGGCGGAAGTGGTCACGACGGCGACCGGCAGCGCGCGGCGGCTCGAGCTGGGCAACAGCATCGCCCAGGTCGACGCGGCGGAGCTGACCCGGACCAGACCTGTGGAGACGATCGGCGACCTCCTCACCGCACGCTCGCCGGGCATCCAGGTCCTGCCGAACAACATGACGGGAGGCAGCGTCCGCGTGCGCATCCGCGGGCAGTCGTCGCTCTCGCTCTCCAACGACCCGATCTACGTCATCGACGGCGTTCGCATGACGAGCGACAACGGCTCGCAGTCGATCGGGATCGGCGGAACGACGTTCAGCCGCGTGGGCGACATCAATCCGCAGGACATCGAGAATCTCGAGATCGTAAAAGGTCCGTCGGCTGCGACGCTGTACGGCACCGACGCGGCGAATGGCGTCATCGTGATCACCACGAAGCGCGGGCGGGCAGGAAAGGCCAGATGGAACGCGTTCGTCGAGAACGGCATCATCAAGGATCGCAACACCTATCCGAGCGCTTACACGCTGTTCGGGACGACGGCAACCGGTACGCGCCGGCAGTGCTTCCTCAACGAAGTGGGCCGCGGAGTGTGCTCGTCTGACTCGCTGCTCAGCTTCAATCTCTGGCAGGATCCGAACACCACACCACTCGGCACGGGCCAGCGGCAGCAGTACGGCTTGTCGTCGTCCGGGGGTGCCGAGGCGCTCACGTATTTCGCGTCCGGCAGTTACGAGAAGGAGTCGGGCGTTTACACCATTCCCACCTTTGATCGCACGCGGCTCGACAGCGCCGGCGTGGGCTTGCGGTCCGAGTCGATCCGCCCGAACGGGCTGGAGAAGCAGAACGTCCGTCTCAATCTCTCATCGGCGGTCTCGCCGAAGCTCGATCTGCAGATGTCGACCAGCTACATCCACACGAACCAGCGATTGCCGCAGACGGACAACAACACCACCGGACTCGCCTCGAGTGCGTACGGTGGTCCTGGATACGCCGACAATGGCTCGGGGAAGCACGGCGAGGCGGTCGGGATCGTCAAATACGGTTATCGGGCCTTCACGCCGGGTGACATCTTTCAGGAGACGTTCAACCAGCAGATCAATCGCTTCATCGGAAGCCTGAACGGCAACTGGCGGCCCACCGCGTGGATGGCCAACCGCGCGAACATCGGCGTCGACTACACCAGTCGGACGGAGACCGATCTGTGTCGCCGCGGCAGCTGCGCCGACTTCGGAACGAATCGGCTCGGCTTCTCGACGGACAACCGCACCAACATCCGCAACTTCAGCGTCGATCTCGCGTCGGCAGGCTCGTTCCAGCCGTTCCCTGTCCTGAACGCGAAGACGACCATCGGCGCCCAGTATGTGAACTACGACTTCGACCGCAACGGCGCCAGCGGTGCCAACCTTCCGCCCGGCGCGGTCACGCCGTCTTCGGGAGCGATTCCGACGGTCACGAACGCGAGCACCTACACGAAGACACTCGGCATCTTCGCCGAAGAGGCACTCGCATACCGAGACCGGTTGTTTGTGACGGCTGCGCTGCGCACCGATCAGAACAGCGCCTTCGGCACGAACTTCCAGCAGGTGTACTATCCCAAGCTCAGTGGCTCGTGGGTCGTCTCGGATGAGAGCTTCTTCCCGACTCTCCCAGCGCTCGACCAACTCCGCCTGCGCGCCACGTACGGAGCCGCCGGGACCCAACCCGGACCGAACGATGCGAGTCGCTTCTTCAGCGCGGTCTCGACCAATATCGATCGCACCGACGTGGGCGGCGTCGTGATCGGACAGACTGGCAATCCGGGCCTCAAGCCCGAGCGCGCCACCGAGTTCGAAGGAGGGCTCGACGCGAAGCTGCTCGGCAGTCGCGTGAACCTCGAGCTCACGTATTACAGCAAGCTGACGAAGGACGCCCTCATATCGCGCATCCTGCCGCCCTCGGCGGGTGTGTCCAACACACGGTTCGAGAACCTCGGCTCTGTGAAGAACGCTGGCGTCGAAGCGCTGCTCAACGCGCAGCTCGTGGATGGGAGACGCTTCGCGTGGGACGTTACGTTCGCCGCGTCATCCAATGCCAACAAGCTCGTGGACAAGGGAGCGGTCCCGAACATCATCGGCACCCTGATTCAACAGCGTGCCGGATATCCGCTCAACGGCTGGTGGTCGAAGCCAATCAAGAGCTTCAATGACGCGAACGGTGATGGCATCCTCACCGTCGACGAGGTGGTCGTGGGCGACACGGCGGAGTATCTCGGCTACTCCAACCCCCGCCATGAGTTGACCATGGACAACGGGTTCGACTTTTTGAATCGGCAGTTCCGCATCAACACCCTGTTCGACTACAAGGGCGGCTTCAAGGGAGACAACGACACGCAGCGTATTCGCTGCCAGAACCGGTTGAACTGCCGAGAGGAAGCCGACAAGTCCGCCCCGCTCGAGCATCAGGCGCGTGTGATCGCGCTCCGTGACAACGCCGCGCGAACGCAGGCGGGTTTCATCGAAGACGGATCGTTCTTCCGTTTCCGCGAGCTCTCTGTGACGTACGCCCCCGCGTCGAACACCGCCGCACGATTCTTTCGCGCCGAGGCGGCGAGCCTCACGTTCGCCGCCCGCAACCTTCACGTGTGGACGAACTATTCGGGGATCGATCCGGAATCGAGCTACGGCTCGCTCGACGTGCCGAATGACTTCCAGACCGCCCCGCCGCCGACGTATTTCACGCTGCGTCTCAACCTCACCTTCTAACCGGAGGGCCATCCGATGAGAAAAATCTCGAAGCACGGGCTTCCGGTCTCGGTCGCCGTAGCCGTCGTGTTGCTCGCAGGATGCAGCGGCAAGATCACCGACGCGCTGCTCACCGCGGTCGATCCCGACATCATCAACCCTGTCGACGTGCAGAGCCCGGACGGGGCGGAGGCGTTTCGCGTCGGAACGCTGAACCGCCTCACCACGCTCACCGGCGCCGCCCCGGCGAATGCCGAAGGCGTCTGGTTCATGAGCGGCCTGCTCGCCGACGAATGGAAGTCGGGTGACACCTTCGTTCAGCGCGACGAGACGGACAAGCGCACCATCGCGTTCGACAACACGATCGTGACTGCCGGCTACCGATACATTCACCGCGCCCGCATCACGGCAAACACGGCGGCCGAGCTGCTCCGGAAGTACAAGCCGAGCCCGGCGTCGAACATCGCGCAGATGTATTTCGTGCGCGGCTATGCCGAGCTCCTCTCGGCGGACGACTTCTGCAATGGCCAGCCATTCTCCGACGGCAGCTCTGGCGACGTGCTCGAAGGTGAGCCACTCACTGTGGCCCAGGCATTCCAGCGCGCCGTGGTGAGCGCGGACTCGGCGATCGCCATCGTGGGGGGTGCGTCGGATGCTCCGAGTCTTCAGGTGCTGTATGCCGCTCGGGTCGTGAAGGCGCGTGCGCTCATGGGGCTCGGTGGGGCGGCCAACTACGCCGCCGCAAAGGCAGCCGTCACCGGGATTCCGACGACGTTCACGTTCAACGTCGGCTTCTCGCAGACCTCGACGACCAACGGCATCTGGGCCCTCAACAACAACGCCAAGCGCTACGTGGTGGGCGACAGCGTCGACGCCACGGGACTCGTCAGGAACTCCATTCCCTTCAAGTCGGCGAACGACAAGCGCCTTCCGACGAGCGGCACGGGACGCGCGTTCGATTCGTCCACACCATTTTCGCAGCAGCTGATCTGGGCGTCCGCTGGAACGCCCCTGGGCAGTGAGGATCCGATCGCCGTGGTCAATGGGATCGACGCGCGGATGGTCGAGGCCGAGGTCGCCCTCTCCACCGGCGACGTCGCGGGCTGGCTCGCCATTCACAATGCACTGCGCGCTGGACCGACCGTGATCTCGCAGGCACTGACCGTCTCCGCTCTCGGAGCGTTGACGGATCCGGGCACGTCCGACGCCCGTGTATCGCTGCAGTTCCGGGAGAAGGCGTTCTGGACGTTCGGCCGCGGTGAGCGGCTGGGCGACATGCGTCGGTTGATTCGCCAGTACGGCCGCACCGCGGACGCTGTCTTTCCAGTAGGGACGTTCTTCAAGGGCGGCACCTATGGCCCCGATGTCAATCTGCCCGTGCCGCAGGCCGAGCAGAACAATTCGAAGTTCACCGCCTGCACCGACCGCAGCGCCTGATTCGGCACGACGCTGCGTCGAGCCGCTGGTCGTGACGCGCGGTCGGACAGTGGGGCTCGGAACTCTGAGTGAAGCGACGTGGAACGGCCCCGGGCGACATGGCGTCCCCGGGGCCGCTTTCATATCCCCGCGCGGACGTCGGCCAGCGCGTGGTGCTTCGTTCGGGGAACGCGGCATCTCCGCTCCGAGCTACAGGCACCCGCCCGAGCACCGCGGCTGAGTCCTGCCGCGACACATCTCGCTGCCCGTCACGCTTGTGTCGAAGCAAAAGGGGAAGGGAGAGAGTGACGCAATCCTTGCGCACTGAGTCCGAGGGGCTGTACGTTGGCTCCGTCTCGCCGGGTGTCTTGCCAGACGCGCAGTGCGAGCGCCTCTTCCGCCTCTCTCAATACGATGCCTCCGACCGCGACATCTCGCGTTCATCCCGGACGCCTCGCCGCCCGCACACCATGCGCACTGCGCTGGCTCGCGGCAGGCGTGCTCTCCGCGCTTTCCATCGGCGCACACACGTCGCACGCGCAGAACCTCGAGGATGCCGAGATGCTGCAGGCACGCGAGCTCCACGCCACCGTCATGTACGGCCACGACAAGTGGGACCAGTACTGGGAGGGTGGTCTCAAGCGCAGCAACGGCAACGTCGGCACCGTCGCCACGAGCAGCGTCACGGTCTCCGCCGGCTACGGCGTCACGAAGAAGCTGACGATGATCGCGTCGCTCCCGTACGTGTGGACCGAGGCGAGCCAGGGCGTTCTCCATGGCTTGCGCGGCCGGCAGGATCTGACCGTCATGGCGAAGTATCGGGTGCTCAATCCGCTCATCGGCGGGCGCGCCCGGTTGAAGGTGCTCGCCGTGGGTGCCGCCGCGGCCCCGACCAGCGACTACACGCCGGACTTCCTCCCGATGTCGATCGGGCTGCAGAGCAAGCGCTTGATCGCCCGCGGCGCGGCACACCTGCAAGATCGCACTGGATGGTTCTTCGACGGCTACGCGGAACGCCAGTGGCGCTCCAACGTGCGTCTCGATCGCTCCTCCTACTACACGAACGGGCAGCTCTTCGAGAGCGATCAGGTAGCGATGCCCGACGTGGCGCAGTATCGCGCGACGCTCGGTTGGCAGCTCGGGCCCTGGTGCATCCCGGTCGGCATCACCGAGCAGCGCACGCTCGGCGGCGGCGACATCCGGCGCCAGGACATGCCGTTCGTCTCCAATCGCATGAACCACACGACGGCGCACGCGGAGGTGATGTACTTCCTGCCGGGGCTGTCGAACCTCCGGCTCGATCTCGGTGCGGCGCACACGCTGCGCGGTCGCAACGTCGGGCAGTCCACCATGATCATGACCGGGTTCACCTATGCGCTCCATCTCTGATCTCGTCTCGCGCGAGCTGCCGACACGCCGCGCTGCCCGCCCCGGACTTCGCGCGCTACTCGGCGCGGCGTTGGTCGCGGCCATGCTCCCCGTCGCGAGCTGCGACAAGACCATCGTGTCGCCCACGGCGGAGCTCCCGCCGATCGAGTCGGCAAGCGCCGACGCGAACGCCGGCTCGTGGAAGATGCTCGTCCTCACCTCGCCCGATCAGGTCGCGGTCTCCGATCCTGTGTCGACGACGAGTGCCGCGTACGTCGCCGAGCTGCAGGCCGTCAAAACCGCGCAGGCCAACATGACGGAGGCGCAGCGTCGCGCCGTGCAGTACTGGACGGGGCAGGGCGTGCTTCGCTGGAACGAGTTCGAGCGCGAGCTGGTCGCGCGCTACAATCTCCCGCCGGCGCCACGCGCCGATGGCAGCTACCCGCTGCCCGACGCCGAGAATCCGTTCGGCGATCCGGCCTTCCCCTTCGCGAATCCGCCCTACGCCGCGCGCGCCTACAGCTACGTGAGCGTCGCGCAGTACGAAGCGCTCAAGGCGGCGTGGTTCTTCAAGTACAAGTTCAACCGGCCCGCACCGTCCAGGATCGACGCGGCCATCTCGACCGTCGTGTCGGCGGGCACTCTGCCGTCATACCCGTCCGAGGACGCGGTCCTGTCCGGCGTGACGGCAGAGATGCTGACGCTGCTGTTCCCGGCCGCCGTCGCCGAGATCACCCTCAAGGCGGCTGAGCAGCGTGAAGCCGCGGTCCTCTCGGGGCGCGCGACGGCGAGCGACGTGTCGGCCGGGCTCGCGCTCGGAAAGGCCGTCGCCGTGCTCGTGACCAACCGGGCGCGAGCGGACGGCACAGGTGCCTCCGCGGGAAACCCGACCATGTGGAAAGCTCTGGAGAGCGCGGCGACCTCGAAGGGCGAGATAGCGTGGCAGAGCCAGGAAAGCCCGGCCCGAGCCCCGCTCCTGATGAACTTCGGGCAGGTCAGAGCATGGACGATGACCGCCGCGGAGGTCACGGCGCTCGAACCAGGTGCGCCGCCGGCCACGTCGTCCCAGCAGATGAAGGACGAATTGGCCGAAGTGAAGAACACCGTGGAGAACCTGTCGCGCGAACAGCTCGCGATCGCGCTCAGGTGGAACGACGGTGCGGGCACCGCGACGCCGCCAGGCCACTGGAATGCCATCGCGTCGTCGTACATCCGCGACGCGCGCATGACCGAGGTACGCGCGGCGCGGGCCTACGCCCTGCTCAACATGGGGCTCCACGATGCGTCGGTGGGCTGCTGGGACACGAAGATGAAGAACTTCAACCCGCGGCCCGTACAACTCGATCCGACGATCAAGACGACGATCGGGCTCCCGAACTTCCCGGCGTACCCGTCGGGCCACTCCACCTATTCCGCCGCGGCGGCGACCACGCTCAGCTACCTGTTTCCGCAGGCAGCTGCGCAGTTCGTCGCGGCCGCCGAGGAGGCCGGAATCTCGCGCCTGTACGGCGGCATTCACTATCGCAGCGACATCGTGCAGGGCGGCGCGCATGGGCAGCGAATCGGCGCGTGGGTGGTGAACGGGGCGAAGGTGGACGGCGCGAACTGATCGCTCGCGGCTGTCCCGTGGTTCGGGCCGCAGGGCTGGACCTCTTCCTCCCAGCCCGTTAAGTTGCC
>JBDSDB010000116.1:0-11797 GCA_039920785.1 Gemmatimonadaceae bacterium
TGGCAGCGGACGGTCGCGTTCTTCAACAAGAACGTGCGATAGCGGCGTGGTCGGCGGGAGCGTGGCAATGGCACACCACGGACCGCGTACGGTCGGCTGCGCGCAACCCTCACCCTACTCGAGGAGCCATCATGCCGGCCAACTCAGCGCTCGAAGCGGAACGCCTCATGTCGAAGCGTCGGGAGGCTTCGAATGGCGCGGCCCTCTCTCGCGCTCCGCTACTGGCCAACTAGATTGATCGCCGAACGGTGGTTCATCGTGGCCGCCACATGGCGCGCGCCCATGCTCGCCGCATTGCCGAGGAGCTATGATGACACCGCTCGGTGTCCCGACCCGACCGAAAACGGACGATCTTCCTCGCCTCCACTTGCGCTACCTCGCCGCAGCACTGCTTCTCGTGTCGACAGCGTCGGCGCCCGCGGCGTCCCTGCGCGCGCAATCGAGCATCGACGTCGCGAAGCTGCAGACCGAGGCCGTGCAGCGCACGCGAGAATACCTGCGCATCAACACGACGAATCCGCCCGGCAACGAAGTGGAGAGCATGCGCTGGCTCGCGCGCATCTTTCAGCAGGAGGGAATCCCGTTCGATACCGCGACGTCGGCGCCGGGCCGAGGCAACATCTGGGCACGGCTGAAGGGCGGCACCGAGCCGGCGCTCGTGCTGCTGCATCACATGGACGTCGTGCCGGCCGACCCGAAGTACTGGGACTTCGATCCCTTCGCTGCCGTGACCAAGGACAGCGTCATCTTCGGGCGCGGCGCCCTGGACACGAAGACGCTGGGAGTCCTCCAGCTCCAGGCCTTTCTTGCCCTCAAGCGCGCCAGGGTCCCACTCACCCGCGACGTCATCTTCATGGCGACGGCGGATGAGGAGGCGGGCGGCGACTTCGGCGCCGGATGGATCGTGAAGAATCGGCCAGACGCGTTCAAGGGCGCGGGCATGCTCCTGAACGAAGGGGGCGGGGGAACTCTCGACGCCGATGGCCGGATGCAGTTCGCGATCGAGGTGACGCAGAAGACGCCGCTCTGGCTCAAGCTCACCGCGATCGGCAAGCCGGGGCATGGTTCGAGTCCATCGCCGGCGTCTGCAGTGAATCGACTCATCCGTGCGCTCGATCGTCTCCAGACCTACGAGTTCACGCCTCGCGTGATCCCCGCCGTCGCCGCGTACTTCGCGGCGATCGCTCCGTCGATGTCGGCACGATGGAAGGAGGGCTTCAGCGATGCGGGGAAGCTGATTTCCGACCGGAACACGCTGGCGGCGCTGCAGATCGAGCGCGCCGGGCTCGCGGCGCTGCTTCGCAACACGTGCACGATCACGATGCTTCAGGCGAGCACCAAGATCAACGTCGTTCCACCCGAAGCGCAGGCACAGGTAGATTGCCGGCTGCTCCCCGACCAGGAGCGCGTTGCGTTTCTGCGCGAGTTCACGGCGGTGCTCAACGATCCGGAGATCAAGGTCGAGCAGATCATCGGCTTCGCGCCGGCGGTCTCGCCAACGGACAATCCACTCTATCGCGCGATCGAAGTGGCACTGCGCCGGAACTATCCGGGCGCCAGCATCGCGCCGGCCGTGCAGACCGGGTTCACGGACAGTCACTGGTTCAGGGATCTCGGCGTCGCGAGCTACGGCCTCGCGCCAGTGTTGATCCCTCAGGCCGAGTCCGCGGGCACGCACGGCAACAACGAGCGGATCTCGATCGAGAACATCAGGAAGGGCACAGCGGTGATGCTGGAGATCGTGCGCGCGGTCGTGACTCACTAAACTCTTCGACGAGGTGCTTGTGGACAGACGTGAATTTCTCGCCGCATCGGCCGTGGCCGCCGTATCGCCGATGCCGACGCTGGATGCGCTGGCCCAGCCGGCGCCCCGCCAGTACATCGAGTTGCGCCGATATCACCTCCTCCCAGGTGCGAGGCAGCGGGCGTTCGGCGCGTTCGTCGGCAGCGCGCTGATTCCCGCGATGAACCGGGCGGGCGTCAGCAAGGTCGGTGCGTTCAGCGTCGTATATGGAGAGAATGCGCCCTCGCTGCTTCTCGTCCTCGCGCATCAGTCGCTCGATTCCGTGGCGTCGCTGCGCGACCGCCTGGCGGCCGACGCGGAACTCGCGCGTGCCGGCGCCGCCGTGCTGGACGCGCCGATGTCCGACCCTGCATTCATCCGGGTCGAGAGCACTGTGGTGCGCGCGATCGAGGCGATGCCGGCCCTGGAGCCATCCGCGGGCGCCGGTTCGACGGCGGCCCGCATCTTCGAGCTGCGGACGTACGAGAGTCACAGCGATCGCGCCGCGCTCAACAAGCTGAAGATGTTCAACGCCGGCGAGGTGCCGATCTTCCGAAAGACCGGCCTCATCCCCGTGTTCTTCGGCGAGACGATCGTCGGCGAGAAGATGCCGAGCCTGATCTACATGCTCACGTTCGCCGACATGGCGGCGCGGGACGCCGCGTGGAGTGCGTTCCTCAAGGATCCAGATTGGAAGACGCTGAGCGCCGACCCGCAGTATCGTGAGAACGTCTCGGCCATCTCCGACATCATTCTCCGGCCGGCGTCCTACTCGCAGATCTGACCGGATCGTCATCGCTGCATGAGACGAATCCTGTTCGGTACACTCCTTCTCGCGGGCGCGTCCACCGTCGCGGCGGGCCAGCGTCCCGCGCGCATCGACTCGACGTTTCTGGCGAGCCAACCGTCGTGGTACGACGGCTATCTCTCCAGCTTCGATCGCGCCGTGGCCACTCTCGACCTCGCACCGCTTCGCGACACGCGCCTCGCGCGCGGCGAGCGCGAGGTGCGCGTGTGGACGCAGATCGAGATCGGAGATCCCAAGCGCATGGTTCGAGTGCGAGACGTCGGCGGGCGGATCACGGGCGAGGGCGTCTTCTATTGGGGTGCGCCGCTCGCTGAGCCGGCTCGCAGCGAGAAGCCGCCTCCGTCGAACGAGGACATCGTCGCGTACAACAACGCGGGCACCTGCGGAGAGATCCACGTGCGAGGCGATATGTCGGCGTGCCGCCTCCGGTACGTGAGCGCGCCGGATTGGCGTTCGATCCTGCGCGACGCCGAGAGTGCGGGGCTCTGGACCATCCCCGATCCGTCGACGCTGCCCAGCGACGGGATCATCACGATCGACGGGTGGACGATCGTCGTCGAGCTGCGCACGAGTGAGAGCTACCGCGCCTACCGGTACAACTCCCCCGAAACCCATCCGAAGTGGCCGTCGGCCGCCCAGGCGATCAAGATCGCCGAGACGTTCGCGCGCGCCGATGCCATGCTCGCGCCGCCCGATGCGCAGAAGACCTACCGCGGAGTGACACGCGGCAGCTATCGCAGCGGGCTGAAGCTCTGTGGTGAGCAGACGACATTGGAGTTCGCCGACGAGCTGACGAGCGCGGCCAAACGCGAGGGCATCGTCATGCCGGACGGCACGGGACGGGCGGCACCGGAGTACTACGTCGAGCTCACGGGGATCGCGTCGCCAGAGTGGCTCGCCAAGCGGGTGGAGTCGAAGTTCTCACGAGTTCTGAATCCAGGGCGCCTGCACGCCGTCAAACTGTGGACGGGCGCAGAGTGCGGAAAGTGATGGCGGCGCTCGCTGCGCAGGCAGGTCGCCCACGGCTCGCCCGCAGCAGTCAGCGCCTGAGCCGCTTGAGCGCCGAATCGATGCCCTGGCGATAGCCGGCATCGTCGGGGCCGAGCCGCGCGCGCACGGCACGATAGCTCGTGACAGCGTCCGCCGAGTCGCCAGCAGCCTCCTGCAAGCGCGCCAGCATGAACGTGTACGTCTCGACGTCCGACTCGGCCTGGTTCGACGAGAACAGCCATCGATAGGTACGCAGCAGCTCACCCGGCGCGACGGAGCGCGAGACGGCGGGTGGCAACGGTGCTGTGCCTCGGCGCAGGAAGCTGGAGATCACGGAGTACACGCGCCCTCGACTCCTGTCGTCGATCGTGTCGTTCGCGACGCGCATCGCATTCGCCACGCGGAGGAGCTCCATGTAGCCCGCGTCGCTCTGCTGGTTGGCGAACGCCGCGAACTCGAGACCTCGCACGTATGCCCCCGCGCGGCCGCTGCGGAGCGCGGCCGCGAAGTGTGTGCGCGCCTCGTCCGGGCGACGAGGACTGCCCCATAACAGCCAGTGACCGAGCATCGCGTGGGCGTACGGATTCAGCGAATCGGTTGCGAGCGCCTGGCGGTATCGCGCCGACGGATCGAGCTCCACCTGGCCGCCGTCACGCGAGCGCAGGAAATCAGCCCATCCGAGATGGGCGAGCAGGTCGGCGCGCCGCGTACCGGTCGCGTCGAGGATGCCGCGCGTGAGCACCGGCGACATCGTGTCGCCAAGCGCGCCGAGTGACAGCCCTTGCGAGGAGGCGGCGTGCTCGAGCCAGTCCATGGCGAGCGCCTCTCGCGCCCGTTGCACGGTGTCGGCGCGCGGGTCGATCGTCGCCGCCTCCCGAAGGCTGCTCCACGCAGCGCGATAGTCACGCGCCGAGCGCTGAAGGTCGGCCGTCGCCAGCCGCTCGACCACTCGGCGATGCCGGTCGCGGTAGTCGCCCACGAAGATCGTCGCCTGGCGAATGGCGAAGAAGAATGTCAGGACGGCGGTGGTGCCGGCGATGACTTTGAGGACGCGCCCGATGGCTCCGGGCTCGGATGTCATGGCAGCCAAATTTATCGCTCCACGGCGTCCACTGCCGCCTTCATCTGCACCACCCAATCAGGCACCACGCGCTGGGAGACCGCGGCCATGCCGTCGGCGCCGAGCTCGCGCTCGATGCGATAGCGGTCAGCCAGCAAGGCGGTGAGGCGGTCAACCGATGCAGGTGCCACGAAGAGAAGACCCGACGCGTGAAGGGTGGTGTGACGTCCGGCAGGGCAGGGAGGGCAAAGTACGCCTTTCCCGCCGAGCGCGCGACGTCGAATGCGTCGGGTCGCCGACGTGCCCCCGGCGAATCTTCGATGACGATTCGCCGGGGGCCGTCACCGAGTCAGCGCAACCTCATCAGCGCAACGTCCCGTGCAGGGCAAGTGCGGCCGCTTCGCGACCAATCTCCCGTCCCGCGTCGATGTCGAAGCGATAGTGGATGCCACCGTACATTCGCGACAGGCCCGCGATCTCGATGATGCCGTCCAGTCTGCTCTTCTCGCTCGGCAGCGCGTCGCTGAGCACGGTCATGATCGCGCTGGTGATGCACGAGTGCGCGGAGGGATACGACGGATGGTTTGGAAGCCCGATCGGCAGCGTGATGGCGGGGTCCGCCTGCGATGGACGGATGTACCAGTACGTGAACTTGGAGTCGAAGCAGGCGACCTGCGCATCGAACGCCGCGGCGTTGGCGTAGGCGAGGATGCGCGCGGCTTCCCGCTCGGTGCGGTGGTGCGCCTCGATGAGATCGTCGGCGATCAGATTGAGACCGCCGGCCGTGAATGGCGCAGACGAGGTGTTCCACTGCTGCGCAATCGCGAGCTGTTCCGGCGTGCGAGAGTCGGATATCGCCCGCACTTCCGCCAGCGCAGCGAAGAACTCCGGAGAGCCAAAGACCGGCGGTGGCGGCGCACGAAGCTGGCTCGCGGAGGTCAGAAAGAACGGACGAGCGCCGTGGAGCGAACGAACGATCGCCGCGGAGCTCGAGACCCAGTAGCCCGGACCCGGCGTGGGAATACCTGGCGACAGGACGAGATAGTTGTCTGTCGCGGCTAACGCATTGACGTCGGCACCAACCGCGCGCCCGATCGCCTCACCCGCGCCCACATCTTCGTGCCTCGCGCCCGGCCACTGCGCCTCGGCGCGGTCGGCGTCGAGCTGGCCCTCGAGGGACGCGGCATCAAGCGGGAAGAATTTGCTCAGCACCGCGACCGACGCGGCACCGACCGCCGCCGATGCCGACGGATGAGTCGCTCCCTCCTTCCCCTCTTCCGCCGCCAGTACGGCGCGATACTGGGCGAGGGAGAGATACGTGAGAATCCGGCTCGTCGCGGCCTGCGCGTTGGCGGGAGGGCGCAGCGCCAACAATCCGGCAACGCGCCGGTTCCATCTGGTGCTCGCCGTGACGTCCCAGAACTTCACGGCGCTTCGTTGGGCCTCGGGCGGCCGGACGAGCTGGTTCGAACCGTCGGTACACGCCAGCAATGCGCCGGCGGCCAAAACGAGAGGCGAGTGCGAGTAGCGTCGTCGTGTGGTGAACATGCTGTCTCCCCGGTGTGCGGCTGGACTGAACGAGCCCACGATCCGCCGTCAGCTCAAAGTTTCCCAGCACGACGTTCCGACGTCGGGTTTGCGTGGTGGGTTGTGGCTCTCACCGGGGTAAACGGGAACTCCCGCGGAAACCCGACATCGAGGTCGTGCACTCTTGTTTCAGGCGTCGGCGGCGTCGTATGTTTGCCCATGGACGACTCGCCGACTCCCACCGACGTCCTCTCCGAATTGCGGACCGGAAGCGGCGAGTCGCTCGACCGAATTCTCCCGCTCGTGTATCAGGAGCTGCGCGCCATGGCTCACCGGCAGCTCGCGGCCCGCGGCCGAGGCGGGACGCTCCAGACCACCGCGCTCGTGCACGAGGCCTACCTCAAGCTCGTGGACCAGTCCCGAGCCGACTGGCGTGACCGCGCGCACTTCCTCGCCGTCGCGTCCATCGCGATGCGACATGTGCTCGTGGACCGCGCGAGGGCGCGAGTGGCGCTGAAGCGTGGCGGCGAGTTCCAGCGCATCACCTTCGACGAGCAGGAGATCGAGGTCGACGAGCAGCCCGACGCGCTGCTGCAGCTGGACGACGCATTGCTGCGGCTCGGCGAGGTTGGGCCGCGCTTGGTCCGCGTGGTGGAGTGTCGCTTCTTCGGCGGACTCACCGAAGACGAGATCGCCGAGGCGCTCGGCCTCACCGTCCGCACCGTACAGCGCGACTGGGCGAAGGCGCGCATGATGCTGCGGCGCGCACTCGAGTCGTAGGCAACGCTCTCCGGCCGCGGAGGTTCCGTGTCTCGTCCGATCGCGCCGAACAACTGGACGCAACTGGAGCCGCTCGTCGACGCCATCCTCGATGCGCCGCCGGAGCAGCGGGCTGCGCTGGCCGAGCAGCTGAGCGGCGGCGACGAGGCGCGACGTCGCGAGCTCGAGCTGCTCGTCGCCGAGTGTGAGCTGGCACATCCTCTCCTGGACCAGTCGGCCGCGGCGCGCTTCACGCGACTGTTCGACGAGGACGTACAGGTGCCGCAATCGCTTGCCGACCGCTATCCGGTGAGCAGGGAGCTGGGACGGGGCGGCATGGCGGTGGTCTATCTCGCGCGTGACGTCAAGCATGGCCGGGAGGTGGCGCTCAAGATCATCCGCCCCGAGCTCGCCGCCGCGTTGGGGCGCGAACGATTTCTCAGAGAGATCGAGATCGCGGCGCAGCTCCGGCACCCGAACATCGTGCCGCTCTACGATTCGGGCGAGGCCGATGGCCTGCTGTATTACGTCATGCCGTACGAATCGGAACACTCGCTGCGCGATCGGCTCGCGCGCGACGGCCCGCTCGCCGTCGACGACACACTGACCATTCTGCGAGACATCTGCGCCGGCCTCGCGTACGCGCACGAGCGCGGCATCGTTCATCGGGACGTCAAGCCGGACAACGTGTTGGTCGCCGGCCGGCACGCGATGATGACCGATTTCGGTGTCGCCAAGGCCATGACCAAGTCGACGCGAGACGCGGCGACGCTGACGACGCTCGGCATCGTCCTGGGAACGCCGGCGTACATGGCGCCCGAGCAGATCGCCGCGGACCCGCACGTCGATCATCGGGTCGACATCTACGCCGTCGGAGTGCTGGCGTTCGAGCTGCTCACGGGGCGGCCGCCGTTTGGCGGAGAGGCCCAGGACGTCTTGTCGGCGCATCTCACGCAGCGGCCCGTGCCCGTGGCGACGATGCGGCCGGACGTGCCGGTTGCGCTCTCCGATTGCATCATGAAGTGCCTCGCGAAGCAGCGCGGCGATCGATGGCAGAGTGCCGACGAGCTTCTGCACTGCCTCGAGAGTCTGGACAGCTCGACCCCGAGACTCGACGGCCGACGCATGGCGATGCGCGCTCTTCTGGCCGTTGGCATTCTGACGCTCGTGATCGGGACGGGTTGGATGATGCGGAACAGCCAGCGCGGAAGCACGGCGCAACCACGGCCTCCCGTGGTGGCCGCTCCTGCGGCGCGACTGCCGGCGATCGCCGTCCTGCCGTTCGAGAACCTCGGCCCCGCCGATCAGGACTATTTCGCCGTTGGAATGACGGACGAGATCACGAGCCGGCTGTCCGCGGTGAGCGGTCTCGGCGTCATTGCGAGTCGTGCCACCCGACGATATGCCGGCACTCGCCGGAGCATGCGGGACGTGGGCCGAGAGCTGGGGATCGACTACGTCCTCGTCGGCAGCGTGCGATGGGGCGGGCCCACGTCGCGCCGAGTGCGGATCACGCTCGAGCTCCTCCGGGCCCAGGACGAGCGACAACTCTGGTCCACGACGTACGATCGCGTCATCGACGACGTCTTCGACGTCCAGTCGGACATCGCGGGGCAGGTGGTGAATCGGCTCGGTGTCACGCTCGCGGAGGGCGAGCGTCGCCGGCTGAGCGCGCAGCCGGCCACGAATCGCGAGGCCTATACGCTGTACTTGAAGGGCCGCTACTACTGGAACAAGCGCACCGAACGCGACGTGCAAGTCGCCCTCGGCTACTTCCAGCAGGCGACCGACGTGGACCCGGGCTATTCCCTCGCGTGGGTCGGCATCGCCGATACGTGGATCGCTCGGGGCTGGTACAGTCGTCTCGCGCCGCGAGAGACCTTCCCACAGGCGAAGGAGGCGGTCATGCGAGCGTTGCAGTTCGATAGCACGCTCGCGGAGGCGCACACTTCGCTGGCGCACATCCATCTCGAGTTCGACTACGACTGGCGTGCCGCCGAGCGCGAGTATCGCCGGGCGATCGCGCTCAATCCGGCATATCCCGTCGCACACCACTGGTATGGGGGGTTCCTGTCAGCGATGGGCCGGCACGAGGAGGCGATGCAGCACGCGCAGACGGCACGAAGCCTCGACCCACTCTCGCCGATCATTCAAACGTGGGTGGGACTTCGCTACTACTTCGCCGGACGACAGGACGACGCGATCGCCGAGTATCGAAGAGCGCTCGAGATCGACCGCAACTTCGCGCCCGCGCACTGGCACCTCGGGATGGCGTACGAGCAGGCGGGGCGGTACGCAGAGGGCGTCGCCGAGGCGGAGCGAGCGCTCTCGCTCGACCGGGGCAGTCTGCTCTATCTCGCCTCGCTCGGCCACGCGTATGCGAAGGCGGGACGGATGCGCGAAGCGCGCGCAACCCTGGATCATCTGGCGGAGGCATCTCGCACGCGTCACGTGTCTGCGTACCACGTGGCCGTCATTCACGTGGCGCTCGGCGATACGACCAATGCATTGGATCTGCTCGAGCGCGCGATCGCCGAACGGTCACCGTGGATCGGCTACATCAACGTCGATCCGCGATTCGAGCCTCTGCGTTCGCAGCCGCGATTCCAACGGTTGGTGAAGGCGGTGGAGATGAGCGTCGGAGCTGCTTCGACAGAGTGAGCGAGCGAGTACTCGAGCGCTCAAGTCTGCTGGCCGCCGGCCCCGGACCGCGATAGCTTCGTCACGAAGGTCTACCTGGAGACAGCGATTGACGAACAGCTCTGACAAGGAAGCCAGCACCCCGAACGCTGCGCTCGCGCCGCTCGCTCGCCTCGTCGGCACGTGGACGACGCTCGGATCACATGCGTTGATTCCCGACACGGTGCTGCGCGGAAAGACGACGTTCGACTGGCTCGAAGCTGGAGCATTCCTGAGATCGCGGTCCGAGATCGACCATCCAGAGATCCCTACCGGGGTCACGATCATCGGCAGCGACGATGCCCTCGGAACGCTCTCCATGCTCTACTTCGACGAGCGGGGCGTCTCGCGCAGATACGAGGTCTCCATGCAGGGTGACGTCTTCCGATGGTGGAGAGACGCGGCCGGCTTCTCTCAGCGCTACGCCTGTACGCTCACCGACGACGATCGAACGATGATCGGCAAGGGAGAGCTGTCGAAGGACGGCTCGTCCTGGGAGAGGGACCTTGACCTGACGTACACGCGCGTGCGGTAGACGCCGCAGCCCTCCCGCCTCGCCATGCACCTCGAGACGCGACTCTCCGCCGCGCTGGTGAACCCGCGGCCCGCCACGCGAGCTATCGATTCGTCGAACGACAGATGAAGCCCTACGAGCGTCTCGGAGAAGCACGCACGCCGAATGGAACGCTGATCGCACTGTATCGGCACGACGGCGCCTATCTCATCCGCGCCGATGGCGTGGAGCTCATGTCCACCCGCCGACACCTCTCCGAGGATCGGCTCGCCGAAGTCGCGTGCGCTCCGCGACGCGATCTCCTCGGCGCGCGAGTGCTGATCGGCGGGCTCGGGCTGGGATTCACGCTTCGAGCGGCGCTGCGGCACTTGCGCCAGGACGCCGAGATCGTCGTCGCGGAGCTCCTCGCCGAGGTGATTGCGTGGAACAGAGACCCGCGCTTCGACCTCTCCGCCGAAGCGATGGGCGATCCGCGCGTTCACGTCGTGCATGACGACGTGATCAACGTGCTCCGCTCGAGACCCGGCGCCTTCGATGCGATCATGCTCGATACCGACAACGGACCGGATGGAATGCTCATGTCCGAGAACGCGCGGCTCTATGCGACGCGCGGCATCGCGGACACGGTGGCCGCGCTGCGCACCGGCGGTTCCGTCGTGTACTGGTCCGTGGGTGACGACCCGAAGTTCGCCGGGGCGCTGCGCGGCTCCGGGCTCACCGTCGAGACACTGCGCGTCCGTGCACACGACACGACAGGTCCGATGCATACGCTCTACGTCGCTACACCGCGCGGCTAGCAGCTCGTTGGCTGAGACTTTCGGAGCGACGATGCGGACCCATCATCCGATTGCGGCCGCGCGGGCGATGAGCAGCAACCCCGCGCCGATGGCAACGAACCCGATGGCTCGTGCGACGCAGACGCCGTCGGATGCGAGACGTTCGGCAGTGTTGGCTGCCGCCACGATGGCCATCGCGCGAAGGTCCATGACTCCCGAGACGATCAGAATCGCCGTCAGCCCGAAACCACAGCATGCGCAGTGAATGGCGAGACGGACGCCGTCACGCCACGCGGTGCCGGCCGCCGCCGGCACAGTTCGTCCGCGCCAGTGCGCCTCGCGACAGCAGGCCAGATACCGCGCCTTCCACGCGGTGAACTGGAGCGCGCCGGCGATGAGGACGACCACGCCCACCGCGATCGGAACGGCGCGCGCCAGCACCGGCTGCTGCATCACAATGGTGGTTAGTGCCACGCCGAGTGGAAAGAGCGCCGCTCCGAACACGCTCCAGCCGACGAAGTACGCGACGCCGACGAGCGCCGTCAGCCCGCCAAGTCGAGTCCCGTCAGTCCTGCCGATGGCCTGACGGTAGCGCCACAGCACCGGCGTCAATGATGGCAGCATCATCGCCGCCATCATCGCGACCCACATGCCGACGAACGATGCCGCGGCCGCCGCCCAGGTCTGTCCCGGCATCCGCATCCACACCATCGACATCGTCCAGCTTCCGGGCATCGATATTCCACCCGCTGCCGACATGGTCGTGCACATGGCGATCGTCACCGCCGCGCACGCGGCGAACACCAACGCCGACACACCGATGAATGCATGCCGAGAGGCTCGTTCCGAAGCCATGAGTGAACCTCCCATGCGGCGGATGTATCGCGGCGGCGACGAAGAG
>JBDSDB010000117.1:0-36268 GCA_039920785.1 Gemmatimonadaceae bacterium
TCCCCGCGCCTCCGCGAGAAACACCAAGTCGCTGTGTGTTTCTCGCGGAGGCGCGGGGAGCGCGGGGAACGGCGAAACCAAGAGGTCAGTTCGTCGAAGCCCGATACGAGCACAGGCGATTCTACCCACGCAACAGCCGATCGACAACGCGCAACAACGCCTCGGGCAACTGCTCCGGCCGATGCAGCACGCGATAGCCGTTCACGCCGAACAGGTGCGGCAGGTAGTCCTGCTCCTCCTGATCCACGGTGAGGCAGAACGGATGTACGCCCGACGTGCGCGCATCGAGCAGCGCACGCCGCGAATCCTCGATCGCGTACGAGCCCTGATACCAATCCACGTCGTTCGGCTTGCCATCGGAAAGGATGAGCAGGATGCGTCGCTGTGCCTGCTGTGCGCTCAACGTCGCGGTCGCATGACGCACCGCGGCGCCGAGCCGAGTGTTGTCCCTGGCCACGAGGGCGGAGATGCGCCGGCGGACCGCCTCGTCGCCCTGCTCGGAGAAACCCTTCACGGTGCGGACGCTCACGCCGTGACGCCCCGATCCTGAGAACGCGAGCATGGCGTACGGATCGCCAAGCATCTTCAACGCCTCACTCGCGAGGAGCATCGTCATGCGCTCGACGTCCAGGACAGTGCGCCCGTCGCCGACCAACGCCTTCGTCGAGCCGCTCACGTCGACGAGCAGAAGGATCGCCACGCTGTGACGCGTCGGTCGGACGAGCTGATAGAGTCGATCGCTCGGCGCGTGCCCCATGCGGCGGTCGGTGAGCGCCGCAACGCACGCTTCGAGATCCAGCTCGTCTCCCGACCGCTGACGGCGAAGGCGCAGCCGCCGCGCACGGAGCGGAGCGAAGCGGTCGCGCAATTGACGCACGAGCGACGCGTGCTCGCGCAGCGTGTCCATCGCCCATCGATCGTCATCGCCCTCGGCGACCGAGCAGCTCACGGTCGCGCCGGCCGCCACGAGACAATGATCGAAGTCGTTCCACTCGGGATACTGAATGCCGGCGGGAGGCACGACGTCCCGTCGGCTGGACTGCTCCGGATGCAACGGCGGAGGGTGCGGCGACGGATCCGCAGCGCGCATCTCGCTCGTCGCCCCGGCGTTCGCCGTCGGTGCGTCGCGGTCGGCCTCGTTCGCGTCGCCGACGTCGGGCATCGCGCCACGACGATCCTCCGTGCGAGACGATGCATCCTTCGAGTCGGAGTCGTCGCGCTCCATCTGCTGCGATCCCCTCACGTCGCGGCTCGTCTCCGAGGAGCTATCCGCGCCGGATCCCGCGCCGAGCAGGCCGGCCTCCAGACGATACGGCGACCAGGACGCGCCCCAGAGCGACATCATCCGGAGCGGGCGGTAGCTCGATGAGCGTTCGCCCGACGAGCGACGAATCTCAGCGGCCATCGCCGCCGCCCACGCGTGCGACTCGCGGGGTGATCCGCTCGCCGGGAGCGGCCGCGGAGTCTCGTCCGCGCCGCACGCGAGCATGGCGCGAAGGAGCCGCTCCACCACGCGCTCGTTGGCGTTGAGCCGGTCCCGCGCCGCACGCCGGCCCAGCTCGAGCGCTCGCAGCGCCTTCAGCGCCGGCGCCAATCTCGGCGCTTGCTCGGCGATCGATCGTTCTACCGATGCGGCCTCCGACATCAGATAGAGATCGCGCGCGAGTGCGTCGGCGGCGAGCGGAAGCTCGTGCGTACCACGCGCGATCCGCGCGCCCTGCAGAATCGCCAGAAGCCGGAAGCGCGCCATCGCCTCCTCTCGCCCCGCGCGAGCGCCAAGCTGCGGAGGAAGCACGACGTCGCTCGCAGACGGAGTCGAGGTGGCAGCGTCGGCCACGCTCGTGACGCGCAGCGTGCGCCCATACATCGCCGAGAGCAGCAGCTCGAGGCGGCGCTGCACCTCGACGAGTGCGACCACGCGCGGCGCACGCGACGCGCGCCACTCGAGCACGGGCGTTGATACCTGCCGTGCCAGTCGTACGGCGCGGTTGCGGAGGAAGCGGCTGAGGCGCACGGCGCGGCCCGGTGGAGTGCCGCGCTAGATCGTCTGTACGACGAGATCGTCGATCGTCGCGAGCAGGTCCGGGTCGTCGGTGAGCGGCGCGGCCAGTGCCGTGCGGCAGGCCTCGCGCGCCGGGATGCCGCGCGCGATGAGCCGTCCCACGGAGACGAGCAGACGAGTGCCGGGCCCCTCGGACAATCCCTGGTCGCGGAGACGGCGGACCTGCACCGCGAGCTCCACGAGCGCGCGCGCGGTTTTGGACGGCACACCGCTCTCGTGCGCCACGATCTCCGCTTCCTGCGCCGGCGCCGGAAAATTGAACTCCAACGCGACGAAGCGCTGGCGCGTGCTCGGCTTCAGGTCCTTGAGTGCGTGCTGATAGCCGGGATTGTAGGAGACGACGAGCTGGAAGCCGGGCGCCGCCGTGAGGAGCTCGCCCGTCTTCTCGATCGGGAGGATGCGTCGATCGTCGGTGACGGGGTGAATCACGACGAGCGTGTCTTGGCGCGACTCGACGACCTCGTCGAGATAACAGATCGCACCCGTGCGAACCGCGGTCGTGAGCGGTCCGTCAGCCCATACCGTGTCGTTCCCCTGGATCAGGTAGCGCCCCGTGAGATCGCTCGCGGACAGATCGTCGTGGCATGCGACGGTGATCAGCGGCCGGCCGAGGGTATGCGCCATGTGCTCGACGAATCGCGTCTTCCCGCAGCCGGTCGGTCCCTTGAGCATCACCGGGAGTCGTTGCGCATGACACGCGCGGAACAGCTCGACCTCGTTGCCGACGGCGAGATAGTAGGGCGCCGCGCCGTCGGCCAATCGAATCGCAGTCATAGTGTATACAAAGTAGTAGACACGAAGCCGTCAGCAAGGGGCGCACGTGGCCCGGCGCCTTCCGCACCAATGCCTGGAACGGCTTGCGCGAAGACGGCGAATCTCGCTGCGCGGCGGCTGCTTCTGTAATCCTGGTGCGTCGGAGGTGACGTTCGAGTTCGTCCCCGACCGCACAGCCATCACGCTGGAGGAGACGCGTCGCGACGGATGGGACCTCGCCGAGTTCGCGCGGCGCATGCATGAGCGCTCGGCCTCGGAAGGCGTCGGCGCCGTGCGAGCGTCGATTGACGTGAGCCGCGTGGCGGAGGCAACGTAGCAGTGTCGGTCCGCGTGCGAACGTCCCCTCCGTCGAGAACTCAACATGGCTCGGTCGATCACCGTCCGACTCGTCGTCGTTTGGCGCCTGCTGGCGCTCGCGTCCGTTCTTCCTGCGGCACCCAGCTCGAGCGCGGACGCTCAGGCGACGTCGTCGTCCACCGCCTCGGCCGACTCCGCCTTTCAGGCGAGCGACTGGGCAACGGCGGCCAAGCGATACGAAGCCGTGACGGCGCGCGACTCCACGAGCGGATACGTCTGGCTGCGACTCGGCGCGTCCCGCCACTCGTTGGCGGACTACCGCGGAGCCATTCAGGCGCTGGAGCGCGCCGCGCGCCTCGGCTTCCAACCCGTTGCTGTTCGCTTTCGTCTGGCGCGCGCGTACGCTCGGCTCGGCGACCGCGATCGTGCGCTGGCGATGCTCGACAGTGCTGCGCGCCGAGGCATCGCGCCACAGCAGATTGTGGGGGAGCACGACTTCGACGCCATGCGGAGCGAGTCACGGTTCGCCGCGGTCGTCGCCGTGGCCGAAGCGATACGCCATCCCTGTCGTGCAATGCCGGAGGCGAAGCAGTTCGACTTCTGGATCGGCCAGTGGGACGTCACGCCGTGGGCGCTCGCCACACCGCTTGCGAGCCAGCAGATCGGTTTCAACGACGTGCATCCCATTCTCGAGCACTGCGTCGTCTTCGAGAACTGGCGCGCAGCGGGTGGCGGGGAGGGGAAGAGCTTCAACTACTACGACACCAACCTGAAGAAGTGGCGGCAGGTGTGGATGGCCGACAGCGGCGGTCCGCTCGACTACACGGGAGAATATCGCGACGGCGCAATGCGCTTCACCGGCTGGACGCTCGACGCGAAGGGGAAGCGCGTGGAGCAGAAGCTCACCTTCTTCAACATCGCGCCGGACACCGTGCGCCAGCTGTTCGAGGCGTCGTCCGACGGGGGCAAGAGTTGGGCGTCGACCTTCGACGGACGCTACGTCCGCCGAAAGTCGGCCGTGCCGCCGCCATGATCGACGGGCCCTAGCGCCACAGATCCGCGAACTGCGTCCGCAGCGCCTCGACCTTGGGCTTGTCGTTGATCACGATGTAGGGCTGGTTCGGATGCGTGTTGTAGTAGTTCTGATGATACGCCTCCGCCTCGTAGAACTTCCTGAGTGGCGCGATCTCGGTGACGATCGGCTTCGGGAACGCCTTCACGGTGGCTAGCTGGGCCACGTACGCCTGAGCGACCTTCTGCTGCGCGTCGCTCGAGTAGAAGATGGCCGAGCGATACTGCGTGCCCACGTCGGGGCCCTGCCGGTTCAGCTCCGTCGGATCGTGGGCGACGGAGAAGAAGACCTTGAGCAGCTGGCCCAGCGACACCTTCGACGAGTCGAAGACGACGCGCACCACTTCCGCGTGCCCCGTGGTGCCCGAGCTGACGTCGTCGTACGTCACCGTCGCCCCCTTCGCCGAACCACCCGCGTACCCCGACGTGGCGCTCACGACGCCCTTCACATGCTGAAACACCGCCTGTACGCCCCAGAAGCACCCGCCCGCGAACACGATCGTCTGCTCGCCAGGCGCCGTCGCGAGGGGCTGGTCGGCGAGGGCATCGGGGAGCGCGACAGGTGTAGTGGACCCCGAAACAGCGCGCGCAGCAACGAGGAAGGCGGCGGCGAGTCCGGTGCCGAGCGCGGCCAGACCGCGGATCGATGTGCGAGCCATGTGAGCGTCTCTCGTCGAATGGGTATTAAGGCGCGAGTGGCGCATCATGCGCGGCGCTCGCTGTAATGAATACTCCCCAATCATGAAAATGGATGTATCCCGCTTGCCGTCCCTCGCGGTTGAGAGTGGATTGCGTTGGCCCGTATCTCGCTTTATCTCGCGCTGTCGAGCCGAGCGGTAGGGTGCCGGGGCCGACGGACTTATCAACCGAGAGATGACGCGATGAAGCGCAAGTTCACCAGAATGGCCGTCGTTCTATTGGCGCCGCTGACCCTCCTGGCCGCCTGCACGGTTCGCGGAACGGACGAGCAGCAGAAGAAGGAAACAGCCCAGGGCGAGGTGGGTCGCGGCGCGTGGTCGCCCGCCTCGGTGACGGAGGTGAAGGGGGTGCCGATCCTCGCGCTCAAGACCGCGATCGAGCAGACTCTCGCCGGCGATCATCCCGGCACAGTGAGCAACGATGCGTGGGTTCACACCAAGCGACTCTACGCGCGCTATCAGCAGAGTCCGCTATGGATGGGTGATGACGGGCTCGACAAGGATCGCGCGGAGGCACTGATGAACGCCCTGCTCGCCGCGAGCAACGATGGACTCCGCATCGACGACTATCCGGTCGCCGAGCTGACGCAGGCGATCGCGGTCGTTCGGAACACCAAGCGGCCGACCGCGGAGCAACTCGCCAGCGCCGACGTCCTACTCACCGCGGCGTATGCCTCGCTCGGCGAGGATCTGCTCGTCGGCCAGGTGTCGCCGAAGAAGGTGGGTCAGAGCTGGCACATCGACGCAAAGGACGAGAACGTGGACAGCGCGCTCGTGCGCACATTGGGCCGCCTGCCCCTCGACAAGTCGATCAACGCGATGCGTCCCGATGACGAGGAGTACGCCGCGCTCCAGAAGGAGCTCGTGCGGTACCGCGAGCTCGTGGCCAAGGGCGGGTGGCAACCCGTGCCGGCCGGCAAGCCGGTCAAGAAAGGGCAGACCGATTCGCCGCGGCGGCTAGATGCTCTCCGCGCTCGACTGGAGGCTGAAGGGATCACCATCGCCGGTCCGTCGTCGTCGCCCGCGCCGAGCACCGACTCGAGCGCTGGCGGCGCGCCGAGTGGCGCAAAGGCGACGCCGACGCGTCGCTCCAGCACCGCGGCAGCAGGCGCGGTGTTCGACGAAGGGCTCGCCGCCGCGGTCGCGCAGTTCCAGGCGCGGCACGGCATCGCGGTGGACAGCTCGGTGGGCATCGAGACGCTGAACGCGCTCAATGTTCCGACCGAGTACCGGTTGGGGCAGATCGCTGCCAACCTCGAGAGGCACCGGTGGATGCCTCGCGAGCTCGGCTCGAGGTACGTCTACGTGAACGTGCCCGCTTTTCGCCTGACCGCGTACGACAGCGGCAAGTCCGGCCTGGAGATGAAAGTGATCGTCGGCCAGGAGTTCGAGGACAAGGCCACGCCCGTCTTCTCCGACTCGATGGAGTTCGTCGTGTTCCGTCCGTTCTGGAACATCACGCCCGACATCCAGGAGAAGGAAATTGCACCGAAGGTCGCGTCAGATCCCGGCTATCTGGCCGCGAACGACATGGAGTACTTCAAGGACGGCGGAGCGACGCGCATCCGGCAGAAGCCCGGCCCGAAGAACTCCCTCGGCTTCGTGAAGTTCCTCTTCCCGAACGACTTCAACATCTATCTGCACGACACGCCGAACCATGAGCTGTTCGACAAGGACGTGCGCGCCTTCAGCCATGGCTGCATCCGGCTAGAGAAGCCGGCGGAGCTCGCGCAATGGGTACTCGGCTGGGACCAGGGTCGCGTCGGCCAGGCGATGGGCGAGGGGCAGGACAACCAGCAGGTGAAGCTTCCGAAGAAGATCCCCGTCTACATCGCGTACGGTACGACCTACATGCGCGACGGACAGCTCTACTTCGGCAACGATCTCTATCACCGCGACGATCAGCTGGTGAAGGCGATTGCCGAGGGCGCGCTCCCGAGCGAGCGTGCGGTGCAGGCGATCGAGGCGCTCAGGAAGATCGCGGCGGGATGACGCTTTTTAACTGCAACGACAGTAGCGGGTAATTGGCCACCCCGGTGGCGGGATTGGCATACGGGCTCCCGGAATTTTGGGCTGGGATTGACCCACAGTACGGGGTACAGGTGCTTGGACGTCGGCCCCGTCGTCCGCGGGTCACACCTGCGTTTGCGCCGGCTCAGAGACGTTTGCCGCGCATGGCGCTCCGTTCAAATTCCGGGAGCCAGTATGCCAATCCGAGTACTGAAGGGGCCAAGTACCCACTACTGGTGTTGTAGTTGAGACCAGCTACTCTCCCCCACGGAACCCCGCCGCCACCGCTGCCACTACCGACGAGGGGGAGGGCACAGCGGCGACGTTGACGTCGATCGGGATCTTGTGGCCGTTCCACGTCTGGGTCACGTCCAGCACGCCCTGCCAGACCGCGGCGAAGTTGTGACCCGTTTCACGGGGGTGCTTGTTGGTCTCGAAGCCGCGCGACTTCGCGACCCAGAACGGCGGCTCGGACTTGAGACCGACCGATTGGTAGACCGACTTCACGTCGTTGTAAACGGTGTTCGCGTTGTAGGTGTGCGCGTAGATCCCCGGTACGTAGCGACCGTCGTCGAGCACCGCGCGCGCCCAGGCTGAGTAGTAGTCGCGCATCGGCTGGTGCAGCACGTCCATGCGCTCGAGATCGAGGAAGACCGTCGTCCCGCGGGGGAACCCTTCCCGCGCCGTCTGCTGCGCGGCCTCAACGCCCTCGCGCATCCCACGTGCGCCGCTGACGAAATCGGCGTTGCACGTCGCGCCCGGAGGAGGTGGGGGCGACCTGCGCAGCACGGTGCGCGATACGGTGCGAGTGACCTTGTGCCGCCGGCGTCCGCGACCGACGTACGACGTCACCTTTTTTGGGACACTCACGCGCTCCATGTGCGGCGCACCCGGCTTGCGACCCCACGTCTGCTGGCCCACGTACAGCACCGCCAGGCCATAGCCCATGGCCGTGAGTGCCTCGCGCTTCCCCGACCAACCCTCGTCCTGATGGCAGGGGCTCGGCAGGTAGTAGCCCGTCCAGCGATACGGAGAGTTGCCGGTGCGCCAGGCGCGCATCGCGTCGTCGCCGGGATACTCGCCCGTGTCGAAGCCCATGTAAGACGGATGGACGACGTGGTTGGCGAACTGCGCATCCTGGCCGCTCAGCGTCGCCGCAGCGAGTGCCACGCGTGCGGAGACCTCGGCCACGGACGCACGCGATGCGCTCCCATCGCGGCACGACGCGACGAGAGCGAGAGGCAGCAGTCCGGCGACGAAGGTTCGAGCAACACGCAGCACTCCGACACACTCCCATGGAGATCTGGCTCCATTACACCATAGCGGGAGGTTGGCTCCGTGTCACCGCAAAAATGTGCGGGAGATCACCAAAAATGGGCCGGTAACGACCTCTTGTGCGCATCTCGACTCGCGCCAGGACCTCGCCGATCAGCTGACGCGGTCGCTCCGCCTGAGCTGGCTCGTGCGCACGACATTCCGCAACAATGCGACGAGCGAACTCGTGTAGATCGGCTTCAATACCCACTCGGCGGCGCCGAGCTCGTGCGCTTGCGTGCGCATCTCGGAATCGCCCGCACCGCTGCAGATCACCACGCACGCGGTGGGATCGTAGTCGAGCAGAGCGCTCAGCAGATCGAGGCCCTTGGCGCCCGGCATGTTCAGATCGAGCAGCACCACATCCGGGCCGCGCTCCTCATAGAGAGCGAGCACCTCGGTGGCAGTGGATGCGAGGCCGGCCACGGTCAGCCCCTCACGCTCGATCACGCGGCGCATCATCGTCTGCACCGCTGGGACGTCGTCGCAGATGAGAACGGAGAAGCTCATGGCACCGGGAGAGGGAGGCGGCGCGGCTCGCCGTAGCATTGAGCATCGGTCGCCCTCAGCCATCCCATTAGCCTCGATCATCAACGATGTGATGCGTACGGATATTGCCTATCTGGTACCGGTTCCGATGTCGATGGCGATCACGACCCAGTTTGGAGGACCGATGACACGTGGCCTGCTGCTCCGTACCCCCTTAGCGATGCTCTGCGCGGCGACCGTCGTCGCCGCCTGCGGCAAGGGTGACAAGACCGCCGATTCAGCGAAGGCCGCGGACTCCGCTGCCGCCGCCGCGAGCGCTGCAATGCCGGCGCCGGCGCCCGCCGCACCGGCGCTGACCGATCCCAACATCGCCGCCATCCTCGATGGAGCGAACGCCGGCGACAGCTCGGCGGGCGCCGTGGCCGCCACCAAGGCGACGAATGGCGAGGTGCGGAGTTTTGGGCGGAACATGATGCGCGACCACCATGCACTGAGAAAGATGGGGGAGGATCTCGTGAAGAAGCTGGGCGTGACGCCAGTGCTTCCCGCGGGGGACGACAGCCAGGCGGCCGCCACGGCGTGGCGCGACAGTCTCACGGCGATGCCCAAGGGCGCCGCGTTCGACAAGGCGTACATCGATCATGAGGTGACGTACCATCAGGGACTGCTGCAGACGGCGCAGGCCGCGCTGGGTGCGGCCCAGAACGCCGATCTCAAGGCCCTGATCCAGAAGGCCGCGCCGAACGTTCAGGCGCACCTCGATCACGCGCAGAAGATCCAATCGACACTGGGCGGCGCGGCCATGAAGCCCTGATCGGCGGTCCTCGGGAGGATTTCCCAGGTAGTCGAAGCGCCCAGCGAGTTGCTGGGCGCTTTTGCCGTACCGCCGAATGACGCAGCGCCTCCTGGCGCGCAGCGCCTTGGCGTCGAGCCCGCTTTCGAGCCGAGCGCAACATCCTTTTGTAGGGTGGCCTGACGAAAGGGTGTGGCGTCCGGACCGCTGACCGCGTTACATTAGCCGGTGCCAGCGGTTCTGGCGCACAACAACACCGGCTGCCCGCGCACGAAAATCGCGAGCGAGCGCCGCAACAACCATCGTCACCGGCCAGGCGAGCTCCACCTTCGGCGGTGCGATGATGAGAGTGCGTTTCGCCATGTAGTACGCGAGTCGTGGAAAAAGCGTTGGTTCCCACCCGGAGACGCACCGCGTCTCCACCCGTGCAAGAGGCTTCGATGCTCAGTCCGACGATGGACGTGCCCGCCCTCTCCCTGGTCATCCCCGTCTACAACGCGGCGGATCAGCTTCCGGCCACGCTCGATTCGGTGGACCGGTTCGCGTCCTCCTACCCCTCCCGACTCGAAGTCCTGTTCGTCGACGACTGCTCCACCGAGGTGGAGACGCAGCTGATTCTCGAGGATTTCGCGAGACAGCGCAGCTATGCGCGGGTGCTCCGCAACGCGCAGAATCGCGGCAAGGGATTCTCCGTCACACGGGGCATGCTCGCCGCGCACGGACGCCATCGCGTCTTCACCGACGTCGATCTGGCATACCCGCTCGATCAGGTGCACAATATCGTCCGGGAGCTGAGGGAAGGCGCCGACGTCGCGATCGCGTGCCGCGTGCTCCCGGAGTCGCGCTATCTGATGAGCCCGAGCTTCTTCCACTACCTGTACACTCGGCACCTGATGAGCCGAGTGTTCAACAGAGTCGTACAGACCTTCCTGCTGCCCGGCATCCTCGACACACAGGCAGGCCTGAAGGGCTTCACCGCCACGGCCGCGGAGCAGTGCTTCTCCCGGACGACGATCCCGGGTTTCGGGTTCGACATCGAGTGCCTCTACATCGCGCAGCAGCACGGGCTATCGATCAAGCAGACGGCGGTCAGCTTCCGCTACGACGACGAGCCGACCACGGTGCGCTTCGCGCGCGACAGCAGCCGTATGCTGCAGGACATCTGGCAGGTGCGCATGAACGCGTGGCGCCGCCTGTACACCGCGGGCGCGCCGCGCTTCATCTTCCCGGTCGAAGACCGGTGGGCGCCCGGCGTCCACACGCCGCCGTACGGCATCCCGCAGTCGTCACAGGAGCGATCGCTCGCGTCGGCGTCCTGAGAGGCCGTGACCTGGATCGTTGGTGCGTTGATGACTCGGTCAGTTCGCTGAGTCGCCAGCCCACCGTCTGACCGGCGTCACCGCCTAGATTCCCCGCATGCACACATCCCCTCGCCTGCTGGTCGTCAACGCCGACGATCTCGGCCTTGCGCCCGGCGTGAACAGGGGAATACTCGAAGTGCATCTGGCGGGGACGCTTTCCTCGGCGTCGATGATGGTGAACACACCCGCCTTCGCCGAGGCGGTGGAGATGGTGCGCACGAAGGCGCCGAGACTCGGAGTGGGGCTGCATCTCAACCTCCTCAGCGGGGAGTCGCTGTCCGAAGCTCCGTCGCTCATCGACCCCGCGACGGGGTGCTTCCACGCGCTCGACGCACTCGCCACGCGTGCGCTGGCGGGGCTGGTGGACGCCGACGACGTCCGCCGCGAGTGCGACGCACAGTTCGCCGCGCTCAAAGGCGTGGGGATCACGCCGACGCACGTGGACAGCCACCGGCACGCGCACGTGCTCCCCGGAATTCTGCCGGCGGTGGTGGCGAGCGCGCGGGACGCCGGCGTGCACATCGTCCGCCGTCCGCTCGACCATCCGTCGCTGCAGGACCCCATCGCCGGCGCGAAGATGCTCGTGCTTCACGCCTCCTGGCGCGCCGCGCTGCATGGCGTGCTCCCCGCGCACCGCGAGCCGCTCGCTCGTGCGCCGCACTTTCGCGGCATCGCGCTCCAGGGCGCGGTCGACGTGCGCGAGCGTCTCCTGGTCTTGCTCGACCAACTGCCGCGCGGCGCCACGGAGATCATGCTGCACCCGGGCTACGACGACGAGGTGCTCGCCGCGCACGACCCGTATCGCCACGAACGCGAAGTCGAAGTGGCCGCGCTCACGCACCGGGCGGTGCGCGAGCGCATCGAGAGCGACGACATCCGGCTCGTCCACTTCGGCGAGATCACCTGAGCTGCGGCCGCGGCGCGCTCCAGAGGCGCCGCTGCAGTTCGATCCACAGGACGATCAACGGCACGGTCTTGAACCGATAGCGATCGAACAGCTCGCGCTGCAGCCGCTCGGGCATCGCGTCGGAGGATGCGAGGATCGTGCAGACGACGATGAACGCGAGCAACGCCCACTCCCATCGCGTGGGACGCTCGAGGGCGGTGAACCAGATCGCCACGCCGCAGATGCCGATGACGAAGGTGGGGCTCTCCGCCTGGTGGTTGAAGATCACGCAGAAAAGGAGCAGCGAGGCGAGATAGAGCCGGCGAAGCTCCCACTCGCGCCAGCGCGACGGCTGCGCCAGTACCGGCGCGACGAGCGCGAGCACACCAAGCAGCTGGAGCGGCCAGTTGGGCCAATCCGCGCGCAACAGGAGCTGCACCATCTGCATGACGGAGTAGCCACGCTGCATCGCATCCACGGCCTCGATGGCGCGCCAGCTCGCGTACTGCGCGGCGAGCGTCGAGGGCGGTGTGACGAGCAGCGGGAGCAGCGCGAACACGACCAGTCCGAGCGCGACGGCGCCGGCGACGCGGCCCTTGCGCGGGTGAAACACGGCGAAGCTCACTCCGGCGAGCGGGAAGAGCTTCACGTACGTCCCCGCCAGCGCGGCGATGGTGCCGAGCGTGGTGTGGCGGCGTTCGTACGCGGCGAAGGTGAAGATGATCAGCGCGGCGACGAGGGCGTTGCTCTGCACGTTCTGAAGCGAGCCGAGTAGGTCGAGGAAGATGATCGCGCGCGCGACGTTGGCTGCTCGGCGCGGCAGCACCATGCCGATCGCGACGTAGAGTGCGCCGGCGTTGAGCGCGTTCCACAACAGCATCGCGAGCCAGAAGGGGAGGAACGCGAAGGGCAGGAACAGCAGCGCGAAGGTCGGGCTGTACTTGTAAAAGTCGAGGTGGAGGGCGGGGTAGGCGGCGTACAGGTCAGCGCCACCCAGCAGATGCGTGGAGGCGGCGCGGAAGATGAGGAAGTTGTTGTTCTGGTGCACGACTCCCTGCTGCACCGTGGCCGCGACGACCGCAGCGAGCCACAGCAATGCGACGAGCCACTCGAAGGGACGACGTCTCGCGGCGATCGGGTCGGAGGGGAGCGACGCGGAGTCGGCGGTGGTCATGAGGGGCGAAAGCTAAGGAAGGTCCGGCGTGGAGTGAAACTGCCGTCATCTCCTTCGAGCAGGTGCGCCCGCTCATCGGCAAGGGCGGAGACAAGATCCTTCCGGAGCTCGGCGGACTGGACCCCGAGAGTGGCGAAGCGACGCGCATCGGTGAGACGAGGAGCGAGCTGTTCCTGAAGCAGGAACTGCCCACGCTCCGTGCTACAACCGGCGCGCGCGCGCTGTTGGAACGGATGACAGCCGGATCCGGACATCGTGCGGGCCGCGCTGCGCATGAGCGCTGATGCGCGAGGTCAGCGGGCGTGCGCGGTCATGGAGAGACCGCCGCGCACGCGCAGCGTGATGATCGGCTGCGGTACGACCTGGGCGCCGGAGGAGAGCCTGAGGCGCCACCGACGTGCAATCGTCGCCAGGGCGAGAATGCCCTCGAGCCACGCGAACTGCTCGCCGATGCACACACGCGTGCCGGCCCCGAAGGGAAAGTAGGAGAATTTCGGACGGGCCGGATCGAGCGCGCTGCCGCCGGGCAGCCAGCGCTCAGGTTGGAACGCGCCGGCGTCGGGCCACCAACGTGGATCGCGATGAACGATCCACTGGCTCATCAGCACGATCGTGCGGGCGGGCAAGTCGTGGTCGCCCAACGCGTATTCCTTGATCGCGCGTCGCCCGACGATCCAGGCCGGCGGGAAGAGCCGCATCGTCTCGGTGAGCACGGCGCGGGTGAAGGGAAGCCGCGCCAGGTCCTCCGCGCCCAGCGACTCGGCGCGAACGGCGTCCACCTCGGCGTGTAGTCTCGCCTCCGCCTCGGGGTGCTGCGACAGCAGGTAGAACGACCAGGCGAGCAGGTTGGCCGTCGTCTCGTGGCCGGCGAGGAGCAGGGTCATCGCTTCGTCGCGGAGCTGCAGGTCGCTCATCCCCGTGCCGTCGCCCTCGGTGTCGTGGGCGAGCAGCAGCATGGAGAGGAAGTCGCCGCGGTCGTCGCCGGCGGCTCGGCGCTCCGAGATGAGTCGGTAGATCGTGGCGTCGAGCCGCTCGCGTCCGCGGCGGAATCGGATCGTCATGGGGAGCGGGAGCTTCACGAGCAGCTCGCCGAACGGCAGCACACTGAAGTTGAACGCGGCGATCGCGGCGCTCAGTGCCTCGCCGATCTCGGGAGCCTCCGCCTCGATGTCGGCGTCGAACAGGGTCTTTCCGACGACGGCGAGCGTGTACGCCGCCATCTCGTGGGACACGTTCAGCGTCTGCCCGTCGCGCCACCCCTCGGCGCGGCGCGCGGCGTAGGTGGCCATCGTGTCGGCGTACGCGGCGATGCGCGCGCGATGAAACGCGGGCTGGGCGAGTCGTCGCTGGCGCAGGTGCAGCTCGTCCTCGCTGGTCAGCAGGCCCTCGCCGAGCAGCATCTTGGCGCGCTCGAGGCCGCGCCCTTTGTGAAAGGTCCGGCCGTGGGTGACGAGCACGTCCCGGATCAGGTTCGGATCGCTGGCCAGCACCACCGGCTGGCCGGCGATGCGGAAGCCGGCGACGTCGCCGTAGGTGCGCGCGAGCCCCGTGAAGAAGTCGAGCGGGCGGCGCATGGTAGAGAGGGCGAACTCGCCAGGGTAGCGCTGGCGCGGGCCAGGCACTGACCAGGAGTCGGTGCGGCGCTTCGTCGTGCCTCGAGGGCCGGGAGAGGGGGTGGACGGCATTCCACCGATGAATCTAGCTTCTCACCCGCGCGCGCCATCGAGCGCGGCGCGGCGTAGACTCCGCTAAACGATCCGGGCGCGAGCGGCATCCAACCCGCAGTCATGACGAGCACGCTCTCCCTGGCACTCCATCGACGGACTCTCGAACAGCGTCAGCGCTCCGCGAGCGACGACGCGCTGGTGAATCGCGCGCGGCAGGGCCAGTACGACGCGTTCGAGGGTCTCTATCGGACGCATGCTCCCCGAGTGTACGCTCTCTGTCTTCGACTCACCGCCGATGTCACGGAGGCGAATGAGCTCACGCAGGACGTGTTCATCCGCGCGTGGCGCGCGCTGCCGGAGTTTCGCGGCGAGGCGGACGTCGCCACGTGGCTGCACCGGATCGCCGTGAACGCGATGCTGCAGGGGCGGCGCGGCGACCAGCGGCGGACGGCGCGAATCGCCCTGGCCGGCGACCACGACGACGACGCGCGAGCGCTCGCCGAGGGGTCCACGGCGGCTCGGGACGTCGGCACCGCGATCGACCTCGAGCGCGCGATCGCGTCGCTTCCGCCGGGAGTGCGGCGCGCGTTCGTGCTGCACGACGTGGAGGGGTACACGCACGAAGAGATCGCCGACATGACGGGGCTGGCCGCCGGTACGCTCCGCGCCCAGCTCCATCGCGCACGCCAACTGCTCATCAGGGCACTGAGTCCATGACCGACCATCTCACTTTCGACGAGCTCTGCGACGTCGCCGATGCGCCAACTGGCGCACCTGCCGCGTCGGCGGCACGCGAGCATCTCGCCACGTGCGCGGACTGCGAGGAGGAGCTCGCCGCGATCACCGCGCTCTCTGCGGAGACGGCGCTGCTGCCTCGCGAAATTGCTCCGCCCGCCGAAGTGTGGACGGCGATCCGCGCCGAGCTCGGTGTTCGCGCGGCAACTCAGCCGCGCTGGTGGGAGAGTTCGAGCGTGCGACTGCTGGCCGCAGGTCTCGTCATCGCGGTGAGCTCATCGGCGCTCACGATGCTCGCGACCCGCGCTCGGCGCGAGCCTGCGTCTGTGGCGACCGCCGTCGCTCCCGCACCGGCGCCGCGCGCGCTGCCCGCGCATCTCGCGTCGGCCGAGCGGGGGTACGCGAGGGATGTGGAGGAGTTGCGCCGTGCGCTGAACGAGCGTCGCGACTCGCTGTCGGCGTCGACAGTCGCTACGGTGGAGCAGAGCCTCCGCGTCGCCGACTCCGCGATCGCCGAAGCGCGCGAGGCGTTGGAGCGCGACCCGGCGAACGGCGTGCTCGCGGAGATCTTCGCGTCGAACTACGAGCGGAAGATCGACCTGCTGCGCCGGGCCACCGAGCTCGCGCCCCGAACGTGATGAGCGCGAGATCGGGGCGAGAGCGCGTCAGGCGGCGCAGATGGAGCATGCTGCTCGGCATGCTGGCCGTCGCGCTGGCCGCCAATCCGCTGCGCGCGCAGAAGAAGGTGCTCGCGGGGTATGCGACGACGCCGACCGTATCGGTGCGCCTGTTCGCGGCCGTGGGCTCGATGCAGGTCATCGGCTGGGATCGCGACAGCGTGCAGGTGAGCGGCACCGTCGCCAGCGACTCGCACGTGGAGCTGGGCGTACCGCGATCGACGAGGGTAGAAGGTCTGAAGATGTTCGTGGAGGCAAAGTCGGAGCAGGGCGGGCGCGAGGGAGCGCTCACGCTGCACGTGCCGCGCGGCGCGCGTGTCTGGCTCAAGACCGGGAGCTCGCGCATCGAGGTCACGGACGTGACGGGAGGGCTCGATCTCAATGTGGTCGGCGGCTCGATCACCGTGCACGGCAGCCCGCGCGAGCTGCGGGCGGAGAGCATGGACGGCGCGGTGACGGTGGACGGCACGCCGGAGTGGATGCGGGTGAAGACGGCGACGGGCGACATCGTGCTCCGCGGTGGGCAGAACATCGGCGCCTCGACGATCAGCGGATCGATCGACGCAGAGGGCGGAGCGGTGGATCACGCGACGCTGGAGACGACGACGGGCGCGATCCGATTCGCGCTCGATCTGGCTCGAGGTGCGACGGTGCAGATGGAGACGCACAGCGGCCCGATCGACGTGCAGCTGTCGCGGAAGGCGGACGTCGCGGTGGATGCGGCCACCGTGACGGGGACGATCGAGAACTCGTGGTCGCGCATGCGGCCGGTCGTGGGAGGGGAGAGCCGCGGCATGACGCTCGCCACGCAGGGTGGCATCTCGGGCGGGCGCGTGGTGCTGCGAAGCTTCAAGGGACGGATCGTTCTGCGCGGGTCGTGACGCGCACACGCACTCCACGCACCACACGCTCCACTAAACGCTTCACGGTGATGCGGCATCTCATCCGTACCTTCATCACGGAGCACCGCATGTTCTTCACTACTCTCCGCGCTCGATATGCACGCAGCGCTCGCTGGTCCGCTCTTGCCGCGATCGCAGGAGTGGCGCTGGTGGCCGGCGCCGCGAGGCCGTGGGTCAACACCGCCGCTTCGATATTCGGCGGACCATGGATCTCAATCGAGAGCCCGGTCAACCCATACGACGCCTCGACGCGGGGCGCGCTGTTCGTCGTGCACACCTTCCGGCACGGCAACCCGATGGACATGGGGATGACCGGCAAGGCGGAAGGGCTCGTGGACGGCCAGCGACGGTCCGTCTCGTTCAGGGTGGACAAGGCGACATCCGCCGGAACGTATGCGGTGCGCAGGCAGTGGGCCGACAAGGGGATCTGGACGCTGGTGATCACCGCGACGGCGACCGATCACGGACCGGGCGAACAATTGCAGGCCGTGGTGGAGATCGGCGCCGATGGTGAGATGGGCAAGGTCAGCGTGCCGCGGAACGAGCGGGGCGCTTTCCGGATGGTCGCGTCGGCGGAGATCGAACGGAGCTTGAAGGAGCGGGCGAAGCTGCCGGTTGCGGTGGGCAGCCGGTAGCGGCGCCGTGAGGGGGACGGGCGCTACGTGGTGAGCAGCTTCATCGCGGAGCGTCCTTCCTGCTCCACCTGCGCGATCGTGCAGCGAAGTCCTATTCGCTCGCCTCTTCAGCCTCGTCACCCAGCTTCACGATATCGCCCTTGGTGAACAGGATGCCCTCGAGCACGGCGCGCCACTGCGGCGTCCGACGCAGCAGGAACTCGAGGTCCATGCCGAAGTGCTTCATCTCCTCGTGCTGCGCGTTCTTCATGATCGCTTTCGCCTGACGATCCGTCTCCAACGCGATGCGCTGCTCGTACCAGCCGATCGCCTCAGCCTCTTCGGTGAGCGAGGTGATCATGCGCGCGAAGGTGCGCGTCTCGGCGGACAGCTCCTCAGGGGGCTCGTGATACTGGTCGAATGACATCGGTCTCGTGCGAGAAGGGTGAAGGATCGTCGTGCGGCGGGGAGCACGATCGCGCTCACCGCGGCGAAGAACGTGCCATGCGTATGGATCGCCCGATCAGTGCAGTCGCGCCGCGACGAGATCTTGGTCTGTCGTCCTCCTACTCACCACGCACCACGCGCACGGTGGTCGCGAGCTGCCCGACGTGTCGCTGCGTGTGCTCCGCAGCGTGAAACAGCAGACCGATGACCGTCGAGGGCAGCTGTGCGCGGCCCACGGCACGTGGCTCGAGCAGCGCTGTCTCGGGCGTGGCGTGCAGTTGTCCGAACGCGCCCTCGACGGCGGCCTCGAACTCCAAGGCCAGCCGCGACGCGATGTCGTCCGAGAGGTCGACATCGGACTCGGCCCGCAGTGCATCGAGCTGAACGGGGGAGAGCGACTCTCCACGTGCATAGGTGAAGAGCCGATCGAGGCTCCCGCTCGCGTGCCGCGCGTGAAAGCCCACCGACGCGGCCCCGCCGGGCCGCGCCCAGACCTGCGCCGGCGTCAACGCAGAGAGCGTCGCGCGAATCTCGTTGCGGCACTGGATCAGGCTGTGCGCCACCGGCTGGAGCAGGGGCGGCACGCCGGGCAGCGGCCCGCGCAGCCATACTTCGGGTTCTGACATGGAGGGCGACGAGAGGGGACCGAGCGTTCGCTCGGCCGTCTATATTACCCGCGCGGCCACCAGGCCCGCGAACATTTCTCGAATCCCCACGCACGACATGGTCTGGGAAGAGCGCTGGCATCCCTTGCGCCAGGAGTGGGTCATCGTCTCGTCGCACCGCAACGATCGACCCTGGCTCGGCGAGACGGTGGACGAGACGCGCGGCGCGCTCCCCGCGTTCGCGCCCGACTGCTACCTCTGCCCCGGCAACGCGCGGATCTCCGGCAAGGTCAACCCCGCCTACGACGCGGTGTTCGTGTTCGACAACGATCATCCGTGTGTCGGGCCCGAATCCCCGGACGAGCTCGAGCACGCGCCGGGCATCTACGAGAACCGCCGCGCGGACGGGCTGGCGCGCGTGGTGTGCTATACGCCGCGCCACGACCTCACGCTCGCCGAGCTCCGGCACGACGAGGTCGTCACGCTGCTCGAGTGCCTGCAGGCGCAGTACCGCGAGCTCGGCGCGCGCCCCGAAGTGCGGCACGTGCTCGCGTTCGAGAACAAGGGCGACGTGGTGGGCGTGAGCAATCCGCATCCTCACGCGCAGATCTACGCGACGAATTTCGTGTTCCGCACGATCGACGTCGAGGTGCGCGCGTCGTCCGAGCATCTCGCCGAGCACGGGCGCGTGCTGTTCCGAGACATCATCGCCGCGGAGGAGGAGGACGGGCGGCGGGTGATCGCGTCGCAGGGCAGCGCGCTGTCGTTCGTGCCGTACTTCGCCCGCTATCCATACGAAACGTACGTCGCGCCTCGCGCCACGCACGCGAGCCTCGCCGATCTGTCGCCGTCGGAGGTCGACGACTTCGCCGCCGTGCTGCGACGGACGCTCGTGCGCATGGACAACCTGTGGCGCATGTCGTTCCCGTACGTGATGGTGCTGCACCAGGCGCCCACCGACGGCGGACCGTATCCCGGCTTCCACTTCCACATCCAGATCCATCCACCGCTGCGAAAGCCCGGCCTGCTCAAATACCTTGGCGGGCCGGAGCTGGGTGGGGGCAACTTCCTGAACGATACGGCGCCGGAGGACAAGGCAGCCGAGCTTCGCGCCGCGTCCGAGATCCACTACAACTCGGCGGCGCACGATGGCTGAGGCGCACGAGCTGCTTCCGTCGATCCTTGAGCTGCACGACAAGATCCGCACGAGCGTCGTGGACGCGTTCGCGGGCCAGCACCCTGACGCGCTCAGCGACGTGGCCGAGGACGGTGCGGGAGACACGATCTACGCTGTGGACAAGGTGAGCGAGGAGACGCTCGTCGACGGCCTCGAGATCGTCGCGCGCGACGAGCCGATCTGTCTGGTGGCCGAAGGGCTGCCGCCGGAAGGACTGGTGCTGCCGCGCGGCGCGTCGGAGCGGGATTGCCGCTGGCGGCTGCTCGTCGACCCGATTGACGGAACGCGTGGACTGATGTATCAGAAGCGGCCCGCGTGGATCCTCACCGGGGTCGCGCCAAACCACGGTGCGGACACGAGGCTTCGCGACATCGTGCTGGCCGTGCAGACGGAGATCCCGCTCGTGAAGCAGCATCTCTGCGATCAGCTCTGGGCGATGCGCGGGCACGGGGTGAACGCTCGACGTCTGGACCGCACGACCGGGCGAAGCGAGCGGTTGATGCCGCGGCCGTCGCGAGCGGATACGATCGCGCACGGCTTCGCGTCGGTCAGCCGCTTCTTCCCGGGTGCACGTGACGTCCTTGCCGCGATCGACGACGACGTCGCCAGCGCGGTGCTCGGTCCGCCGGTGGAGAAGAAAGCGGGCTGCTTCGAAGACCAGTACATCTCCACGGGCGGGCAGCTGTACGAATTGATGATCGGCCACGATCGCTACATCGCCGACCTGCGTCCGCTGCTGCGCGGGGTGCTCGCCGAGCGCGGTCTACCGCAGCCGCTCTGCTGCCATCCGTACGACCTCTGCACGATACTGATCGCCGAGGAGCTGGGGCTGGCGATCACCGGACCGACGGGCGCGCCGCTCGATGCACCGCTCGATCTGGAGGAGGACGTGGCGTGGATCGGCTATGCGAACGAGGCGCTGCGCCGGCGCGTGGAGCCCGCGCTGCTGGGAGTGCTGCGCGCGCGCGGGCTGCTCCCGACCGGCTGAGCGGGACGCACCGTGCGAACACGAGCGATCGAGGAGCTGCGGTACTCGCCCGACATGGAGCGGTTCGCGCCGGCACTCGCGCGGCTCGACGCGCTGCGCACGGAAGCGGGGAGAGGTGGCGATCTGGGTGATTTCTTCGCTGCCGACGCACCGGTGTACATCGCGCGCGCGCCGGGCCGGCTCGACGTGATGGGCGGCATCGCCGACTACAGCGGCGCGCTCGTGCTGCAACTACCGCTCGACTGCGCGACGACGGCGATGTTGCAGCCTCGGCGCGAGCCGTCGATCGATATCGTCTCGCTGCGTGCGGGTGCGGCCGCCTCGTTCAGCATGCCGCTGGAGACGCTGCGTGGGGCGCTGCGCTCACCCGGGGCGCTCGCCAGGTGGTTCGACTCGCGCGCCGGCGACCGGTGGGCCGCATACGTGATCGGAGTGGCGCACGCGTGCCTCGTGCAGCGCACCGCCCCGAACGACGATGGAGGTGGATTTCGCCTGCTCATCGAGTCGAGCGTGCCCGAAGGGAAGGGGGTGAGCTCGTCGGCCGCGCTGGAGGTGGCATGCCTCTCGGTGATCGCCGCGCGGTATGGCGTCGAGCTCAGTGGAGAGGAGATCGCCGCCGCGGCACAGTGGGCGGAGAATCACATCGCGCGCGCGCCGTGCGGGATCATGGACCAGATGACGAGCGCGTGCGGGCAGCGTGATCGCCTGCTGCGGCTGCGGTGCCAGCCCGGCACCGTCGAGGGCCACGTCGACATTCCGCCGGGCTTCCGCTTCTACGGCATCGACTCCGGGATCAGGCATGCCGTGACGGGAGCGGACTACGGCACCGTGCGTACGGCGGCGTTCATGGGCTACCGCATGATCGCGGAGATCGCCGGCCTGTCGGCGACTCGCACGGCGTCTCGCATCCTCGTGGACGATCCGCGGTGGCACGGCTATCTCGCGAACATCACGCCGTCGGAGTTCGTCTCCCACTTCGAGGCGCGTCTGCCGCACCGCATGACGGGGGTCGAGTTCCTCGAGCGATTCGGGGGGACGACGGACGACGTCACGCGCGTGAGCGCCGAGCGGACGTACGCCGTGCGGCAGGCGACGGCGCATCCGGTGTACGAGCACGCGCGGGTCGTACGCTTCGCCGAGCTGCTCGCCGGCCTGCACGCGACAGATGGCGACGTGAGCCCGCGCGAGATGGGCGCGTTGATGTACGAGTCGCACGCGAGCTATGGCGCCTGCGGCCTGGGCAGCGAGGGGACCGACCGGCTCGTGGCGCTCGCGGCGGACGCCGGCGTGGAGCGAGGCCTGTTCGGCGCGAAGATCACCGGCGGTGGGAGCGGCGGCACCGTCGCCGTGTTCGGCACTGACCGCGCGGAGCCGCTCGTGCGCGAGATCGCGGCGCGGTACGCTGAAGAGAGCGGGCGAGAGGCGGAGCTGTTCATGCGGTCGGGGCCGGGGGCGGAGGAGCTGGGGTTAGCTCTGATCTCGGCGGGACGCGGATAGCGCGTGTGGAGTGGGAATCAAACCAAACGGCCTCGGGACGCAGAAGCATCCCGAGGCCGTGCAGTCACTCTCCACTCACCTTCCACAACGCAGGGCTCAGCTCCTGATCGGCAGGTCGTGATGGGGACGCACCGCGGTCTGGATCGCGCGACCGAGCGCGGCGACCCGCTCATGCACGTCGTCGTACGCGCTCGTGAGCGGCACGCGGCCCGCGCTGGTGACGAGCGCGAGGCGGTGCAGGTACGGAGGCCCGTACTCGGTCTCCACGGCGACCGCGTCGAGCGCGTCGAAGGGGACTGTGCCCGTCCGGTGGCGAAGCAGGCGGACGCGCGACCAGGTGACCTGTCCCTCTCGCGGATGGAACTCGAACACGCTGCGCTCATAGAGCGCGAAGAGCAGGATGGAGAGGCCGACGCAGACCCAGCCGGCGACGCGGTGATTGACTGACGGATCGAGCAGGGCCCACGCGGCGATGACCAGCAGGCTCAGAGCGCTGAACAGCTCGAGCCACGCGGCATATGAGATCACCAGCGTTCCGTCGGGAAGCGTGCGAGAGTTCATCGGACAGACCTCCGTGAAGATGGCCGCCACGGCGTACGACGAGCCGCGCGTTCGATAGGAGACGTGCCGGGCTAGACGGGAGTCACGAGTCGGATTTCCGGTGCTCGGTACGCAGGTGGCCAGAAAGTCCGAGCACCCCCGATGGCTGTCGCGACAGCGCACGGTGCGGCGCTTCCACGCGTTCGATGTCCTGCTGAATCGCGGGTTCCGCGCGGGAGGGGGTGAGGATGCGTAATGAAGATCACACGGCTGGACAACCTTCATGCGCCGGGCTCGAACAGCGAGGGAACTGCTTCACAAGTCCACCGGATCGCTCCGAGGGCATCGAAGCCTCCGAATGGCCTCTACGCTGCCTGCAGTGAGGCTGGCACCGCTCCTTTACTGTTACGACTTCGCATCGAGCCGGCGGCGCGCGTTTCTCGACTCTTCAACAATTGTCGGACGCGTCGTGACAGGAGCAGGTACGGATCGCGTGGCGTTCCCAAAAGCGGGAGCGCGGATCTCAGACGGATGACGCGGAAGCGGCCGGATACGGCTCCATCGGGAGGCCACTACCGCCCTTCACACATCTCCAGCAGGCAGCCCTTCGATTGTGTTTGAGCTGCGGCGCAGAGCCTCGGCCCCGGGACCCTCAAAGTTGTTGGCCGTTGCCCTTGTAGTTGATCCGTGGAAATCGACGGCATCCGCGTCATCCGCGCTCGCGCTGTTCTGACGTCACGAGAAACGGCCCGGACCGACAGAGAAGGAATCAGCCAGCCGCTTCAACAGCTCGTGCATGGCACCGAACGACGGTTGACCCAAGTACGCGGCTTGGAGGGCCATGTGGAGACCTACGTGTCCACGGAGCAATCCGCGTGGACGTGTGAAGCAGTTTCAATGCTCTTCCGGCCTCGGCGCATCGATGCAACACGAACCTCGGCGCACAACTTGATCGAGCTCAGAAAATTCGCCGCTGCAACCGGTCGATCGTGAACTTCGCCGTGTCGGCGATCGCCATCACGGTCATCACGCCCGCCTGCACGGGATCGGTGACCACGAGATCCGCGGCATCCGGGACGCTGCCCGCCATGTTGAGGCTGACGACGAGCAGTCCCTGCTTCCGTACCTCGCGAACGGCCTTCTCGATCTCGCCGCCCATCAACGATCCGGCGAGCACGATCGCGAACGCGCGCGGCAGGCGCGCCACGGCGCGCACCGCATCGGCGAGCTGTTGCTCGCCCACGAGCGGGATCGTGTCCACGGAGATGCGCTCGCCGCGGATGTTGTGGCGGTCCGCCTCGGAGATGGCGCCGATGGCGACCTGCCCGACCTGCGCGCCGCCGCCCATGATGATGATGCGCTTGCCGTAGATCGCCTTGAGCGTGTCCACGAGCTCCACGTCGCGCACCACCGCGAGCTCGCGCAACGCGGCGACGAGCGAGTCCGCGCTCCCCGGCAGGTCGATCTCGAAGTTGACGAGATCTTCGGTCGCGCCCTGGCTCGAGATCTCCACCGACGAGATGTCGCCGCGATGCTGCGCGATGACGCCGGTCAGTTGGTGCAGAATTCCGGGCCCCGCCGCCGCGCGCACCTGCACGCCGATCCGCTCGTTCATCATGGGTGCCCCCGCTTCACCGCGCCGAATGTCGCGAAGCAGCCGTTCTTGTGCAGCACATCCACCTCGGCGAAGCCGACCTTGCGCAGCAGCTCCAGTTGAAAGACCAGCGGGCGCGGCGAGTCCTCGTGCTCGACGTACTCGAACACGTGATCGCGGTACGCCTCGCCTTTGAGCGAGATGAGGTAGTCGCCGTACCGCTCCCACATCAGCGCCTGCACGGCGGGCACCGAGTGCTCCACCAGGTCTGAGATCCACAGCGATCCGCCCGGCCGGAGCGCCGAGTGGAAGCTGGTGAACACCGCCTCCCATTCTGCCGGCGTGCGCAGATGGTGCAGCACCGCTGCCGCGATGATGAGGTCGAACCGCGCCTCGCCCAGCGCGAGCTCGCGCACGTCGGCCTGAAGGCAGGTGACCTGCGCGGCCGTCGTGCCTTGCAACCGTTCGGCAGCGCGGTCGAGCATGGGCTGGCTCAGGTCGACGAGGGTCACATCGAGCCCCGGGAGCGCACCGAGCATCTTCACCGTGTAGTTGCCCGCGCCGGCGCCCACGTCGAGCAGGTGGGTGGCGTGCGGGGTCGTCGCGGCAGCGGCCCGGACGATGAGCTCGAGCGAGAGCGGCGCGTCGATCGTGGACGACTGCCCGGTCTCGAGATTGGAGAACCGCTCGACGTCGGCGTCGAAGCGCTCGCGGATCTCGGTGACGGAAGATTTCATGGGCGGAATAAAGCGCGATCGGACGCGGCGGGACAACCCGCCCGGCCGCTGTCGCCGCTCGCGTCGATTGACAATGCTGGGTGGGTCGCCACTTTCAGCGCGGCGTCGGCACCGACTCAGGCGCGCGCCGACGGCGCTCCCCCTCCATCACCCGGACCCATGATCTCACGCGCTCGCCCTCTCGCCCTGGCCGGCTTCGCCCTCGTGCTCGCGGCGTGTCACCAGGCGCCGGTCACGACGGCGACCGTCGATCCCGCGCCGGCCAGCATCGTGAACGTGCCCAATCCCAGCAGTGTCGAGCGCCTCGACCCGGCGCTCGATGCGCTGATCCCGCCCAACGCGAGGGTCGAGAGGCTGGCCGGCGGGTTCGCGTGGACCGAGGGTCCGATCTGGCGGCGCGACAAGGGCTACCTGCTGTTCAGCGACATCCCCAACAACACGATCTACCGATGGAGCGAGCGGCAGGGCGTCACCGTCTTCCTCCGTCCCGCGGGCTACGCGGGGCCCGCGGATCCGCCGGGCCGAGAGCTGGGGAGCAACGGTATTACCACGGACGCGATGGGGCGGCTCGTCATCGCCGACCACGGCAACCGCATGATCGCGCGGCTCAGGGAAGATTCGCTCTGGACCAAGGAGCCGCTGGCGCAGCGGTACGACGGCAAGCGGTTCAACAGCCCGAACGATCTGATCTATCGCGCGAATGGGGATCTTTATTTCACCGATCCGCCGTACGGCCTGCGTCGGCTGAACTCCGACTCAGCGAAGGAGATCCCGTTCAACGGCGTGTACAAGCTCGCGCCGAACGGCACGGTCACGCTGCTCACGCGGGAGCTGAGCTTTCCCAACGGGATCGGCATCTCGCCGGACGGCAACACGCTGTACGTCGCCATGTCGGACCGGCAACGGCCGCACATCATGGCGTACGACATCCAGGCCGACGGCACGCTCGCGCGCGCGCGCATCTTCTTCGACGCCATGCCGCTGGTGCAGCGAGGGCTGCCCGGCGCGCTCGACGGCTTGAAGGTGGACGCGAAGGGAAACCTCTTCGCCACCGGACCGGGTGGCATCCTCGTGCTCTCGCCGCAGGGCAGGCATCTGGGCACAATCGTCACGGGCGACGTCACGGCGAACTGCACCTTCGGCGACGACGGCTCGACGCTCTACATGACGGCGAACCACGCGATCATGCGCATCCGCACCAGCACGAAGGGGCAGGGCTTCTGAGAGTAACCTGATTTCTCCTGGAAGCTTCGGTTGCGTTCCACATTGAAGACACGGCTCGGGATGCTTCTCGCGTTTGGATGCTTCTCGTGGCGTTCCAACGGCATGGGAACGGATGACACGGGTGCAACGGATTTCAACGGATCCGACAACTGCCACCCGAGCGGGGTCACGGCGCCGGAGGAAGTAGCCTCCCGATGGAGCAGTTCCCCCGCGCTCCCCGCGCCTCCGCGAGCAACACCAAGGCGCTATGCTGTTTCTCGCGGAGGCGCGGATGTCGCGGTGAACGGCAACGACAACGGCGAACTGCTTTGGGTCGCGGGGCCGAGGCTGTGCGCTGCAGCTCAAAATCAGTCGCAGGGCTGGCTGAACGAGATGATTGGGTAGAGGTAGTGGGCCTCCCCACTGGGGCCGCATCCGTTGAGATCCGTTGAGATCCGTTCCCTTGCTGTTGGGACGCCACGCGATCGGTCCGAGCGGCGCAACGCGGTCCGCATCGTTGAACTCTACCCCGCCCTGATCGCCTCGACGAACCGCTCCAGCGCCGACCGCACTTCGCTCCGGATCTGCGGGCTCGCGATCTCGCCCGCCGCATCCACATCCCCGCGCGCGACGGGGATCGTCACGGACGCCTCGGCGACGATCCGCGCCGTCATCAGCGAGAGCGTTTCGGTCAGCGACGCCTGCGCATGCGTCGCCATGGGGGAGGCGTTGATCAGCGCGACCGGCTTGTGCGGGAACTCGATGCTGCTCACGAGCCAGTCGAGCGCGTTCTTGAGCGTGCCCGGCACGCCGTGCGCATACTCGGGGCTGCAGATGAGCAGGCCGTCGGCTTCGCCGATGTGCGACCGGAGATCGCGCACGGTGGCCGGCGGCTCACCGAGGTCGTCGTCCGGGTTGAAGTGCGGCAGCGTGGCGAGACCATCGTAGAGCGTGACGACGACGTCCGCCGGCGCGACGGAGGTCGCGGTCCGCAGCACGGCCGTGTTCGACGACAGCACACGCAGGCTCCCCGAGATGGCGAGGATGCGAAGCGGCATGGTGGGTACCTCGAGGTGCGTTGCGAGCAGGCGACAGCGAACTACCTTCCGACGGGAGCAATCACTGGGAATCGATGATGGTTCGCCCGGGCCGATGCAGCATCGTCACATGGATGCAGCCACATGTCTGTGAATCAGGGGACGACGCCGACGCTCTACGAGTGGGCGGGCGGGATGCCGGCCTTCGAGCGGCTGACGGAGGTGTTCTACCGCCGCGTCGGACTCGACCCACTCATCGGGCCGATCTTCGCGCAGATGAGCCCCGACCATCCGAAGCGTGTCGCGCACTTTCTGGCCGAGGTGTTTCGCGGACCGGCGCAGTACTCCGCCGAGCGAGGCGGTCACGCGACGATGCTCGCTCAGCATCTCGGGAAGCGGCTCACCCAGCAGCAGCGCGCGCGCTGGGTGCAGCTTCTCCTCGAGAGCGTCGACGACTGCGGCCTCCCCGACGATCCGGAGTTCCGCTCGGCGTTCGTGTCGTACATCGAGTGGGGGACTCGCCTCGCGGTGATCAACTCGCAGGACGGCGTGGCTCCGGTGCTCGATCAACCGATGCCGTCGTGGGGTTGGGGCGAGGTGGGTGGGCCGTACATCGCGCCGAAGGGCTGAGCGACCGTGGTCGGTCGTGCGTGGAGTGCAACTGAAACGGCAACGGCAAGTACGCCAGGAAACTGCCGTACCAGGTACCAGGATTGGCAGACGGGCCCTCCCAATTTGTGGCGGGCCGTCCGCCTCGGTACCCGGTTCTGCCGTTTCCCGGTGTACTTGCAGTTGCCGTTGCCACTACAATGCAGTGCTCCGCGCTCCCCCTACTCGAGCGACGCGATCGCTTTGCGCAGCACGTCGGCCGAGCGCTCCAGCGCCGCCCGCTCGTCGTCGTTCAGCTTGGGCGGGACGACCTCCACCGCTCCGGCCGCGTCGACGATCGTCGGTAGGGAGAGGGCTACGTCACCCATGCCGAGCGCGCCGTCCTGAACGCGCGACACGGTGAGCACGCGGCGCTCGCCGCGCAGGGCGGAGCGAAGAAGGGCCGCAGTGGTGAGACCGATGGCGTGGTTGGTGGCCCCCTTGCGACGAATGATCTCGTACGCGGCGGTGCGTACCTCGGTGGCGATGGTAACCTCGCGGTCGGCCGACCAGCCGGGCCATTCACGGAGCGGCGTGCCGCCCACGTGCGCGCTGGACCAGAGCACGACTTCCGAATCTCCGTGCTCGCCGACGACCTGCGCGTGCACCGAGTGTGGATCGACACCGATCTCCTGGCCGAGCACCTGCCGGAGCCGTGCCGTGTCGAGCATCGTCCCGGTGCCGATCACTCGCGCGGGGGGCAGTCCCGAGCTCCGCGTGACCACATAGGCGAGGACGTCCACCGGGTTGGTCACCACCACGACGAGCCCGCGGTACCCACGCAGCATCTCGCCGAGCCCCGAGAGGGTCGCCGCATTCTCGCGGAGCAGATCGAGTCGCGATTCGCCGGGCTTCCCGCCGCGCCCCGCCGCCAGCACGAGGGCGTCCGTGTGGAGCATCTCCTCGAGAGGCACGGCGCGCACGGTCGCCGTGCTGTAGAACGCGGCTCCGTGCGCGAGGTCCATCGCCTCTCCTTCGGCCACTTCGGCTCTCGCGTCGGCGAGTAGCAACTCGCTCGCCACGCCCGCGTGAAGCACCGAGATCGCGACGCTGGCGCCGACCCAGCCCGTGCCGATCACACCCACGCTGACCGGCATGGCTCAGCGGGTCGCCGCCCAGACGATGCCGCCTGCGAGATGGTTGCGGTACGCCGGGTCGGCGTAGCTCTCGTCGGTATGGCCCATCTCCGTGTAGAAGGCGCGGCCGCCGTTAAAGGAGTGGTACCACGCGAGTGGGTGGAACACGCCCATCGTACCACCCTTGTAGCTCGCCTCGTCCAGCGTCGCGAGGATCGTGGCGTCCTTGGGCGGCGCCCTGAAGTCGTACCACTCGTCGGTGCGCGTCCAGACGGACGGAAGGCACTTGGTCGAGATGTGGTCGCGCTTCACGACGCTGACCTTTGCTTCCTGGATGGTTGGGTGCCGCTTGAAGTAGGCGCCGACGAGACGGCCGTACCAGGGCCAGTCGTACTCCGTGTCGGTGGCCGAATGCACGCCGACGAACCCGCCGCCGCCCTTGATGTACCGCTCGAACGACGTCTGTTGAGCGCTGTCGAGCACGTCGCCGGTGGTATTCAGGAAGACGACGGCCGAGTAGCGGCGAAGGGTCGCGTCCGTGAACGTGTTGGGGTCTTCCGTGGCCTCCACGGTGAAGCGGTGTGCTGCGCCCAGCCCGGTGATCGCCGCGATGCCGGCCGGGATCGAGCCATGCCGGAATCCCTTGGTCCGCGAGAACACCAGCACTCGGCTGCCCTGCGGGGCGTTGCCGACTGCGCACGACGCCCTGCCGGAGCGGGCCGCCGGCGCCGCGCTGGGGGCCTGGGCCGAGAGCTCCGCGCCGGCGATGAGCAGCGTGGCGCCAACGAGCGCCGCACTGGTCGTGAGGCTTGCGAGCGGAAGAGGCATGCTGTGCGTATGAGTGGCGTTGACGAGCACCGTTCCGGTCGACGGTCGAGGCACGCGAGAAATAGACCGGACGCGTCGGGTGGTGGCAATGTGCGCCGCGCGGGGCGTTTGCACCTTGACCATCGATGGGGTAGCCTCGACTTTTCCGCTCCGGTCACCACCCGCTTTCTCCTCATGGCTTCAGAGCGCTCCCCCGTGTCAGCTCCGTCTGCTCCGACTACACGACGCTACGTACCAGGCCTTCGCTGGTGGATCTGTGGCCTGCTCTTCCTGGCGACCACGATCAACTACCTGGACCGCCAGTCGCTCAGCGTCCTCAAGACGCTGCTCGAGCGTGAGATGCACTGGAGCGAGGCCGACTACGGCTGGATCCAGTTCGCCTTCACGACGGCGTACGCGGCGTTCCCGTCCATCGCCGGACGCGTGATCGACACGATGGGGGTGAAGTTCGGGCTGGCGATCGCCCTCGTGGCCTGGTCGACGATGTCCATCCTCACCGCGCTCGCGCGCGGGACGATCGGCTTCGCGGTCGCGCGGTTCTTCCTCGGTGCCGCCGAAGCCGGAAACTTCCCCGCCTCGATCAAGGCGATCGGGCAATGGTTCCCGCAGCGCGAACGAGCGCTGGCGACGGGACTGTTCAACTCGGGGACCAACGTCGGCGTGATGGCCTCCTTCCTCACGGTCATGATGGCCGAGACGTGGGGCTGGCAGACCGCGTTCATCACCATCGGCGCGATCGGCTTCCTGTGGCTCATCGCCTGGCAGATGCTGTTTCATCTGCCCGAGCAGCACCCCAAGCTGTCGCCGGAGGAGCTGGAGCATATCAAGTCCGACGTCGCGCAGAACGAGGAAAAGCTCAAACTCCACTGGACGGCGCTGCTGCGGTTCAGGCAGATCTGGCCCTTCCTGCTCGGCAAGCTGCTCACCGATCCGGTGTGGTGGTTCTATCTCTACTGGCTGCCCTCGTACCTCAACAAGGAGCGCGGCCAGGACATCCTCGGCAGCGCGTTCCTGCTCACCGGGATCTACACGGCGGCGAGCGTCGGGTCCATCGCCGGCGGCTGGCTCTCCGGCCACCTGATCAGCAAGGGATGGCGCGTAGCCTCCGCGCGCTACGCCGCGATGAGCATCGCCGCCGTGTGCGCCCCGTTCGCGATCCTCGCGTACTACACGGACAGCTTCAAGCTCTGCATCGTGCTGATCAGCGTCGTCACGGCGGCGCATCAATGCTGGTCGGCCAACCTCTTCACCTCGGCCACCGACCTCTTTCCGTCGAAGGTCACGGGCTCGGTCGTCGGCCTCGGCGCCACCACGGGCGGCATCGGCGGCATGTTCCTCACCTTGTTGGCGGCGATGTCCATCCAGTGGGTGGGCAACCAGAGCGTGGTGTTCGTGTGGGCCGGCATGATGCACCCACTCGCGCTCCTGATCTTCTGGTTCACCCTCGGCCGCGACTTCAAGATGGCCGACGTGGACACGGTGCTGGACATGTCCAAGAAATCGCAGCCGCTGATCCTCGCGGGCACGTCGCTGATCGTCATCGGCTTCGCGTTGTCGGCGCTGATCTACGTGAATTGGGAGGTGTGCGTGCGCGCGGCCAAGCTGGCGGGCGCCGCGCAGGCGGTAACTGCCGCGGTCGGCGTGGCGCTCATCGGAGCAGTGCTGTTCTACGCGGGCCAGCCCCGCAAGGGACCGGTGGTCCTGGCCACCTGATCGAGCAGCATCGACAGATGCGCCAGTGGAGTGAGACGCGAGCGCCGATTCCGGCGCTCGCGTCGTTTCAACACGTGTCTACTGCTGGCCCACGAAGGTGGTGACGGTGCGCGCGGGAAGCGCCATGCTGAAGCGCGGCACGTCGACGCTGAGCATCGGCAGCGCGAACCACTGGTCCGAACCACCGGAGCGAATCACGTCCGCTCTCCGGACGCACGGTCCGCCCGCTCCCAGCTCCACGCGCACGCGGCGCTCGAACCCGGAACCGGGCACGCCGAGGAAGGTCGCAACGACAATCAGCTTGGTGCCGTCGACGTACGCCGTGGCCAGGATGTTGGGGTCGGACGAGGTGGCTCCGACGCGCACCGCTCCCGGCCGCACGTAGCGAGAGTACTGCCCCATCACGTAGTAGTGGTCCGTCCTGGTGAAGCCGGCGTACGCGCCGTTGCGAACGTTGATCCGCACGAGCTGCGACTTGTCGTAGTCGCCGAAGTATCCCCACATGTAATCCACGGCGGAGACGCCGTGGTTGGCGATCAGCTCGTGCATGATCTTCGCCCACGCGAGCCAGTCGTCGGGGGTGGAGTACTCGGTCATCCAGATCGGGATGCCGTACTGTTCCCCGAGCTGCTTGATCTTGTCCTCCCCGCCGCGCTCGTAGAGGTGATACCCGATGGCGCCGACGTACTGACGGGCTTCGGGATCGGCGAGGATGATCTGTAGCCTGGCGTAGGCCTCGTTCGGGGTGACGTCGTCGGGCACGACCAGCTTCGTCTTGAGGCCCTCCGCCTTCATGCGCGCGCCGAGGATCTTGGTGACGCTGCGCAGATACTCACCCGACCACACGCCGCCGCTCGGCGCGAAGCCTGGTTCGTTCTTGAGCGAGAAGTACGGCAGCTCCACGCCCCGGTCTTTCCAGTGGCGCAGCATGACCATCACCCACTCCGCGTACTCCTCCGGGTTGGCCTCCGTCATCCACTTCTCGAGGGAGAGCGTGGAGGTGAAGTACGTCGTCACGCCGCGGCGGAGCAGTCCCGGCATGTACTCGATCTGGCCGTCTCCGCGCTTCCACGAGAAGTCGAATTTGGACAGGTCGGCGACCAACGGGTCGAGATTGTCGTTCGTCGGCTCGATGAGACCCAGGTCGCCGGGGAAGAACCGCACGCGCGTGAGCCCGAGATCGACATAGAGCGCGTCGAGGATCACGCTCTGGTCCGACGCCGACGGGATGATGGCGGCGCGCGTCGTCGCCTGGTTGAACGTCTCCGTCACATGCGGGTCGTCGAACAGCCGCAGCGACGTGCCGAAGCCCTGCATCGTCTGATAGCGCGCCGACGCGTCGATGGTGATGACGGAGGCCCCGTCGTTCGGAGCGGCGGCGTTCGGGTTGACGTAGCAGGAGATGGGGATCACCTCGCTTCCCTTGATGCCAGTCGGCACTCCCGGATCCCGTGCGCAGCCGGCGAGCGCAATGAGCGCCGCCCCGAGGGCGGCGCTCACATGGTTCTCGAACGGTCGAGCAGCAGGACGAGTCACACCGGGGCTCCCTCAGGGATGCAGGAGGTTACAGAGCCGGACACTCACCTGGCAAATCGGCCGGCTCGGACAGCACGTCGAAAGGGGCGTCCGGGGGCGGAAACTGCTGCCGGAAGGTGAACGCCATTGGCGTAGGCCCGTGAGCCCGCAGCTGCTCCAGCCGCTCCACGGCTTCAGCGACCGGGGGTCGATGGCCCGCTGGCACCCACCACAGCACCATGAAGGCGTCGGTCATGCGCGAGAACCACTCCCGCCGGCGACGCATCACCTCGACGTGCGCGCTGTCGTAGACGTAGCGGTGCAGCGCCGCGGCGCTGTCCCACACCGACATGTTGACAATGATGCGCTCGTCCTCGTACGGGCGAATCGCTGTCGCGTCTCCGTCCTCTGTCTTCAGCCGCCAGACGAAACCGGGCGACCCCTCGGCGAGCGCGTTGATCTCGCCGAGCTGCGCGACGAAGCCGGCCATGGTCTCCGAATCGATCGGGCCGAGCATGCGTCCAATGTTGATCTGTGCGAGCTGAAAGGCCGTCATGCGGGTGTGAGAGAGGGGTCGACGATCACGGGCGACGAAGGAATCCGCCAAGTCCCTTCTTCACCTTCTCGGCCGCTCCCTGCTTGGCCGCTTCCTTCGCCGCCTCGATCGCGGCGGCCTTCATGTCCGGCGTGCTGTCGGCGGCGGCCGGACCCCGAGCCTCACCTGGCGCCTGGCCTGGCGCCTGGCCCTGTGCCGCCTGGGCCGCCTTCACCTGCTCCATCTGTGCACCCATCGCCTTCATCTGAGCGCCCATGTCCACGACCTCGTAGTCGGCCGGTGCCTTGAGCAGCGCGTCGTCCACGTCGCCAGCGTGGAGCTCCGTGACGAGCATGGTGCTCATCGTCTCCGTCTTCTCGTTCTTGCTGCTCGTCGAGGTCGTGGTGGTGACAGTCTTGAGCGGCATTCCCTTGCCCATGGAGCGCGTCGCCTCGGCTGTCTTCGCCATCAGCTCGTCGAGCCCACCCAGGCCCATGCGCATGCCGCCCATCCGCGCGAAGGGGTTGGCGAGACCGCGCTTCGGCTCGGCCATCCAGTACTCCTGGATGATGTGCTCCGTGCTGCTGCGGTTCATGAACGCGACCTTGATGGCGATCTTGTAGTCCTGCGTGATGCGGTACCGAGTGGTGGCCATGCCGAGCAGCGGCTCGCCGGGGCCGAGCTTCTCGATGCCGACGTTGACGTCGGTGACCCCCATGCGCATGCCGGGCACGTTGGCCGTGACCTGGCCCATCCCCTTCTCCATGTCATCGAAGCCGAATCGCACGATCTTCTTGTCCTTGGTGGACACCATCATCATCGAGTTGGCATCGTACAGGATGTAGCCGCCCTTCTCTCCCATCGCCCTGTCCTTCGCCGCCTCCTCGATGTCGAGCCGGCCGCCATGAGCGCTCACCATCGCGCGCCCGGACATGACGACGAAGTCCTTCGTATTGCCGCCCGGCTCCGTGACGTGCGAGTCGATCTTCATGCGATAGGTGAAACCGGGCGAGAACGCATGCGGCGTCGCCGCGGCGAGAGACAGCGCGGAACCGGCGATCGCCAGCGCGATGCCGGAACGACGAGTGGTATTCATCAGGACCTCCTTGACGTATTGACGACGGTCGATCGTACGACAACAAACTCGAAGCTAGGGCGCCCTGGCGCATTCGTACAGACCCGGCAGATTGCCGTACCGTCTCGCCCTCCTCCTCGTCACCCCCGCGCCACACCATGCCTCTGCTCTGGGTCGCGATCGGCATCGCGCTGATGCTCGTGCTCCTGCTCGTCGTCAAGCTCGATGCCTTCTTCGCCCTTCTGATCACGTCGCTGGCGGTGGGTCTCCTGAACGGGATGGATCTGCTGGGGGCGCTGCAGTCCATCCTCAAGGGGATCGGCGCGACAATGGGCAGCGTGGCGTTGGTGCTGGTGTTCGGCGCGATGCTCGGCCGGCTGCTCGACGAGAGCGGGGCTGCGCAGTCGATCGCTACGCGGCTGATCGACATCACGGGCGTGCGCCACGTGCAGTTCGCCATGGCGACGACAGGATTGCTCGTGGGGATCGCGATGCTCTACAACGCCGGGTTCCTCGTCCTCATCCCCATCGTGTACACGGTCGCGCTGGCGACCGGCCTGCCGCTCGTCTACCTCGGCCTCCCGTTGGCGGCGGCGCTCTCGGTGACGCATGGATTCCTGCCGCCGCATCCGGCGCCCACCTTCCTGGCCATCCTCTACCACGCCGACGTCAACCGCACGCTGCTCGTGGGGCTCGTCGCGGCGATCCCCGCGTGCCTGATCGGCGGGGTCCTGTTCGGCCGACTCGTGCGCGTGCGCGCCATGACGCCGCCGGAGGGGATGGTGGTACGAGCCCCGATGGAGCGAGACGCGCTACCGGGCGTGGCGATCAGCATCGTCGTCGCCATGGTACCGGTGTTCCTCATGCTCGCCAACGCCATCGTCGACATCGCCGCGGGCACCTCGGCGATCGATCCGTTCCGCGCGGGCACCGACTTTCGCGCCCAGCTCGCGATCGCGGTGCCCGATCCGGCGATGCGGAGCGCGGTGGCGGCGCTGAAGTTCTTCGGCAACGCGACGGTGGCGCTGATGATCGCCGTGCTCGTGGCGCTCTACGCGCTCGGCCTCCGGCGCGGACGGACGATGGAATCGTTGATGAAGAGCGTTGGCAGCGCCGTGGGCAGCGTCGCGATGATCTTGATGATCATCGCGGCAGGGGGCGCGTTCTCCCAGGTGCTGCGCGATGGCGGCGTGTCGGACTACATCACGCGCCAGGCGTCGGGGTTGCAGGTGAACCCGTTGCTGCTCGCCTTCGGCGTGGCCGCGCTGCTCCGCGCTGCCGTCGGCTCGGCGACCGTGGCGGGGATGACCGCTGCGAGCGTCGTCGCGCCCACCGCGCTCGGCAGCACGGTACATCCGGAGCTGATGGTGCTCGCCACCGGTGCGGGAAGCCTGATGTTCTCCCACTTCAACGACACCGGCTTCTGGATGTTCAAGGAGTACTACAACGCGACGATCCGCGAGACGTTCATGACGTGGAGTGTGATGGAGCTGATCGTGGCGCTGGTGGGACTTGGCGCGGCGCTGCTG
>JBDSDB010000118.1:0-15722 GCA_039920785.1 Gemmatimonadaceae bacterium
CTGGAGCAGAGCGTGACGATCCACGATCCCGTGTACATCGAGGACGACGTGACGCTCACGAACTCGACGATCGGTCCCAACGTGACGCTGGGGAAGGGAACGCGCGTGGAGAGCTCCACGCTCACCGATACGATCGTCGGCGCCAACTGCACGCTGAAGCACTCGACGCTGCACAATTCGCTGATCGGGGACGAGGTCACGATCGAAGGCCTGAGAGGCGAGCTGACGGTGGCGGATCACTCGGAGATTCGCGGGACCCTGTAGGGCACGCGCTGGACTCGTCGATGGTCCGGCTGGATCACTTCCAGCCGGCCCATCGTTTTTCGTCGATCTCGTCGGAATGGCGGAGTGATCGCGTCGATCTTCCCGTCCTTCGTTCGACGAATCGGTGGAGGGCGCCGGACCGCTTGCCCACGCAGCCGCAACTACCCCGAGCAAACCACGGAGACGCGACCGATGCGATTCATGATCATCCGCAAGGCGGACCAGGAGACGGAGGCGAGCGCCATGCCCACCGCCGAGCTGGTCTCGGCGATGACGAAGTACAACGAAGAGATGGTGAGGGCGGGCGTGATGCTGGGTGGCGACGGTCTCCAGCCGACGTCGAAGGGAGCCCGGATCCGATTCAGCGGCGGGAAGCCCACGGTGATCGACGGACCGTTCGCCGAGGCGAAAGGGCTGATCGCGGGCTATACGATCATAAGGGCGAAGTCGTACGAGGAGGCGCTCGAGTGGGTGAAGCGCTGGCCGGTCGAGGATGGACACGGCAACGTGGAGCTCGAGCTGCGGCAGCTGTACGAGGCCGACGACTTCGGCGAGGAGTTCACGCCCGAGTTGCGGAGGCAGGAGGAGCTCCTGCGCGAGCTGGCGGCGAAGAGCGAGGGGAGCTGAGCGCTGCGTGAGCGAGAAAACCGAACAATCGAGAGTTCTTCTGAACCCGTGTCGATTTCGCCGGACCTCGTTCGACGTCTAGTCAGAGCGAGGGACTCGCCCCGGCCGACACGGTCCGGACGCCCGGCTCCGAACCGAATGCACAGGAGAGTCGAAGATGAAGTTCATGATGCTGGTCAAGGCGAGCGAGCAGTCCGAGGCGGGCGTGATGCCAACCACGGAGCAGTTCGCGGAGATGGGGAAGTACAACGAGGAGCTGGTCAAGGCAGGCGTGATGCTCGCCGGAGAAGGGCTGCACGCGAGCTCCAAAGGTGCGCGCATCGTGTTCAACGGCGATCAGAAGACGGTCGTCGACGGACCATTTACAGAGACCAAGGAACTGATTGCTGGCTTCTGGATCATCCAGGTGAAATCGCGCGAAGAGGCGATCGAGTGGGCGAAGCGTGCGCCCAACCCACACTTCGGCGGCCAGACCAACATCGAGGTCCGCCAGGTGTTCTCCGCTGAGGACTTCGGCTCATCGCTCACCGACGAGCAGAAGACCAAGGAAGGGGAGCTCCGCGAGCGGGTCAAGCAGCAGCACTCGGCCTGAGCGACCAGGCAGCGTCCCCGCCGCGCGGAGCATGGAAACGCGGCGCGGGGGCGGGCTTGCACCGAGGAGGGGACGGCATCTGATTGGTAGTCGTGACGGCTACCGACATTCATCGGGCGATCGACGCGGTGTGGCGGATGGAGTCGGCGAAGCTGATCGCCGGGCTCGCGCGCATCGTGCGCGACGTCGGAGCGGCAGAGGATCTGGCGCAGGACGCGCTCCTCGCGGCGCTGGAGCGCTGGCCGGATTCGGGCGTTCCCGACAACCCCGGCGCGTGGCTGATGGGCACGGCGAAGCATCGCGCCATCGACTTGATGCGTCGCAGCCAGATGCTCCAGCGCAAGCACGAACAGCTCGGGTACGAGCTCGAGGCGCAACAGGAGGCGGCCGTGCCTGATCTCGACGCGGCGCTCGACGACCACGTGGGCGACGACATGCTGCGGCTGATGTTCACCGCGTGCCATCCGGTGCTGTCGACCGATGCGCGCGTCGCGCTCACGCTGCGGATGGTGGGCGGTCTCGCGACCGACGAGATCGCGCGGGCCTTCCTCGTGCCCGAGCCGACGATGGCGCAGCGGATCGTGCGAGCGAAGCGCACACTCAGCGACGCAGGCGTCGGATTCGAGGTGCCCCGCGGTGCGGAGTTCGAGGCGCGGCTGTCGTCGGTGCTGCAGGTGATCTACCTCGTGTTCAACGAGGGTTACTCGGCGACCGCGGGCGACGACTGGCTGCGACCCGCGTTGTGCGAGGACGCGCTCCGACTCGGTCGAGTGCTCGCGGAGCTCGCGCCCGACGAGCCGGAGGTGCACGGCCTCGTGGCGCTGATGGAGATCCAGGCGTCGCGCTCTGCGGCGCGCGTCGGACCGTCGGGCGAACCGGTGCTGCTGCTCGAGCAGAACCGCGCGCGGTGGGACTGGATGCTGATCCGGCGCGGGCTCGCGGCGCTCGAGCGCGCGGAGTCGCTGTCGAGTCGGCACGGGCCGTACACGCTGCAGGCGGCGATCGCGGCGTGCCACGCGCGCGCGGGAGTGCCGGACGAGACGGATTGGGTGCGGATCGCGTCGCTGTACGGTGATCTCGCGCGCGTGGCGCCGTCACCGGTCATCGAGCTCAATCGCGCCGTGGCCGTGTCGATGGCGGCCGGACCCGCGGCGGGGCTCGCGCTCGTGGACGCGCTCGTCTCCGAGCCATCGCTGAAGCGCTATCACCTGCTGCCGGCCGTGCGCGGCGACTTCCTGCTCAAGCTCGGCCGACTGGACGAGGCGCGCTCGGAGCTCGAGCGCGCCGCGAGCATGACGCGAAACGCGCGTGAGCGGGCGCTGCTGCTGCAACGCGCCCAATCCTGCGAGCGGAGCGCGTAGTGAGCGGCTCGGAATTTCAAGCCTTGATCTCGGCGCGCGTGGCGGCGAGCATTCCGATGCCAAGGAACCCTTCTCCACCGTGCGGGTTACGCACGGCACACGCAGCACGATCCCGCCTCGACGCATGATGCCTCGCGCGCGCTGGGCCCAGATGAAAGAGTCAGCGCCGCTGCTGGCGAAGGGAAGACGTCGAGGGCGGTCGCGTCACTCGATCGGCGCTCGAGCCACGTCGTTGGCGAGCGCCGTCGTCGCCGCCGCGGTGCTGCTCGTGGGCGTGCTTCGGCAGTCGCGCTACGAAGTCGTCGCGCACGGCGATCGCGCTCACCCGCACGCCGCCGCGGCGACGGCCGGCCTGAAGCCTACCGCCCTGGAGAGCGCGGGCATAGGGATGCCGTCGCCGCGTCGCGGGGCGCGGTGCTCAGACGTCACTCCCGGTCCCGCGACACGTTCGACGTTGACCGTTGCCTGCACGCGCGGCACCCTCGCGACGCGCGCCATCGCGCGGCCGGTCGAGGTCGCGACGGCGCGAGGCTACGACGCCACCGCGCCGCCGCACCTCCCGAGCTAGCCGACGCGCCGCGGGCACTCCGTCACAATGCCGGGCTGACCCGCACGCACTCGCTCATGCATCACGGCTGCTCCAGCGACTCGCGCACGACGCGGGAACCGCTCGCCGCTCGCCGATGCGCACGGAGGCCGAATGACCACTCTGCAGCTCGCGCCATTGCCCGGAGCCACTCCGGCGTTGGCGCCCCTGTTCCAGCACGTCGTGCTCGCCATCGACTTCGGCTCCGCCTCGCTCGCCGCGGCGCGCTGGGCGACGACGAACGTGGCGCGTCGTGCGCACGCCATCCTCTCGCACGTCATCCCACTTCGTGAACGCGTGGGGGACGCCATCTCGGCCGTCGAGCCCGGCCACGAGGAGTTCACCGAGCGGCGACCGACACTGCTCGGCGGACTCGAGGGCTTCGCCGCGACGCTCGAACTCGCGAGTGCTCGCGCGGTGCTTCGCATCGGACAACCGTCGCGCTGCCTCAGCGCGCTCGCCAACGACGGCGCCGCATCGCTGCTGGTCCTCGGGCGCCGCAGCGATGCGAATCGGAAGCGCGTCGGCGAGCCGAACGTGATCGAGCGACTCGCGCGCCGTGTGACGACATCAGTGCTCGTCGTGCCCGAAGGCGTGTCGCAGCCGCCGACCCATGTGGTAGCGGCCGTGGATGACAGCGCGTTCGCGCCCGCCGTACTGGGCGCCGCCCGGTGGCTGGCACGACTGCACGCGTGCCCGCTCACCGTGCTTCACGTGCTACAACCAGCCGCTGGTGCCTACGATCGCGTCATGCGGAGCGGGCGCCGAGCGCTGCCCGACGGGCGTTCTGCGGCGCGGACCCCGTCGCTGCCGGCGCTGCGTACGATGACGCGACGACTCGTGGAGCTCGTCGCCGCCGATGCATCACGTGATGACGTGCGCTTCGAGGTGGCCGTCGGTGATCCGACGAGCGAGATCGTCGGCACTGCGCTTGGTCGCGGTGCGCCGTTGGTGGTCGTGGGCCAACGCGGTGCCGATGGAGCGCCCGCCGGCAGTCTGGGCTCGGTGACTCGCGAACTGCTCACGCGGGCTCCGCTCGCAGTGGTGTCGGTCGGCGTGTGACCGCGCCGACAGGCACGCTCCTACTTGGTCGCAATTTGATCGAAGGGACGATTCCCGATGGCGTATGACCGCCAGCCCGCGAAGTCGAAGTGCCACCATTCGTGCACGTTCACCTCGAACCCCTGCGCCAGCATGGCGCGGCGCAACACCGCCCGATACCAGCGCTGGCGTGACGTTCCTCCGGGGTAGTCGGCGTATGCGCGATCCGTGCTCTCGTCGTACGTGCTGGGCATCTCGACGGGCCGCTTAGTCGCGAGCTCGTACAGCGTGAGATCCACCGCCGCGCCGCGATTGTGCCGAGAGCCCTGCGCCGGATCGGCCACGAGCCAGCGCGTGTCGAGCGGAGTCGCGTCCCAGAACATTTTCGTCACGTACCACGGACGATACCCATCGTGGATCAGCAATCCGAAGCCGAGGGGGCGGAGTGCGCGATGTGCGCGCACGACCGCCTCGGCCGCTGGACGCTGCAGGAACGCGCGCGCCTGGTCGTAGAAGCGAGTGCCGAGGAAATTGTTCGTCGTCGCGTAGCGGATCTCCAGCTTGATCGAGGGATCGAGCGTGACGAGCTCCACGAGATCACTGGCCACGAAAGGCCCGCGCTCGACTGGTGGCGACGCCGCGAGCGCTTCGGCGCGAAGCTGCTCCACCGGCCGAACCGGGGTGACCTGCAGCTGGGTAGTGCCTGCCTCCGGCTCGATGGCGTTGCGGGCCAGGTGCATCGCGCCGAGCGTCATCTCGCTCGCGCGGGCGCGCGCGTCGCGCGTGAAGGTCGCGCGCTCGCCGGCGGGGTCGGTGATGAACTCGGACTCGGCGCGCTCCGTGAGCAGCGTGACCCGAAGCGCCGAGTCGACGAGACGCAGGCGCCCGTCGTGCTCGGCCACGATCCGAAAGGCCGCGCCGGAACCGTACTCGCCGAGAAGGCCGAGCCATCGCGCCGGCGGTGCGGCAGGGACAGCGGCGCTCGTGCCGGGTGATGCGCCGGGTGCGGCGTCGGGCGTGGCGACCGTGGCGAGCGGTCGGTTCGCGCACCCTCCCAGCGAGAGGGCGGCGACGAGCAGAAGAACGAGGCGCAGCTGGAACGGGCTCAATGTGGGGTGTTGACTCGCGGAGGCGGCGTGCTGGGCGCGAGCGTGGCACTCACGGGGATGAAGGCGACGCCCATCGCAATGATCAGTGGCTCGATGTTCATCGTCTACATCCGGTTGAAGTGTCGATTGCTGATCGCCCTGCGCGCGACGTCAGGCATCGTGTCAGATCGGGTGCGAATTCGGGCGCGTCCCGTGAGTCACTACCACGCGAACGCCAGCTCGGCAGCGGATACGACCACTGTGAGCGCGCGGGCGATGCCGAGTGTGCCGTCCGTGTTGTCGTACCACTCGCCGGCGGTGTGGACGCCGCCGCCACGCCCCCCCGCGCCGATCGCGATCGCAGGAATGCCCAGGCTGATCGGCACGTTGGCGTCCGTGGACGCCGTCGCCAGCTCTGGGGACCGGCCGATGGCGCGCGTGGCGTCGGCCGCCGCAGCGACGAGCGGATGATTCGATGGCAGCTCGCCACACGGACGATCGCCGATCGTCGAGATGACGTACGACAGCGACGGCGTGCCCGGCGATCGGCGCGAGTTCTCCTCGCGCGCCGCCGCGCGAACCGCGTGCTCGACCTCGGCGGCGCAGCGCGCCAACGTATCCGCTGACGATGACCTCAGATCGATCTCGAGCCACGCCTCGGTGGGAATGGCGTTCACGCTGATCCCGCCGCCGATGCGGCAGACGGACAGCGTGGTGCGCGGCGCACGCGGCAGCGGGAGTGCGGCGAGCTTGGCCGCCGTCGCGCCCGCGGCGTGCACTGGATTCGGTACGCCGAACGCCGCCCAGCTGTGCCCACCATTACCGCAGAAGGTCACGCGGAATCGACGCGCGCCGAGCGCGCGGTGCACGATGCGGTCGTCCCCCGCGCCGTCGAGCGCAATGCACGCCGCCGGCCGAGCATCCAGGTGCGCGAAGAGATGCTTCACACCGCGCAGGTCGCCGGCTCCCTCCTCGCAAACGGTCGCGGCGAAGATGACCCGGCGCCTCGTCTGGATGCGCCTCCCATCGATCGCTTCGGCGATCGCCAGCATCGCCGCCAGCCCGCGTGAGTTGTCCACGATGCCGGGGCCGGCGAGCTGCGGCCCCTCCCGGGCGACGCCCACCGGCGTCCCCTCGGGGAACACCGTGTCGAGATGTGCGCAGACGAGAATGGGCGGAGCGTCCGACGCACCAGGCCGCGCGCCGAGCACGTTGCCGACTGCGTCCGTGCGGATGTCGTGCAGGCCGAGGGCCTCGAACCGAGCCGCCACCGAGGCGCCGCGCGCCTGTTCGGCTCCCGTCGGGGCCGGAATTTCGGAGAGCGCGATCTGCGTGTGCAGGAGCCGTTCGTCGGCGGCGGCGAGCCGCGCGCGCGCCGGCGCGAGGCGTGCGAACAGATCAGCCGCCGGGCCGGAACAGGTCACGTCGCGAGCGCGCATGCGCTATCTATGGCGGGGTGGGGGCCAGCGGCGCAAGATGCGCCGAGCCGGGCGGCCGCGGCCGCCAAACCAGAGATCACCCCGATGACCGACTCTGCACGCCCCAAGCTCGGGCGCAACGTCATGGCGCTCGCCGCCGTCAGCTTTCTCACCGATGTGTCCAGCGAGATGATCTATCCGCTGCTTCCCATCTTCCTGACGACCGTGCTCGGCGCCAACGCGAGCTTCATCGGGGCCATCGAGGGTGCGGCGGAGACGACGGCGGCGCTCCTCAAGCTGGCGAGCGGATGGTGGTCCGATCGGGTGCGATCGCGGAAGCCGCTCGTGCTCCTGGGGTATGCGATCGCTTCGACGATGCGACCGCTCGTGGCCATCGCGACGAGCGCCTCCCAGGTGCTGGTGATCCGCGTCGCCGATCGCGTGGGGAAGGGCATTCGCAACGCCCCGCGCGATGCGCTGATCGCGGAATCCGTCCACCCGAGCATCCGCGGTCGTGCGTTCGGCTTTCATCGCGCCGCCGATCACGCCGGTGGCGTGCTCGGACCGCTCATCGCGTTCGCGTTGCTGACGTGGCATCTCGCGGAGATCCGCACGGTGTTCTGGCTGGCCGCCATTCCGGGCGTGCTCTCGGTGCTCGTCGTCTGGATCTGGGTGCGCGACGTGCCACGCGGCGAACAATCGGCCGCTGAGGCGCCGCCCGATCTGAGCCAGCCGCTCGGCGGCCAGTTCTGGCGTGTGCTCGGCGTGATCTTCCTCTTCACGCTCGGCAACTCGACCGACGCGTTCCTGCTGCTCCGCGCCACGCAGCTCGGCGTGCCGATCGCGCTCGCACCCGTCTTGTGGGCTGCCCTGCATCTCGTGAAGTCTGCGTCGAGCACTCCGGGCGGCGCGCTCTCCGATCGCATCGGGCGACGGCCAACGCTCATCGCCGGCTGGGTGCTGTACGCCGCGGTGTACTTCGGCTTCGCGCGCGCGAGTGCACCGTGGCAGGCGTGGGCGCTGTTCGGCGTGTACGGCGTGTTCTTCGGGCTCACCGAGGGCTCTGAGCGCGCCCTCATCGCCGATCTCGTCGCACTGGAGCGCCGCGGCACCGCGTTCGGCTGGTACAACCTCGCCATCGGATTGGGTGCGCTACCGGCGTCGCTGCTCTTCGGTTACGTGTGGGATCACGCCGGGCCGGGCACGGCATTCGTGATGGGCGCGTCGCTCGCGCTCGCCGCCGCCCTGGGGATGATGATCGTCACGACGAACCTTCAGCAGCAGCGAGAACCGGGACGGTCGTAGCGCCGCGCAAGGGCGTCGCGCGCGAAGGCGTCGGGCGTGAGCGGGACCGTACCCGGATGCCGGCGCTGCACGTGGGCGAGATAGCTGTCGTAGTCGGGCGCGCCGATGACGCGTCTCAGCAGCACGCCGACGTGCGCGACGCGCCGCCGAAGTTTGCCGAGGAAGGGCATTCGTATGTCAGTCACCGGCCACCGCCGCGCGCTGCTGGAACGGCACCTCGGTGGAGCGGGCAGGCTTCGCACCGCGCAACACGGCGAGCCACTCGCGTATGCTGTCGCCAAGGATGACGATGACGGCGAGAAGGAAGAATCCGGCGACCGCCGCGTCGAGGTAGTCGTTGGCGATCATGCGTGCGAGGTCGGCGGCACTGCTCACGCCCGGCGGAAGCGTGCCCGATGCCTGCGCGGACCGAAGGAAGCGCGCGTGCGCGAGGAAGCCGAGCCGCGGCTGCGGCGAGAACAGCTTCGCCGCGCCCGCGGTCATCGTCACGATGACCAGCCATGCGAGCGGGATCACGGTGATCCACGCGTGGCGCGCCTTCCCCATCTTGATGAGGATCGTCGTGCCGACGCAGAGCGCCACTGTGGCCAGCAGCTGATTCGAGATGCCGAACAGCGGCCAGAGCGAGTTCACGCCGCCGAGCGGGTCGATCACTCCCTGCCAGAGAAAGTGACCCCACATCGCGACGATCATCGCGCTCGAGAGGAGGATCGCCGGCGTCCACGACGTGCGTCCGAACGGAGCCCAGACGTGGCGCCCGAGATCCTGCAGCATGAACCGGCCGACACGCGTGCCCGCGTCGAGCGTGGTGAGGATGAACAGCGCCTCGAACATGATGGCGAAGTGATACCAGAGCGCCATCGCGCCGCTGCCGCCCAGCACCCGCGAGAAGATGTGCGCCATGCCGACGGCGAGGCTCGGCGCGCCGCCGGTGCGCGAGAGGAGCGACGTCTCACCGACCTGTTTCGCCAACAGGTCGAGCTCCGCGGGCGTCACGACGAATCCCCAGTTCGCGATGGCCACCGCCGCCGACTGCACCGAGCTGCCGAGCGCCGCAACGGGCGCGTTGATCGCGAAGTAGACCCCGGGCGTGAGCGCGCAGGCAGCGATGAGCGCCATCACCGCGACGAACGATTCCATCAGCATCGCGCCGTAGCCGATCATCCGCGCGTCGCTCTCGCGCTCCAGCAGTTTGGGCGTGGTGCCGGAGGCGATCAGCGCGTGGAATCCGCTGATCGATCCGCACGCAATGGTGATGAACGCGAAGGGGAAGAGCGCGCCGGCGAACACCGGGCCGCTTCCGTCGGTGAACCGCGTGAGCGCCGGCATCTGGAGCGGCGGAAGCGCGACGAGAATGCCGATCGCCAGTGCCAGCACGACACCGATCTTCACGAATGCGGAGAGATAATCGCGCGGCGCGAGCAGCAGCCACACCGGCAGCACCGATGCCGCGAACCCGTAGCCCATGACGAGCAGCGCGAGCGTCTTGCCGCTCAGGGTGAACGTCGATGCGAGCTCCGGCTGCTCCGCCACCCATCGACCCGCGTACAGCGAGACGATCAGCAGCACGAGCCCGATCGCGCTCGCTTCGAGCACGCGGCCGGGCCGCAGCCAGCGCATGTAGAGTCCCATCGCCATGGCGATGGGGATGGTGAGGCCGATCGTCACCGTGCCCCACGGGCTCGACTTGAGCGCGTTGACGACCACCAGGCCGAGGACGGCGATGAGCACGACCATGATCCCCAGCACTGCCACCAACGCCGTGAATCCAGCGACGGGCCCGATCTCCTCCTTCGCCATCTGGCCCAGCGATTTGCCGTCTCGTCGCGTGGACGCGCAGAGGATCACCATGTCCTGCACCGCGCCACCCAGCACGACGCCGACGATGATCCAGAGCACGCCCGGCAGATAGCCGAACTGAGCGGCCAACGTCGGGCCTACGAGCGGACCAGGGCCGGCGATCGCCGCAAAGTGGTGGCCGAATACGATCCACTTGTGCGTCGGCACGAAATCGCGTCCGTCGGACAATCGCTCGGCGGGCGTAACGCGGGCGTCGTCCAGCGCGAAGACGCTGGCGGCGATGAACGCGCTGTAGAAGCGATAGGCGACCGCATACGTCGAGAGCGCGGCGACGAGCAGCCACGCAGCGCTGACGGATTCGCCGCGCGAGAGCGCGAGGTAGCCCAGCGCGCCGGCACCCGCCAGCGCGACGAGGGACCAGCCGAGCGCGGCCACGAGACGGTTGGTCGATCGGCCGGGAGAGACGGTGGTGGTCATGCGCGCCAAGTTGCGAGCCGGACGCGAGAGGGTCAACACACGGGCGCCCCCGTCGTCATGGCAGCAGCGTCGCCTGGCTCCGGCGCCGCGGTTAGCTTTCCGTCACCCACACCGACTCCCGTGCGAACTCTCCATCTCCTGGCCTGCTGTCTCACGCTCGGCCTCGCGGCCTGCCGCGGTAAGGGCGCCGCCGAAGCGCCCGCGCCCAACGATCCACCCGCACGTCCTCTCGCTGCGCTCGCGGGGCAGCATGTGATCGTCGCGCCCGCGTACCGGCTACGAGGCGCGGATGTGCTGGGATGGAGCGCGCAGATTCCCAAGTCGCGCGAGTATCTCAAGTCGTTCGACGACGAGATCGCCGCCGTGCTCGCCGAGCGCGGGCTCAAGACCCAGTGGATCTACCCCGCCGATCTCGTGCGCTCGATGCGCGGAAGCCCCACCTACGCGATCGACCCGTACACACTCGCCGCCGATCCGCTGCGCAACCCGAATCTCCAGCCCGGCGCGAAGCTCGCGGATCCCCTCGTCACGCAGCTCCGCACGCTCATCGCGTTGCAGGACGCGCGCGCCGTGCTGATGCCGGTCGAGCTCCGTTTCGAGCGGGACAAGTCTGGTCAGGGCATTGCCATCGTCCGCCTCGCGCTGCTCGACGGCAGGCTCGGCGAGGTTCGCTGGATGAGCGACGTGAAGAGCGACCCGTCGCCGACACTCTCACGCGCAATGCTCACCAGCCTCGCGACCCACATCGCCGACCTGATCACCATTCCCTGACGGGCGCCTCCGAACCAACCGAACATGGCAACAGCGGTCACTCTCATTTCCGGCGACGGCATCGGCCCGTCCATCAGCAGTGCGACAGTACGTGTGCTCGAGGCGGCGGGCGCCGAGATTCAGTGGGACAACCAGTATGCGGGAATGGCTGGCGTCTCCCGCTTCGGCGATCCCATCCCCGATGAGACGCTGGATTCGATCAAGCGCACGCGCGTCGCGCTCAAGGGCCCACTCGAGACTCCCGTCGGCGAAGGGTTCCGCTCGATCAACGTCCAGCTGCGAAAGACGTTCGAGCTCTACGCCAACGTGCGACCGGCGCATACGATCGTGACGGGTGGCCGGTACGAGGACGTCGACATCGTGCTCATCCGCGAAAACACCGAAGGGCTGTACACCGGGATCGAGCACTACATCAAGATCGGCAACGATCCGCGCGCGGCGGCGGAATCCACGGCGCTCATCACGCGCGCCGGTTCCGACCGCATTATCCGCTACGCCTTCGACTACGCGCAGAAGCACGGTCGCAAAAAGGTCACGCTCGTGCACAAGGCGAACATCCTCAAGTACACGTCGGGCCTGTTCCTCGACGTCGGGCGGATGGTGGCGCGCGAGTTCTCCGGCATCGAGTTCCAGGAGGTCATCGTCGACGCGATGGCGATGAACCTCGTGCTCCATCCCGAGCGCTATGACGTGATCGTCACCACGAACCTGTTCGGCGACATTCTCTCGGATCTCATCTCGGGCCTGGTCGGCGGCCTCGGGCTCGCGCCCGGCGCCAACATCGGACTCGGCGGCGCGATCTTCGAGGCGGTGCACGGGACCGCGCCGGACATCGCCGGCAAGGGCGTGGCGAATCCGGGCGCGCTCATCCTCGCCGCGTGCATGATGCTCGAGTATTTGTGCGATGGGGAGCGGGCGCAGCGGATTCGCGGTGCGCTCGAAGCGACCATCCGCGAGGGCAAGACCGTAACGCGCGACCTCGGCGGCACCGCGAGCACCGACCAGTTCACCGACGCGATCATCGCCAAGCTGTGACCACGACGACGACCCTCTTTCACTGCTCGGACCTGCACTTCGGGCATCCGGCGGTGCCGGAGCAGTATGAGGCGATGGAGACGCTCATCAGAGAGCGGCGGTACGACGTGGTGGCCATCTCGGGCGACGTCTCGCAGCGCGCGCGGTCGGGTGAGTTCCAGCGCGCGCGCGCCTTCATCAAGCATGCGGAGCAGACGAGCAAGGTCATCTGCATTCCGGGGAATCACGACGTCGCGTGGTGGAAGTCGCCATTCGGCCTTGGCGACGAAGCGGACATGTTCGAGAACTACCGCCGCTTCATCCATCCGGAGATCGAGCCCGTGCTCCACGTTCCCGGCGTCACGCTTGCCGGGCTGAACACGTCGCATGGCATGTTGCGACAGACACTCACCTGGCGCGTGCGCGATCTCTCGATCATCGGCGTGGTCCGGCGGTCGCAAGTGGAGCGCCTCCGCCGTGTGTTCGCCGATGCCCCCGCCGCCGACGTCCGCGTCATCGTGATGCACCACAACCCGGTGAAGGGGGAACTCTCGCAGCGCCACGGCCTCAAGAACACGTCGCGCGCGCTCGGCGCGTTCGCCGACATGTCGGTGGACCTGGTCCTGTGTGGACACGATCACCAGGACGCGATCCACTACATCGAGCACACGAAGAAGGGCACGGTTATTTCAACGGCGGGGACGGTATCCAACCGCATGCGTGGCGGACGCCCGTCGTCCGTCAACAGCATCGGCATCTCCCCGGAGAAGATCGAAGTGTCCACGCTCGTCTGGAACGCCGCCTCGGGCGGCTTCGTCTCGGGACCGGTTAAGTGCTTCGCACGTTGACTCGCCTCTTTCGCGGGCGACGCGATGTGTCGCAGCTCGAGCTTGGCTTCGCCGGCGCCGCTCCGCGCGACGCCGACGAGCTGCTCGCGCGTCTACGCCTGCTCGGCCTCACCCGCATCAAGCGCTGCCGGCTCACGCGCAACCGCAACGTCATGGTCAGCTTCGGCGCCGGCGATCTTCGCGTGCACGAGGGCTACCTCGGCGCGCCGGCGTCCGTGCTCGGTGCGATCGTCACCTTCGTGGAGGGGCGCACGCGCGCCGACCGCCGCGCGGCTCAACGCATCATCGTCGCGCATCCCATCCGGTCGCCCCGTCCGCCGGCGCGCCGCGACCGCACCCATGCAGAGGACGTCGAGATCGCCGAGAAGCTCGTCGCCTGGCACGGACGCTACAACTCACGGCATTTCCACAGCCGGCTCAAGGCCGTGCAGATACGCGTGTCCCGCCGCATGAAGAGCCGCCTGGGCCACTACACCTCTGGCACGCCCGGTGGCGAACCAGCCGAGATCGCGCTGAGCCGCGCGCATCTTCGGAAGCACGGCTGGGAAGAGGCGCTCCACACTCTGCTGCACGAGATGGTGCATCAGTGGCAGGATGAGAGCGGTCGCACGATCGATCATGGCGCGACTTTCCGGGCAAAGTGTCGCGAGCTCGGGATCGCGCCGTATGCGCGGCGCGTTCTGGCGACGCGGCCCGGACGCGCGGAAGGTTCTCAGACGCTCGGACGCCGCGCAGCTCGCGATGGCTGATTAGCTTTCGCGGGCCGCATCACCCGAGTCCCGCGAGGCATGCTCGACTTCTACGACATCGACAGCGCTCTGAGTGAGGAAGAGCGGGCCGTCCGCGACAGCGTCCGCCGCTTCGTCGACGAGCGCGTCCTCCCGATCATCGGCGACGCGTACGTGCAGGGTCGCTTCCCGAAAGAGCTCATCCCCGAGATGGGCGAGCTCGGCGTGTTCGGCGCGAACCTTCCCGAAGAGTACGGCTGCGCGGGGCTGAACAACGTGCAGTACGGGCTCATCATGCAAGAGCTCGAGCGCGGCGATTCGGGCGTGCGGTCGTTCGCCAGCGTGCAGGGCGCGCTCGCGATGTATCCCATCTTCGCCTTCGGTTCCGAGGAGCAGAAGCGCCGTCTGCTGCCGAAGATGGCGGCGGGCGAGATCATCGGGTGCTTCGGGCTCACGGAGCCGGACTTCGGCTCGAACCCGAGCGGCATGATCACGATGGCCAAGGAGCAGGCCGACGGAAGCTGGATGCTCGACGGTTCCAAGATGTGGATCACCAACGGCTCGACGGCGCAGATCGCCGTGGTATGGGCCAAGACCAACGGCGATCCGAGCGACAAGTCGATTCGCGGCTTCGTCGTCCCGACTGATTCCGCGGGCTTCAAGGCCAAGGATCAGAAGGGCAAGCTCTCACTGCGGGCGAGCGATACGAGCGAGCTGTCGTTCCAGGACGTGCATCTCCCCGCGGACGCGCTCCTTCCGGAATCGGGCGGCCTCAAGAGCCCGCTGATGTGCCTGACGCAGGCGCGCTACGGCATCTCGTGGGGCGCGCTCGGCGCCGCGATGGCGTGCTTCGAGGAGGCCTTGGACTACGCGAAGACGCGCGTGATGTTCGACCGGCCGATCGGCGGATTCCAGATTCAGCAGGAGCGGCTGGCGAACATGCTCACGGAGATCGTGAAGGGGCAGCTCGTGTCGCTGCACCTTGGCCGGCTGAAGGATGCGGGCACGTTCACGCCGCAGCAGGTGTCACTCGCCAAGCGCAACAACGTGAACATCGCCACCGACATCGCCCGCGAGGCGCGTCGGCTGCTCGGCGCCAACGGGATCCTCGCTGAGTACGGCGCGATGCGGCACATGGCGAACTTGGAGAGCGTGTACACGTACGAGGGCACCCACGACGTGCACTCGCTGATCCTGGGTCAGGCGGTCACGGGGTTGAACGCCTTCAAGTAGGCGGCTTGGGGCGATCCGCCACAGCAACCGCAACTGCAAGGGCGGTACACCAGGACACGGCAGTGCCGGATACCCGGATTGGCATACCTGCCTTCCCAATTTGTGAGAGCGGTCCGCGGCGACGGCCCCTGTCCGTCGCAGCCCGTTTCACCGAGTGCGTTGTAGGGACAGCTCCGCAGTGCGGTGACGCCGTACAGTCCCGGGCAGGTCTGGTGTTCTCTGCACGGAGTCCACGGGAGTTCGTACCAGCCTTCCGAACGAGGCCCGAATCGGAATGGCTGGTATGCCAATCTCGTCACCCCGTACTGACGTTTCCCGGTGTACTTGCGGTTCGCAGTTGTAGTTCGCCAAGCCCGCATGGCACCCCGCTTGCCCCGAATCACTCAAACCGAATGGAGCCCGCGATGACCGACAAGCAGAATGCGGAGGAGCATCAGCTTCCCGATTTCCCCGAGCAGCGCGACGACAGCCCCTACGCTTCTCTGCACGGCGGCGCGCCGGCGGGAGCGCGGCAGCATGTCCGAAACGAGGCAGACCCGGGCGCGGTCGCGCGGCCTGGCGGGGCGACC
>JBDSDB010000119.1:0-9501 GCA_039920785.1 Gemmatimonadaceae bacterium
CGCACTTCTCGGCGCGCTACTCGCGCGATGCGAGTGAGCTGGGAAAGGAGGCGCGCGAGTGCTTCGAGCGGACGGTGGTGGGGAAGGACGGGTTGGAGGTCGAGGTTGGGTATCGGGATGCGCAACAGGGTGCACTACAAAACCAGTAGCGAGTACTTGGCCACCTCGGTTGCGGGATTGGCATACCAGCTCCCGGAATTGGAAGGGAGCGCTGTCCGCGGGGAACACCTCCAAGGGGCGAACGGAGTGGCGTTCACTGCGAACGTCGCTGCCGACGTCCAAGTACGTGTACCGAGTAGCAGGTACTGGAGGGCAATCCCAGCCCGAAAATCCGCGAGCCCGTATGCCAATCCGGCTACCGAGGTGGCCAAGTACCCGCTACTGGCGTTGCTGTTAGCTCTCTTTACTCGCCCCCGCCGGCACCCGCTCGGGCCCTCCCAGCGGATCTCTCCGACTCACCGGCATCGACCGCTGGAAGAGCCGCGTGATGCTGCCGGCGTCCAGCTGCTCGAGCACCGTTTGCGGCGTCAGACGCGAGGTGACGCTGCGCGCTTCGGGGCCCTGGGTGATGACCCAGTTGTATCGATCGAGTCGCGAGGTGGTGCCGTCCGGGTGACGGAACATGATGATGGCGTTGCTCGAGCCGGGTGACTCCACCGTCACGCCCCAGGTGGTGCCGTCGGGCGAGGTGTGGGACTTGGCGTGCGTCTTCATTGTGCGTTCATGGACTGGAAGTACGGATCAGCCGACGAGCGTCGGCGACAGGGGCTGCCGGCCGGCGAAGCCGGCGTCCTCGTCGTGCCAGAACTGCACGGACGGCTCGTCGAGCCGCCAGCAGAGGAGCACCCGGCGGCCATCGAGCTCGCTCGGGAAATCGATCAGACCGATGCGGCGGTCCTTGAGCTGGATCCCGAGCAACTCGAGCTCCGCCTGGAACGCGTCGATCTCGCGGGCGATCTGTTGCGCCTTGCGCTCGAGCGCCAGGATGCGCGGATCAGGCAGGTCGGCGCGTGCCTCGACCGCGAGGACGTCCAGCTCGGCGATCGTCTCCTGCCAGCGCTGATGCTCGTGCACCACGTCCTCGACGATGCGGCGCACGAGCGGGAGGGTACGATTGGCGTGGTCGACGGTGAAGAGCATCATGGGACGGAATCTAACCGCGATTCGAGGGTCGGACAGCAGGTCCGTGCTCCGGTCACGCGCGCTCGGCGAGCAGGTGCTCACGTCGCCTCGCGGCCAGCATGTGCATCTCTCGATCCTCGTCGGTCTCGAGGCGGAGAGGAGGCACGGGAGCCGGTTTGCCGAGCTCGTCGAGGTGGACGAAGGTGAGCCAGCACTCGTTCGTGTGGCGCCGCTCTCCGCTGGTGATGTTCTCGGCGAACACGTTGGCCAGCACGGACATAGAGGTCCGGCCGACGTGCACGACACGCGACCGGATCTCGACCAGCTCACCCACCCGAATGGGCTCCTTGAAGAGGATGCGGTCGATTGACAGGGTGGTGGCCTGGCCGCCGGCGTGGCGCATGGCGCTGAGCGCGGCGCATCGGTCGACCATGCTCATGATCACTCCTCCGAATACCGATGGCGCGCGCAGCCCGTTCGCCTGGTGCGGCATCATCAGGTCGGCGACGATGGCCTCCGATGCGCGGGGCGTCTTGGGTATCGAGGGATCCGTGTGCTTGCCGGTCATGCACGAAGACGACGTGCGGCACCTGCAAGTCTCATCGCCGGACGACGCTGGGCCTTGGCGAACCGAGACCTCGCGCGGGTGGACCTGACGTGCTGTGAGGCCGAGCGGACCGACTCGTCGTACAGGACCGACTCGTCGAAGGCTCGCGCGAGGGCACGTCGAGCGACCGTATCGATGGGCGGCTGGTCGAGCCAGAACACGCGAAGCGCCGGAGCGGGCACGCGGCTGACCACCCATTCCCGGGAGGTGCTGTCGCGCAGGACGAGCCGCGCGCCGCCGCCGGAGGAGTCGTACCGCACCACCACATCGTAGCGCGCGTTGCTCCACACGTCGCGCATGCCGTCCGACGACGAGATCGGCAGAGTCGCCACGGCGTCGCGCCACCAGGCCGGCTCGCCGATGGGAATGGGTGGAAGCGCGAGCAGATGGCCCGCCTCGCCCGCGCCCTGCCCGCTCAATGCATACGCCACTGCCGGCCGGCCGTCCAACGTGGTGAGCATGAAGCTCGTCGGATCCAACCGGTACGAGTGCAGCAGCGCGGCGGTGCGCACCCGGTCCATGCGGTCGCCGCCGCTCCGCACCGAATCCAGCGTCGTGGCCGCGACCTCCGACCGTCGCCGCGCGATGGACGCCGCGTCGCCGTCGACGACGCTGTTGAGCGAGGCCTCACGCCCGGTGGCGAGATCGAGCACGCCGCGCCGGCTCGTGTGCCAGAGCGGCGCGTCGTTCCGTTCGACGTCGGCGTGCAGGGTGTACGAGAGAAAGGGCCCGTGCAGGTCGGCCAGATCGATCGTCGTCGTGGCGCGCCAGAGCGGATCGTCGTTCCCCTCGTCCTCCGGCGCGATGCGCAGATCGTCCGGATGCAGCCGCGCGTAAAGCTGCGCGAGGTGCGGGACGATGGTATCCTCGTAGACGAGCAGCGAATCACCGGTGATGAGATCGCGCCGATAGATGCGCTGTCCGATGAGCTCCGCGTCCTCGAACGAACGGTCGTCGTCGGCGACGTAGACCTCGTAGAAGCGACCGTTGACCCGCGCGAGCTCCAGCGGCGCGCCGCGCACCTTGACGTCGCCTCCACCGCTGGTCACCCAGAACGCCGAATCGCCGGCGGAGATGACGAAATCCGCGGCCGGCGGAGGTACGCGCGCACTCCGTACGGCGTCGCGACAACCAGCAGCAACGACGAGGACGAGCGCGAGGATCGCGACGAGGGGGCGCAACGAGCCGGCCGGGAAATGGGAGGACATCTCCGAAGCAATATAGGGCCGAGCGGCCGTGGGAAGTCGGCGCGAAAGCTGCTGCAGAGGGGTATCCTGCGTAGGCCGTCACCCAACCTTCTTACCGGATCGACCCGTGCGTGTGTTCCCTCTCCCGTTCGCCGCCCGCCTCCTTCCCGCCGCGCTGCTCGTCTCCGCCTGCACTGCGGTCGCCGAGCGCACCTCGAAGACACCGGGCGGCGAGGGCGGCTCAGCGGGTGGAACGAGCACCTCGTCTGTCGCGACTTCCGCGGTCGCGGGCACGGGCGAGGCCACGGCGAACCGGATCGACGTGGACAAGGAGTTCCCGGTCGTGCGCGCGCTGTACGTCAACCGGTTTGCGGCGCAGAGCACGAAGCGGATGCGCCAGCTCATCCAGATGGCCGACGAGTCCGAGATCAACGCGCTCGTGATCGACATGAAGGACGAGTTCGGGCTGAACTACAAGCCCACGAACGCGGAGTTCGCGCGCAACGCCGGGACGTCGGGCACCGTGCGCGACCTTCGAGCGATGCTGGACACGCTGCGCGCGCACAAGATCTTGCCGATCGCGCGGCTCGTCGTGTTCAAGGATTCGGTAACGGCGCGCGTGCATCCGGAGTGGACGATCCGGAAGCAGGACGGCGGCGTGTGGCGGGACAAGAAGGGGCTCGCGTGGGTGAACCCGTACCATCACGAGCTGTGGGACTACAACATCGGCGTGGCGGAAGAGCTGGCGAAGTTGGGATTCAACGAGATCCAGTTCGACTACATCCGCTTTCCCGAGCCGTACGCATCGCTGCCGAAGCAGGTCTTCCCCGACGACAAGGGCGTCTCCAAGCCCGACGTGCTCGCGGCGTTTCTCAAGGAGGCGAACGCGAGGTTCGACAAGCTGGGAGCGCGCACGTCGGCCGACGTCTTCGGACTGACGACGACGGTGAACGGCCCGCTCGAAGTGGGCCAGTACTGGGAGAAGCTCTCGCCGGTTGTGGACGTGATGCTCCCGATGCTGTATCCGTCGCACTATCCACGCGGAGACCTGGGGCTCGCGGTGCCGAACGCGGAGCCCTACAAGGTGCTCAACATCGCGTTGACGAGAGCGAAGCAGCGCGACCAGAAGCTCGGGATCAAGTCCGCCGAGCACGTGCGCCCCTGGCTACAGGCGTTCACGTTGGGCAAGCCGCCGTACGGACCCGCCGAGATCGAGGCGCAGAAGAAGGGGACGTACGACGCCGGGTACGACGGCTGGGTGCTGTGGGCGCCGGGGTCGAAGTACGAGCCGTTCCTGCCGGCGCTGGAGAAGACACTGGTGTCGCGGAAGAAGCCGTGAACCGTCCGATCACCCTGCGATCGAGCGAACTCCGTCGATGAGACGGTCCACCTCATCGGCCGTCGTGTAGCACGCCGCACCGGCGCGGACGAAGCCGTCCTCGCCGCGGCCGAGGCGCTCGGCCACGGTCTGCGCGTAGAAGTGACCGTTCGAGACGAAGCACCCATCGGCCACGAGCCGCCGAGCGACCGCGTCGGTGGTGTGCGCCGCGAGCGTGAAGGCAACCGTGGGTGTGCGAGGAGTGCCCGGCGGTGGACCGTAGAGCGTGACGCGATCGATGTCGGCCAGGCCGTACCACAGCCGCCGCACGAGCCGGTCGCCGCGCAGGTGGAGTGCGGTCATCACGCGCTCCAGACGTTGACGCCTGGTGCCGGCCGACGTCGAGAGCGACGCGAGATATTCGACGGCCGCGGCGGCGCCGACGATCCCCTCGTGGTTCTGCGTGCCCGTCTCGAGCCGCTCGGGCGCCTCCTCCGGCGCAGGCTCGAGCTTTGGCACGTCAATGGACTGCACGAGTGACTGCCGGCCGTACAGCACGCCGGCGTGCGGGCCGTAGAACTTGTACGACGAGCAGGCGAGGAAGTCGCACCCGATCGCGCCGACGTCGAGCAGCGTGTGCGGCGCGTGATGCACCGCGTCGACGAACGAGAGCGCGCCGATCTCCCGCGCCATCGCGCAGGCGCGCGCGACGTCGGTCACGGTGCCGAGCGCATTCGAGGCCGCACCGATGGCGACCAGACGAGTGCGCGTGCCGAGCGCGCGTTCGAGCTCGTTCCAATCGGTACGGAAGGTGGCGGTGTCGAGCGGCACGCTGCGTACCACCAATCCACGATCCTGCGCCGCGGCGCGCCACGGAGCGATGTTCGCGTGGTGATCGAGCTCCGTGACGACGATCTCGTCTCCGGCCTGCCAGCCGCGCGCCAGCGCGCGGGCAAGATGAAAGGCGATGGTCGTCGTGTTGTTGCCGAAGGAGACGTCGGCCGGCGTCGCGTTGAAGAAGTCGGCGTACACCTCCCGCGCGCCGGCGAGCAGCGCGTCGGTCTCGATGCTCGTCGGATACGCCCAGTGCGTGTTGGCGTTGTGGTGGTACAGGTAGTCCGTCATGGCGTCGACCACAGGGCGCGGCACCTGCGTGCCTCCCGGCCCGTCGAAGTACGCCACGGCATGTGTCCCCTCGCGCCGCTCGAGCGCGGGAAAGTCGGCGCGGATGGACTCGACCGCGCGCGCACCGTCCGCGCTCACCGAGTGTGCGCTCACGAGATCTGTGTGCCCGACCACTGCTCCACCACCTTCACCGCTTCCACGTGATCCGCCTCCTCACCCAGCGCATTGTGCGCGATCCGGAAGAGGTCCGCCGTGAGCTGAAGCAGCGGAGCCGGCACCTTCTGCTCGCGCGCGACGGCGGCGGCGATGCCGACGTCCTTGTCGAGCAGCGCGAGCCGGAACGTGCGCGGGAAGGCCCGCGTGAGCACGCGCTCGGGAAAGAGGTTCATCGATGCATTGGACCGGCCGCTCGAGGCGTTGATGACGGTGAGCGCGACGTCGGACTTCACGCCGGCCTTGGCCAGCGCGGCCAAGCCCTCGGCCGTGCTCCACAGATGCACGGCGAGGAGTGCGTTGTTCACCGCTTTGAGCGCGTCGCCTGCCCCCACGTCGCCGCAATGGACGATGTTCTTGCCGAACGCCGCGAGCACCGGCCGAGCGCGGTCGAGAAGCGCAGGATCACCGCCGACCATCACGGTGAGCGTACCCTGCTCTGCGCCGATCGTCCCGCCGCTCACCGGTGCGTCGAGGAACCCGACCTCGTGCTCGGCGAGCCGCGCGGCGATGCGGCGCGACGAGGCGGGATCGCCGGACGTGCAGTCTATCAACGTAGAGTGTCGTGCGAGGCCGGCCAGCAGTCCGTCCGGCCCGTCGAGAAGCGACTCGACGTCGGCCGACACGGGGAAGCAGGTGATCACGACCTCGGCGCCACGTGCCGCGGCGGCGGGTGTGTCAGCGTGTCTCGCTCCCGTTGCGGCGGCGAAGTCGAGGGCGCGCGCGGCGGTGCGGTTCCACACGGTGAGCGAGATGTCGGGCGCTGCGGCGAGGCGGGCGGCCATGGGGCGGCCGATGGCGCCCAGGCCGAGGAAGGCGACGGTTGGCATGCGGGGAAGGTACTATTCCCTGCATGATCACGCGTCTCGCCATCGCCGGAATGAGCTGCCAGCACTGCGTGCGGGGAGTGTTCACCGCGCTCACTCCGGTGGAGGGCATCGTGTCGGCGGACGTCTCTCTCGGCTCCGTCGTCGTGGAGCACGACGGGCGCATCACCGTCGATGCGCTCCGCGAGGCGATCGCCATCGCCGGCTACGAGGTGGCGCTCGCGAAGGAGGAGCGGCGCCGACTGCCGATCGTCTGACGAGACTCCGTGAACGGGCGCCAGAGCGACGCGCACCTCTCGCGCGCCTGGGTTGTGCCCCCGCCGCCCCCCGCCCTACCTTGTCGGCCTCTCCGCCACGACGTCGCCGAGGATGAAGCATGACGCCATCGCATCGCCCTGAGGAGCGTCCGCTCGGCGCCCTTCTCGCTCCCGACATTCTCGTGCTGCTCGAGGAGTCTCCGTCGCTGATCGCGGCCGAGACCGAGGAGCTGCATCCGGCGGACCTCGCGGATGTCGCCGAGGCGATGCCGTTCGAGTCGGTGCCGATCTTCCTGGCCGCGCTGCCGAAGGACCGCGCGGCCCAGGTGCTGGAGTACCTCGACGAGGAGCTCCGCGCCGAGGTGCTCCAGGCGATGACCGCGCAGCAGGCGGCTGCATTCGTGACGGAGATGACGCCTGACGAGCGGGCCGACGTGCTCGAGGAGCTCGACGAGGAGCGCGCGGAACAGATCGTCGACGAGATGCCCGAGCTCGCGCGCCGCGAGACGCAGGACCTGCGGCGCTACGATCCCGATTCGGCCGGCGGCATCATGACCACCGAAGTCGTCAAGGTGCCCGCGACGACGAGCGTGGAAGACGCGCTGCTGAAGGTGCGGGAGATCGCCCGGAGTGGAAAGCGCGAGGCGATGCATGCCATCTACACCACGGACGAGGAGGGACGACTCGCCGGTGTGCTCTCGCTGCGCGAGCTGCTCGCCGCGCCCGAAGGCGCGACGCTGTCGGACGTGGCATGGACCGAGCCGCAGAGCGTGGGACCGTTCGCCGACCGGGAGGAGGTGGCGCGGCTCATCTCCAATTACGATCTCGTCGCCGTCCCCGTGGTGAGCGAATCCAACCACGTGATCGGCGTGATCACCGTGGACGACGTGATCGACGCGATCCAGGAAGAGCAGACCGAGGACGTGCAAAAGTTCGGCGGCATGGAGGCGCTGGACGAGCCGTACAACTCGATCGGCTTCTGGCAGATGATCAAGAAGCGCGCGGGATGGTTGAGCGTGCTGTTCATCGGCGAGATGTTCACGGCCACCGCGCTCGGCGTCTACGAGAAGACGATCGACTCGGCCACCGTGCTGGCGATCTTCCTGCCACTCATCGTGAGCTCGGGCGGGAACTCCGGGTCGCAGGGGACGTCGCTGATGATCCGCGCGCTGGCGCTGCGAGAGGTGACGCTCAAGGACTGGTGGCGCGTCGCGTGGCGTGAGCTTGGCGCCGGCATCACGCTCGGGCTCATCCTCGCCGTGATCGGCTTCGCCCGCATCGAGCTCTGGCAGTCGATGTACGAGCAGGGATGGAACGCGTTCGGCATGCACCTCGGGCATAACTACGCCGCGAATGGAACCGACGCGCACGCGCTGAACCCCCATCTCGTCGCGCTCACCGTCGCCATCTCGCTGCTGGGGGTCGTGATGTTCGGCACGCTGGCCGGCGCGCTGCTGCCGTTCGCGATGCGGAAGCTCGGCTTCGATCCAGCGAGTGCTTCGGCGCCGCTGATCGCGACGTTCGTGGACGTGATGGGGCTGATCATCTACTTCAACGTCGCCCTGTTCCTTCTGTTGCGGTGAGCATCGACGGAACGGAGGCGGTGGACTCTCCTGCAGTGCCGGCGGGCGTGATTCGCGCCACGCTGCTCGTGATGTTCAGCGCGTGCTGCTTCGGATCCATCGCGACGCTTGTCACCGTTGCGACGAACGCCGGGACGCGGTTGATCGACGTGCTCGCGTGGCGATTCCTCCTCGCCGCGTTGCTGCTCGTCGCCGTGAGCGGCGGGCTCGGAACGCTGCGCCCGTTTGGCCGGCGCGGGCTGCCGCTCCTCGTGTTCGCCGGAGGTGGACAGGCGCTGATTGGATTCATCGGTCTCTCGGCGCTCCGGTACGTCACGGCGGCGACGATGATCTTCCTGTTCTACTCCTATCCCGCCTGGGTGACGTTGATCTCGGCGATTCAGGGGAAGGACCCACTCACGGGGAGACGCCTGCTCGCGCTGGGACTGTCGCTGGCGGGAATCGCGCTGATGGTGGGCGTGCCCGGCGCGGGGGGCGTCAACGTCCTCGGCGCGTCGCTGGCATTGTTGTCGGGATTCCTCTATGCACTCTACATCCCGATGATCGGCCACTTCGGCGAGGGGCTCCCTCCGGCGGTGACGTCGACCTTCGCCTCCGCGGGCGCGGCGGTGATCTTCGTCGCGGTGGCGATGGCGGGCGGTGGGCTGGCGCTCCGGGCGGCGCCGGTTGCATGGCTCGCCATGGCGCTGCTCGCGGTGGTGTGCACCGTGATCGCCTTCATGGCCTTTCTCCGCGGTCTCGCGGTGATCGGGCCCGTACGAACGGCGATCGTGAGCACGATCGAACCGTTCTGGGGCGCGCTCCTGGCGAGCGTCGTGCTGACGCAGCCGCTGTCGCCGCGCACGCTCGGTGGCGGCCTGCTCATTGCTGCGGCGGTGATCATCCTCAACCTGCCCCAGCGCGGCGTGGCGAGGGTCGCCGCGGTGTGAACCCAACATTCCATGAACGGTCCGCGGCGTAGAGTCGCGCATCTGTCGCTACAGTCGGCACTCCTGGCGTCGACGATCGTGGCGGCATGTGAGGCGCCCATGTTCCCAATAGGTGGACACATCACTACCGACGAAGGGCGATCGGCAGATCAGGCATCTTTGGAAGTGATTCAGCTTGATAGCACCGGACGATTTCTCAAGAGCGATAGTGTTCTGGTGCGTGCCAACGGTGCATACGGCGTGTTCCTCATCCGTGCCTCCCGCGCGTCACGCTACCGCTTCATCGCAGCACAGCCGGGCAATCGACGAACTGTCGTCGAGCTGGCAGCCCCT
>JBDSDB010000120.1:0-17392 GCA_039920785.1 Gemmatimonadaceae bacterium
TCGTAGTCGCCGATCGAGGTGCCGTCCTTCTTCATCAGGTTCCGCACGGCCGTGATCGGCGCGAAGAAGAGGTCCTGCGGACTCACCGCGCCGGTCGCGTACCCACGAATGCGCCCGAGCACGTTCAGCCCATGCGCCTCGGCATACTCCAGCGACGTGACCACGAGCGCCGCGCCGCCATCGTTGAGCGAGCTCGCGTTGCCCGCCGTGACGGTTGCATCGTCGCCCTTGCCGAACGCGGGCCGGAGCTTGGCCAGCACGTCCGCGGTGGTGTCGGCGCGCGGACCCTCGTCGGTATCGACGACGGTGTCGCCCTTCTTGCCCGTGATCGTCACCGGCGCGATCTCGGCGGCGAACTTTCCCGTGCGCTGCGCCTCGACCGCCTTCCGGTGCGACGCGGCGGCGAAGTCGTCCTGCTGCTGCCGCGTGATGCCCGCCTTCTTCGCCGTGTACTCGGCATGCCCACCCATGTGCACGTCGCACGACGAGCACCAGAGTCCGTCCTTGATCATCCCGTCGACCATTGTCTGGTCGCCGAGCTTGACACCGTTGCGCATGCCGTACACGTAGAACGGCGCGCTCGACATCGACTCCATCCCGCCCGCGACGACGACCTGGGCGTCGCCGGCCTTGATCGCCTGCGCGGCGAGCATCACGGCCTTGAGTCCAGAACCGCACACCTTGTTCACCGTCATCGCGCTGACCGACGACGGGATGCCCGACTTGAGCAGCGCCTGGCGCGCGGGCGCCTGCCCCACGCCGCCCTGCACGACGTTGCCCATGATCACTTCCTGCACCTCGCCGGCCGGGATTCCCGAGCGCTCGAGCGCCGCCCGGATCGCCGCCGCGCCGAGCTCGGGCGCAGAGACGGTGGTGAGCGAGCCGAGGAACTTCCCGATCGGTGTCCGCGCGGCGGACACGATGACGGGGATGCGACTGGTGTCGGGCATGTCGTGGGGCTCGGGTCTAGGGCGTCGCGTTCGCGTCGCGGCGAGCCGAAAGCTAACGCGGGGGGCGCCAGATGATGATCCCCGACCCGAAAGTCCCTACGCCGCCCCCGCGCCGAGCGTCAAGCTTCTCGACGCCGTCTCGGCGTTCACGCGCGCGATGAACTCGTCCACCGCGACTGGCGCGGGCTTCTGCCCTTCGCCCGCGCCGCGCGTGTTCACCGCGACCTGGTCCGCCTCGGCCTCGCGCCGCCCAATGACGCACATGTACGGCGTCTTCATGCGCGCGCCCTCCGCAATGCGGTATTTGAGCGTCTCGCTGCGCGCGTCGAGCGATGCGCGGATGCCCGCGACGACCATCCGTTCCACGATCTTCGCGGCCACGGGCGCCTGCTCTTCGCTGATCGGCAGCACGCGCACCTGCTCCGGCGCGAGCCACGTCGGGAACGCGCCGGCGAAATGCTCGATGAGGATGGCGATGAACCGCTCCAGCGAGCCGCTGACCGCGCGATGGATCACGAGCGGCCGGTGATCGGCGTTGTCCTCACCGACGTAGGCCAGATCGAATCGCTCCGGTGCGTTGTAGTCGAGCTGGATGGTACCGAGCTGCCAGGCGCGTCCGAGCGAGTCGGTCACGTCGAAGTCGATCTTGGGACCGTAGAACGCGCCGTCGCCCTCCTTGAGCGCGTACTCCCGACCCGTCGCCTCCAGCGCCGCGCGCAGCGCGCGCTCGGCGCGGTCCCACATCGCGTCGTCACCGATGCGCTGCTCCGGGCGCGTCGCGAACTTGAGAGTCGCCGTCAATCCGAACGCCTCGTAGTAGCCGAGGATGAACTGCATGAGGAAACTCACCTCTTCGGCGATCTGATCCTCGCGCAGGAAGACGTGGCAGTCGTCCTGCGAGAACTGGCGCACGCGTGTGAGCCCGCTGAGCGCGCCGGTGACCTCGTTGCGGTGCAGCACGTCGAACGTGACGTAGCGCAGCGGGAGCTCGCGATACGAGTGCCGCTTCGCCTGATACATCAGATAGTGCGACGGGCAGTTCATTGGCTTGAGCGAGATGTCGTGCTCACCGCTCTCGCTGTCGAGCACGAGGAACATGTTCTCGCGGTACTTGCCCCAGTGCCCCGAAATCTCCCACAGCCCCTTGTTGTACAGCAGCGGCGTCTTGATCTCGGCGAAGTCGCGCGCCTGGCGCGCGCGGCAGAAGTCGACGAGCAGGTTGTACAGCGTCGTGCCGCGCTCCGTCCAGAACGGCGCGCCCGGCGAGAACGGGTGGAACATGACGAGGTCCAGCTCGCGGCCGAGCTTTCGGTGATCGCGCTTCTTCGCCTCCTCGATGCGGAAGAGATACTGCTCGAGCTCCTCCTTCTTGAACCACGCCGTGCCGTAGATGCGCTGCAGCATCTGCCGCTTCTCGTCGCCACGCCAGTACGCGCCCGCCGTGTGCAGCAGCTTGAAGTGCTTCAGCCGCCCCGTGTCGGGCACGTGCGGTCCCTTGCACAGGTCGATGAACGGCCCGTCGGTGTAGGTCGAGATCACCTCGTTCGGATCCGTGAAGTCGTCGAGCCGTTCGAGCTTGAGTGGATCGTCGACGAAGCGCTTCCGCGCTTCCACCGTCCCCACTTCCTCGCGTACGAACGGATACTTCTCGGCGACGACCTTCCGCATCTCCTTCTCGAACCCCTCGAGATCCTCGGGAGTGAACGGCGTCGCGACCTCGAAGTCGTAGTAGAAGCCGTCCTCGATCGACGGACCGAATCCAATCTTGGCGTCGGGCCTGAGCCGGCGCACCGCGGTGGCCAGCACGTGCGCGGCCGAATGGCGCAGCACGCCGAGCGCCTCGGGATCACGATCGGTGAGCACGCGGAACGCACCGCCATTCCGCAGCGGCGTCATGAGGTCCTGGATCTCGCCGTCGACGGAGACGGCGACCGCGGCCATGAGCAGACGCTCGCCGATCGAGCGCACGACATCGGCGGGCAGCGTGCCCGTTGTCACGGAGCGCGTCGCGCCGTCGGGCAATACCAGGGTGAGCTCCGCGGGCTCGGTTCCCGAGGCGGCGCCGGGTCGATCGATCATGCTGTGATTCGGGGGAGGGACTTGGTCCGGGCCGTCAGCCCAGCAGCGGCGGGAGCAGCCGCGCATACTTGAAATACGAGACGACGCCGATGGCGATCGCGAGGCCCACGATCACCCAGAAGGCGATCCGGCGATACGACAGCAATCCTTCGGTCTCGGTGATCTCGCTGTCGGACCGAAACTCACGCTTGGGGAGCATGGAGAGCCCGTGCTGATGGGGTCGGAGAGCGGCCTTCTTTTTGCACCGCTTCGCGAAACTTTGTCTCGTAAGCTATCCTTGCGGCAGACCCTTCGCCACAGGTTGTCCGCTATGTCATATCTGCGTTTTCAAGACGACGACGAGTCGTCCGTCGCCGGCACCGTCACCAGCGTCCTCCTCGGCGCCGTGGCGGGATTCGCCGTCGGTATGTTGGTCGCACAGCGCGTCGGTGGATTCAGCGGCCTCGCGAAAAAGGTGCGCCTGCGCGGCCATGTGGAGGAGGACGTCGAGGCGTCCGGCCCGGCCATCGCCGACGACGACTTCAGCGAGTTCGATGAAGATTACGACGACGAGCTGGAGGACGAGGGCGAGCCCAACGAAGGACTCGAGGAGCGAGTGCTCGAAGCGTTCCGCAACGATCCGATCCTCGCCGAGCGCGCGATCGACATCGGCGGCATCGGCGAGGAGACGATCGAGCTCGCGGGTTGGGTGAACACGGAGGACGAGGCGAACCACGCCGTCGTGCTGGCTCGCGGAGTCCCGGGCGTCCAGACGGTCGTGAACCGGATCGCCGTTGGCGACGTCGAGGAGCGCATCGCCGATCACTCGCGCCGCTTCGAGGCGGGAGACGACGCGCTCACCGAAGCGCGATGGGAGGGCCACACGGTGGGCACCGGCCGTCGCCGCCAGGGCACGTCCGCCGACGTCGACCGACACGCGACACCTCGCGTGGAGCTCGAGGAGCGCTGGAGTTCGGCCGAGGCCGAGATGGAGCAGGCGGCGGAGGATCCGGCAGTCGCCGAGCGGCGCGCCTCCACGAAGAAGCCGCCGAAGGGCGATCGCGCGGGCGGCTCGCACGTCTCACCGAGTGGAGTGCCGAAGGCCGATCACGTCGCGGATCCGACCGCCGAGGCCTGAGCGCGACCGCGCGCCGCACGGGCGCGCGACCTTCATCCGACATGACCCGCGAGTTAACTTTCGCGGGTCATGTCCATTTCCGAACCCATCGCGTCCGACCTCCCGCCGGGCCAGTTGCCCGCGCACTACGATCCCGCGGCCACCGAGCCGGCGATCTACGCGCGATGGCAGGAGGCGGGATGCTTCACCGCCGACGCGTCTCGCGCCGCCGCCGGCGGAGATCGCGAGCCGTACACGCTGGTGATGCCGCCGCCCAACGTCACGGCCATCCTCCACGTCGGGCATGGGCTCAACAACACCGTGCAGGATGTGCTGGTGCGCTGGGCGCGCATGAAGGGGCGCGAGACGCTGTGGGTCCCGGGCACCGACCACGCGGGCATCGCGACGCAGAACGTCGTCGAGAAGCAGCTCGCCAAGGAAGGGCTCACGCGGCAGGAACTCGGGCGCGCGAGGTTCGTCGCGCGCACCGCCGCGTTCGTCGAGGAGACGGGCGGCGTCATTCTGCAGCAGCTCAAGGCCATCGGGGTGTCCGCCGATTGGTCACGCACGGCGTACACCTTCAGCCCGGAGCTCAGCCTCGCGGTGCGTGAGGCGTTCGTGCGGCTGCACGAACGTGGGCTCGTCTACAAGGGACACCGCGTCATCCACTGGTGCCCGCGCTGCCTCACGTCGCTGTCCGACGAGGAGGCCGAGCCCGAGGAGACGACGGGGGCGCTGTATCACCTTGCCTATCCGATCGAGGGCGACGAGCAGCGAACGCTGGTCGTCGCCACCACGCGACCCGAGACGATGCTGGGCGACGTCGCCGTCGCGGTGAACCCCGACGACGAACGCTATCAGGCGCTGATCGGCAAGCGCGTCATCCTGCCGATCCTCGACATGCCGATCCCGGTGATCGCCGACGAGTACGCCGATCCGGCGTTCGGCACCGGGGTGGTGAAGATCACACCGGCGCACGACGCGAACGACTTCGACGTCGGCCGTCGCCACTCGCTCGCGAGCCCGATCGTGATCGACCAGAACGGCATCCTCAACGAGGGTGCCGATGCTGCGGGCCGAGTTCCGGACGCGCTCCGTGGACTCGACCGGTTCGAGGCGCGCACGCGCATCGTCGCGATGCTGCAGGCGAGCGGGCGGCTCGTCGAGACGGAGGTGCACCAGCACAACGTGCGGCACTGCTACCGGTGCGAGACCGTCGTGGAGCCCCGGCTGTCCGACCAGTGGTTCGTGCGGATGGCCGACCTCGCCGCGCCGGCCCTCGACGGGGTGCGCACCGGCCAGGTGCGCATTCTCCCCGAGAAGTGGATCGGCGTCTACGAGCACTGGATGTCGAACATCCGCGACTGGAACATCTCGCGCCAGCTGTGGTGGGGCCACCGCGTGCCCGTGTGGTACTGCACAGAGTGTGATGCGCCGAACGACGTGATTGCCAGCCGCGAAGACCTCACGGCCTGTCCGCACTGCGGGGGGGCCGTGGTGCAGGACGAGGACGTGCTCGACACCTGGTTCTCCAGTTGGCTCTGGCCGATCTCCACGCTCGGCTGGCCGAACGAATCGTCCACCGATCTGCGCACCTTCTATCCGACCGACGTGCTGGTGACGGCGCCGGAAATCCTCTTCTTCTGGGTCGCGCGGATGATCATGTCGGGCTACGCCTTCATGGGTGAGGCGCCGTTCCATACGGTGTATCTGCACGGCACCGCTCGCGACACGCAGGGCCGCAAGATGTCCAAGTCGCTCGGCAACGGGATCGACCCGATGGACGTCGTGCAGCTCTACGGCGCCGACGCGCTGCGCTACACGCTCGTCTCCAGCATGGGACTCGGCTCGGACGTCATCCTCGATCCGGCGGATCTGGACAAGTCGTTCGCGACGGGACGCAACTTCGCCACGAAGCTGTGGAACATCGGGCGCTTTCTGCTGAGCAACGTCGGCACGGAGCCTGTGCGCGACTTCGCGAGCCTCGATCGCGATGCGCTCTCACGTGCCGACTCGTGGATCCTCGACCGGCTCGACCTCGCGGTGCGCGAATGTGACCGGTCGATCGGTCCGATGAATCCATCCAGCAACGTGTGGCCGGAAGAAGAGCTCGCGTCGGGGCTGCGCCTCAATGAGTACGCGGATACGGCGCGCCGGTTCGTGTGGAACGAGCTCGCCGACTGGTACCTCGAGGCGATCAAGAGCCGGCTGCTCACGCCTGGTGACGACCAGCAGGTCGCGCGCGCGGTGCTCGTCCACGTGTTCGATGGCGCGCTCCGGCTCCTGCACCCGATCATCCCCTTCGTCACCGAGGCGATCTGGCAGAAACTGCCCGGCCATCGCGACGGCACCTTCCTCACGCTGGCGAGCTGGCCGGCGGCATCGGATGCGACCGCGACCAGCGTCGGCGGCGGACAGTTCGAGCTGATCCAGCAGATCGTCGAAGGCATGCGTCGCGTGCGCTCGGAGTACGGTGTGCCACCCGGCAAGATGATCGAGGCGTTCGTCGTCGCGGCGCCAGTCCATCGTCAGACGCTCGATGAAGAGTCCTCTCTCATCGGCCGGCTGGCCAAGACGTCGCTCGCGTTCGTCGAGCGAGCGCCCGCTGGGGCCGCGGCGAACGTGATCCTGGCCGGCGGCACGGAGCTCATCGTGCCGCTCGAGGGGCTGATCGACGTGGAGAAGGAGTGCACTCGGCTGCGCGCCGATCTGGCGGGCCTGGAGAAGCAGCTCACGGCGCTCGAGGGTCGGCTCGAGAACGCGGGGTTCGTGGCGCGCGCACCGTCGCATGTCGTGGACGCGGAACGTGCGAAGCGAGAAGAGTGGCACGCGCGGCGCGAGCTGCTGCGTGCACGCATCGAGGGGCTGTGCGGCGCGTCCTGATCGCCGCGATCGCACTGCTCGTCGGCTGCGCATCCGCGGGCGCGCCGCCCGGCGGACCGGAGGATAAGGTGGCTCCGCGCCTCGTGCGCGTCTCACCCGATACCAACGCGGTGAACGTGCGCGACAAGGTCGCGACGTTCTACTTCGATGAGGTCATCAACGATCGCGGCGAAGGGCCGCAGGACGTCGGCAGCTTCTTCCTCGTGTCACCGTCCGACGGCACTCCGCGCGTCAGCTGGCATCGCTCGCGCATCGACGTGCGGCCGCGACGCGGCTTCCGCGACAACACCGCGTACACGATCACGCTGCTCCCCGGACTCAGCGACCTGCGGAGCAACTCCATGAAGACGGGCACCACGGTCGTCTTCGCGACGGGGGCGACGATCCCCACGCTCCGCATCACCGGCACTGCGTTCGACTGGGTCGCCGAGCGCCCCGCGCCTCGCGCACTGATCGAGGCGATCACGCCGGACAGCATCGTGTATCTCGCGCAGTCGGACACCGCCGGCCGCTTCGTCCTCGGTCCGCTCAATCCGGGCAGCTACCTCGTCCGCGCGATCATCGATCAGAACTCGAATCGCGCGCTGGACCGTGGTGAATCGTGGGACTCGGTGCGCGTGACGACTCCGCAGGCCGCCCCGATCGAGCTGCTCACCGCGGCGCGCGACACGCTCTCGGCCAAGCTCCTCACGGTGGCGACGATCGACTCGGTCACGCTACGCCTCACCTTCGACCGGCTGCTCGATCCGAGCCAGTCGTTCACCGTGGCGAACGTCCGCATCCTCACGACCGACAGTGCCGCTGTCCCGATCACCGCGGTGCGAACGCCTCGCGAGGACGAGGCGATCGCCAAGGCTGAGCAGCAGGCCGCGCTGGATTCGGTGCGCCGCGCAGACTCACTCGCGGGTAAGCCGCGACCCGCGCCGCCGCCGGCTGCCGCGGTCCCGCTTCCCGCAGCTGAACGCGCCGCACCCGCCACGCCCAGTCGCCCCCCGCCCTACACGACGATCACCCTGATCGTGGGTCGCCCGCTTCTGCCCAACACGACCTTCCTCGCGCGCGTGACCGAAGCGCGCGCGCTGAGTGGCCGTGTGACCGGGAGCGAACGGCGGTTCACCACGCCGCGGCCTTCGCCGAAGACGCCGACCGACACCTCCGCCGCGCCTCGGGCTCCTGCCGCGAACCCTGCCGCGAACCCTGCCGCGCCGCCGGCGACGACGCCGAACGCTCCGCCGGCGACGACGCCGAACGCTCCGCCCGCAACGCCGCCCCCCGCACGACCATGACGGACGCGCGGCGCGCCCTCCCGAGCGTGGGGGCGCTGCTCGAGAGCGCCGCCGTGCGCGCGCTACTGGACGTCGCGCCGCGCTCGCTCGTCGTCGACGCGGTGCGCACGACCATCGCGCAGGTACGCGACATGAGCGCGGACCCGCGGTCCGCCAACGCGGCGCCGCGCGACGCGGACGCGTGGAGCGCGGCGATCGAACGGACGCTCGCGCAGTCCAGGCGCTCATCTCTGCGCCGCGTCATCAATGCCACGGGAATCGTACTGCATACGAACCTGGGCCGCGCACCACTGGCGCGCGCTGCGCTCGACGCCATCGCCAACGTCGCCTCAGGCTACTCGAACCTCGAATTCGACCTCGACGAGGGCGCACGAGGATCTCGCTACTCCCACTGCGCCGCACTGCTGCGCGAGCTGACCGGCGCCGAAGATGCGCTCGTCGTCAACAACTGCGCTGCCGCACTCGTGCTCGCGCTCAACACCGTCGCGGACGGCCGCGAGGCGATCCTCTCGCGCGGCGAGCTCGTCGAGATCGGCGGCAGCTTCCGCGTGCACGAGATCATGGCCAAGAGCGGCGCGCGTCTGCGCGAGGTGGGCGCCACGAATCGCACCCATCTCGCCGACTACGAGCGCGCGATCGGATCCGACACCGGTGCGCTGCTCAAGGTGCATCGGAGCAACTTCGCCGTGCACGGCTTCACCTCCGAGGTCGGCGTGCGCGAGCTCGCGCCGATTGCACGCGAGCGCGGCGTCCCCATCGTGCACGATCTGGGCAGCGGACTGCTCATCCCGCTCGACACGCTCGGCCTCGCGGGCGAGCCCACCGCGCGTGAGGCGTGCGCGGCGGGTGCCTCCGTCGTCGTGATGAGCGGGGACAAGCTGCTCGGTGGACCGCAGGCGGGACTGATCCTCGGCGAGTCGCGCTGGCTCGACGCGATGCGGCGGAACCCGCTCGCGCGCTCGTATCGCGTCGACAAGCTCACACTCGGCGCGCTGGAGGCGACGCTCGCGCTGTATCGCGAACCCGAGCGCGCCTTCCGCGAGATTCCCACCCTCGCGCTGCTCGCCACGTCGCAGGCCGAGCTTCGCGCGCGCGCCGAGGCGTTGCGCGCGGCACTCGCCGCGGACGGCGTCGCGTGCGAAGTGATCGACACGCACGGGAGCGTCGGCGCGGGAGCGTTTCCCGAAGCGGTCATCCCCGGTGCGGCCGTGGCGCTCGAGGGCGACGCAGAACGGTGGGCGCGACGCCTGCGCGAGGGGCACCCCGCGGTGGTCGGGCGTGTGCACGAGGCTCGGCTGCTGCTCGATTTGCGCTCCGTGCTCGCGCACGAGGTGGCCGATCTGCACCTCGCCATCGTGACGGCTTCGTCGTCGGAGTCTGGAGGCCGCGATGCGTGAGTCGCGTTTGCGCCGCGCCGCGCTGCTCGATCGCGATGGCACGATCGTCGTCGATCGACACTATCTCGCCGATCCCGACCTCGTCGAGTTGCTGCCGGGCGCCGCGGAGGCGATCCGACTTCTTGCGTCGCGCGGCGTTCCCTCCGTCGTGTGCAGCAACCAGTCGGGGGTCGCGCGCGGTCTCATCTCGCTCGAGCAACTGCGCGCCGTGCGGCTCCGCACCGCGGCGCTGCTCGAGGCCGAGGGCGCGTACCTGCTCGACTCCTTCGTGTGCCCGCACCACGAGGACTTCACGGGTCCGTGCGAATGTCGAAAGCCGGGCACCCTGCTCTTCCGGCAGGCGGCGGCGCTGCACGGTTTCGACCTCTCGCGCTCTGCATTCATCGGCGACAAGCATCGAGACGTGTCTCCGGCCGCGGACTGGCGTGCAGCCGGCTATCTCGTCCGCTCGCCCGATACGCCAACCGACGAGGTGGAGCGAGCGGAGCGCTCGGGATTCCGCGTCGTGGACTCGCTGCTCGACGCGTCGCGCCACTTCCTCCAGCCCGCGCCGTGAGTCGAGCGCGCATCGGAGTGCTCGCCAGCGGCGGTGGCTCCAACCTCCAGTCCATCCTCGATCATCTGCGCTCACTCGGCGAGTCGCGAGGTGGCGACGTCGTCCTCGTCGCCTCCAATCGGCCCGATGCGGGCGCGCTCGCGCGGGCGGAACGTGCCGGTGTGGCGTCCGTGGTCCTCCAATCGCCGCATGCGCCAGCAGGCGCCGAGATGGCCGACGCGCTGCGCGCGCACGCTGTGGATGTCATCGCTCTCGCGGGCTACATGCGGCACGTCCCATCCGAGGTGACGCACGCCTATCATGGCCGCATGGTGAACGTGCACCCTGCGCTGCTCCCGAGCTTCGGGGGGCCCGGCATGTATGGACCGCGCGTGCATCGCGCCGTGATCGCCGCGAACGCGCCCGAGTCCGGGCCCACGGTGCACTTCGTCGACGAGGTCTACGATCATGGCGCCGTGATCCTGCAATGGCCGGTGCCCGTGTTGCCCGGCGACGACGCGCACGCCCTCGCCCGCCGGGTGCTGCGCGCCGAGCACATGCTGTATCCGCGGGTCGTCGATGCGCTCGCTGGTGGGCGCGTTCGGCTGGGCGCCGACGGACGCGTCGAGGGCCACATGACCCGAGCGCGGCTGGCGACGATGGATCCGGCGCTGGACGACGACGAGCTGGCGGCAACGCTCGATCAGGCGCTCGCTCGTGCGCTCGCTCGCGCCCCCACTCGCTGACACCAGCACATTCTTTCATCAACTCTCTCCATTCGCACGATGCCCCGCGCCCTGCTCTCCGTCTCCGACAAGTCCGGCCTCCTCGACCTCGCCCGCGGCCTGCACGCGCTCGGGTGGGAGTTGATCTCGACCGGCGGGACGTCCCGCGCGCTCCGCGAGGCGAACGTTCCGGTGCGCGACGTCGCCGACGTGACGCAGTTTCCCGAGATGCTCGACGGGCGCGTGAAGACGCTGCATCCCGCGGTGCATGGTGGCTTGCTGGCGCGGCGCGACCTGCCTGAGCACATGGCGGCGATCGCGGCGCACGACATCGCGCCGATCGATCTCGTCGTGGTGAACCTCTATCCCTTCCGGCAGACCGCGGCGCGCGCGGACGTCACACCCGAGCAGGTCATCGAGCAGATCGACATCGGCGGGCCGAGCATGCTGCGCTCGGCGGCGAAGAACTTCGCCTCGGTGACGACCGTGGTGGACCCGGCCGACTATGCATCCGTGCTCGCGTCGATCACCGCGGGTGACGACGATCTCGACCTGCGCCGGCGCCTCGCGGGCAAGGTGTTCGAGCACACCGCCGCCTACGACGCGGCGATCGCTGGCTGGTTCGCCCGTCAGCGCGGCGAGCAGTTCCCCGAGCGGATCACGCTCACACTGCAGCGCGCGCAGCCACTTCGCTACGGCGAGAATCCGGGACAGGCCGCGGCATTCTACGTGGAACGGGAGGGCGCCGGTCTGGCCGGTCTCGCGCAGAAGGGCGGTAAGGAGCTCTCGTTCAACAACCTGCTCGACCTCGAAGGTGCGCTGCTGGCTACGGAACCGTTCGGCGACCAGCCGTGCTGCGCCATCGTCAAGCACACCTCTCCCTGCGGGCTCGCCGTCGGCGCGGATGCACTCGACGCGTATCGCAAGGCGCTCGCGTGCGACCCCCTCTCGGCGTTCGGTTCGGTGATCTCGTTCACCACCCCCGTCGACGATGCCGCGGCGGAATCCGTCTCGAGCCTGTTCGTGGAGTGTGTCGTGGCGCCGTCGTTCAGCGCGGGCGCGCTGGAGATCCTCGGGCGCAAGAAGAATCTCCGCGTGCTCGAAGGGCGGGCGCGGTGGAGCGCCGGCGCGCTGGACTACAAGCGCGTGCGCGGCGGGTTGCTGGTGCAGGGACGTCCGCCAGCGGTGATCGACGACAGCGCATGGCGCGTGGTCTCCGCGCGCCAGCCGACGGACGAGGAGCATGGCGATCTCCTGTTCGCGTGGCGCGCCGTGGCGAGCGTCAAGTCGAACGCCATCGTGCTCGCGCGCGACGGGGCGACGATCGGGATCGGCGCCGGCCAGATGTCGCGCGTGGACGCGGCCTTCCTCGCCGTCCACAAAGCGACGGCCGCCGGTCACCCCACCGCCGGATCGGCGCTCGGTTCTGACGCGTACTTTCCCTTTCGCGACGGGGTGGATCAGGCGGCCGAGGCCGGCGTCCGTGCGATCGTGCAGCCTGGCGGCTCGGTGCGTGACCCCGAAGTCATCGCGGCTGCCGACGAGCACGGCATGGCGATGGTGTTCACCGGCGTGCGATTGTTTCGGCACTAGGGATCGCATGTGGCACGGCGCCCACTGTTCCAACCTAGGCACCGGCCCCATCTTACTACGCTGTTCCGCCCCGCCCTCCTGCGGGGCGTCTGCTATCCGCTACCCCCGTGACCTCAATGGCGACGACGTCCACGCCGTCAGACGACGAGTATCGTCCGTCCTACCTCGCCGCAGCGATCACGTCGCTGGCGGTGCTCGTGCTGTACCTGCTGACTCTGGCGCCGTCCACGGCCATGTGGGACACCAGCGAGTACATCACCGCGGCGTATACCCTCGGCCTTCCCCACCCGCCGGGCAATCCGTTGTTCGTGCTCATCGGCCGGGTGTTCGCGATTCTGCCGATCGCCAGCACGGTGGCGATCCGGATCAACGTGCTTGCCGCCATCTGCAGCGCGGTGTCGGCGGGGATGTGGTTCCTGATCACCGAGCGCGTGCTCGTGAGCTGGTTCTCGGCTCGCTGGCAGCGGATCGTCGGCGGCGTGCTGGCCGCACTCATTGGAGCCACGGCGTTCACCGTGTGGAACCAGAGCGTCGTCAACGAGAAGGTGTACACGGTGTCCCTGCTGGGCATCGCGCTGATCTCGTGGCTGATGGTTCGGTGGTGCGACGCACCCGACGGTCGGAAGGCGGACCGCACCCTCGTGCTCGTCGCGTATCTGTGCGGGCTGGGCTACGCGAATCACATGGCGGGCATGATCGCCGCGCCCGCGGTCGGACTCGCCGTCCTCATCGTGCGCTGGAAGACCGTGCTCCGGTGGAAGCTGCTCGTCGCCTGTGCCGCCGCGCTCGTGTTCGGCATCACGCCGTTCGCCATCCAGCCCATTCGCGCCGCGCATTTCCCGGCGCTCAACGAAGGTGAGCCGACGGCGTGCCGTCGCGGGCTCGAGGCCGGCTGCACGTTCAGCAAGGGGACGTACGATGCGTTCATGTACAACTTCAACCGCGGCCAGTACGGCAAGCCCCAGCTGACCGAGCGGCAGGCGCCGCTATCGGCGCAGGTCGGCATGTGGTGGCTGTACTTCAAGTGGCAGTGGCTGCGGGACGCGCACTACGAGCACCCGATCGCGCAGAGCGTGCTCGCCGCCCTCTTTCTCGTACTCGGGCTCCTCGGGGGCTACGTCCACTGGCAGAGGGACCGACGAAGCTTCTGGTATTTCGGGTCGCTGATGTTCACGATGACGCTCGCGCTCATCTACTACCTGAACTTCAAGTACGGGGCGTCACAGGACCCCGATCTCTCGGGGGTGAATCGAGAGGTGCGCGACCGAGACTACTTCTACCTCTGGAGCTTCTCGGCGTGGGGAGTGTGGGCCGCGCTCGGTCTCGTCGCCGTCTGGGATTCCATCGCGTCGCTCATCGGTCGCCAGACGGAAGTCGTGGGGCGCGAGTCGTACGAGCGGCCGACGCGGCGTGCGCTGCAGATCGCCGCGCCGGTGCTCGCGCTGTCGCTCATTCCGCTGTTCACCAACTGGACCACCGCGTCGCGCGCGGGCCAGACCGACACCGCCGACTTCGCGAAGGATCTCCTCAACTCCGTGGAGCCGTACGGCGTCCTCATCACCGTCGGCGACAACGACACCTTCCCGCTGTGGTACGCGCAGGAGGTGGAGGGTGTGCGCCGAGACGTGATCGTCGCCAACACGTCGCTGCTCAACACTGACTGGTATACCCGGCAGCTCATCCGTCGTCCGGTCTTCGATTACGAGCCGGACAGGGGACCGGCCGTCTATCGCGGTCGGAGCTGGCCCAAGCCCAAGGGCGGGCTACTCAAGATGACGCTGGAGCAGGCGGATTCGGTGCCGCAGTACATCGACATCCAGCGCCCGATGACTTTCCAGGGCGGCCCGATCACGGCGACGATCGACCCACAGCGCCTGTCGATCCCCAACGTCCTCCAACGCGCCGACATCTTCGTGCTGAAGGTCATCGCCGAGTCGTTCACCGAGCGGCCGATCTACTTCAGCCGCACGTCGGCTGGCTATGGTAACGAGCTCGGTCTCGGCAGCTATCTGCTCACGCAGGGGCTCGCATCCAAGGTCTTCGTCGCGCCCAACGTACCGGGCAAAGACACGCTGCTCGTGCCGGGCGCGGGCTGGGTGGACGTGAAGCGGACGAAGACGCTCTGGGACAGCGTCTTCGTGGGGCAGAAGTCCATCGCCAAGCGGAACGACTGGGTGGACCGCCCATCGGTCGGCATCCCGTATCTCTACGTGGCCACGGGGCTCATGCTCGCCGAGGTGCTGCAGGCCACGGGCGACGCGAGCGGCGCGCAGCGCACGCTCGCCGACGCTCGCAAGATCGCCCAGGCCGTGCAGCTCACCGATCTGCTTGCGCAGATGCAACGTCCGCCGGAGCAGCAGATTCCGGGAGAGAGCCCGTTGCTCACCCCCACGGACACGCAACAGGGGAAAGCGCTAACGCCGGCGACGCCGTAGCGCCTCGGATCGACGCCGTGCGGTCAGTGCGCGCCCGGAAGCTCGCGGATCTTGATGGAGCGGAAGTACACCTCGTCGCCGTGGTCCTGCAGAATGATGTGCCCCGTGCGCCGCGCGGCGAACCAGGGGATCGTCTTGTACTTGCTCGCCGCGAGCGCCGCAGTCATCTCCGGTGAGCCGAGCTGGTACTCCACGACTTTCATCCCGTTGAGCCAGTGTTCGCCGTGGCTGCCGTTGAAGATCACGACGGAGTGGTTCCACTCGCCCACCGGATTGACGCGCTTGTTCGCGTTTGGAGTGATGAGATCGTAGAGCGCGCTCGATCGGTGAGTCGGCAGCTTGCCGTCCGAGTGCCGATCGTCATCGATCATCTGATACTCGAAGCCGATCGCGGAGTGACTCGCCCCCGGCGTGCCCGTCGTCGGCCGCAGCGCTGTCTCCGGAATGCCGATGGAGAGCGCCTCCGACACGTTGTACTTGAGGCCCGTGTTCCCCACGGGCGAGATCTTCCAGTCCCACGCCAGCTCGAAGTTGCGGTATGCGGACTTCGTCATCAGGTCTCCGCCAGGCACGGGTCGCCCGTCGGCTTGCTTGGACACGCTCTTCGTCGCGACCTTCTTGATCGCGCCATCCTCCACGGTCCAGTGTTCCGCCGGAATGCCCGCGTAGCCGAGCCCTCGCCAACCGTCGAGCGTGCGCCCGTCGAACAGCAGGTGCCAGCCCGCGGCTCGCTCCGCGGCCGTGAGCCGGTTGGCTGCGGAGACGGACGATGCCGCGGTCGTGCCCTGCGCCGACGTGAGGCGCCCGCCCACCAGCAGTAGAGCGGTGACGAGCAGCAGAGTCTTTCGCGATTCGGTCAGCACAAGCGGTTCTCCTGGCGTAGACGCGATGAATGAGGAACCTGCAGGTCAGCGCGAAAACGCGGTGTAGTACTTCTCCACGTCGGCCGGCACCGCCTTTCCGTCGAGGATCAACACCTCGTGACGGAAGGTGATCGACGCCTTGGGGTCGAGCTTGTAGGTGGTCGCCTCCCCCTTGCCGTTGGTCATCGCCTTCTGACCCAGCGGGTTGGCGGCGAACAGGCCGTAGCCTCGCGCGTGCCAGTACGTCGGGAAACCGCGGTTCTTGGGATGATCGAGCATCGCGAGCGTCACGGGCGCGCCGTTGACGTCGCCGGTGAGCATCGTCCATTTGCTCCGGGTGCCCCACACGTCATCTCCCTCCTTGCCGTCGAAGGAGATGTAGTGACCGTGTACGCCGGCCGTGTCCAACTTGGCCACGTCGGTGACTCGGCCACTCGCGTCGGTGAACTTCTCGGGCGTGAGCGACGGATGCTCGAGCTGCCGAGCGAGGCGAATGCCGATGAGGCCTTCCTTGTTGTCGCCCAGCACGACGGTCGAGTCGAGCGCGGTGAGTTTCGTGATGCGATCGATCGAGCGCACGCCGTCTTTCGCGCGGAACACGAAGCGCGTGTCTTCGCGCAGCAGCGGCTTGTTCTCGGAGGTGACCCACTGCGACGTCACCTCGAGCGTTCCCTCACCAACACCGCTCTTTGCCGAGCGAATGGACTGATGGACGATCGTGCCCATCTTCGGCGCCTGCGCCGGCCGGATCGCGTCGGAGTTGTTCCAGAAATCGAGCCCGTTCACGTCGCCGTAGTTGAACCACATGCCGGCGTGGTGCGGATGATCCACACGCTCGCCTTCACGCGGTTCGAGGGGATATCCGCGCGTCACGGTCGTCCCGGCGGCCGACACGAGCGGAAAGAGCACAGGCTTCTTGAGCGTCGAGGGCCAGATGTACGAGGTGAAGGCCTTTCCACCGACGAGAACGTCCACGCGCCGGTCGGGCTCGTGCTTCACGATCTCGACGTAGTTGGGAGCGCTGGTCTTCACGGCGGCCTTCTTCGCCGACTGTCCGGCGGCGGTGGTGCTCGCCACCGCCACGGCGGCGAGCGCGAGCGACGGGATCCAACGACGGTCGATCATAGTGTATCGAAGCCTTCGAGTCGAAGTGTGAGGACGAGTAGATCGTCGCGGTGGATCGTATGAACTGATTCCCCGATCACCCGCACGTGGTGACGAGGTCGTACCCTCCAGCGGGCCTCGCGTTCGGCCTCCTCAGCGGGAGACTCAGCTACGCGCCTTGGAGAGCTTGCCCGCCGACGGCGCAGCGAGAGCGCTCGAGGAGATTCCGGCCAGCACCCCGCGCATGTACGCGAACGACTGCTTCATGCCCGGCAGCGGATCGCTGGCCTCGATCTCGTACTCGAGATTGACGTAGCCCGGGAACCGGATGGCCTGTAGCGCGCGGAAAATCCCGGGGATCGGCATCGCGCCCTCGCCGAGTACGCAGAGGCTCTTGTTGTCCTTGAGGTCTCGCAGATCCTTGATGTGCACGTCGTGCAGCCGCG
>JBDSDB010000121.1:0-5678 GCA_039920785.1 Gemmatimonadaceae bacterium
TGCTTCCCGCTCTGCTATCGACGCCGAGCGCACGCGCTCAGAGCTCGGCGCCGATGCGCCTTGGCGTCATAGGGCTCACACACTCCCACGTGCACGGCTTGCTCGGCCGGAAGAAGCAAGGCGACATCGTCATCGTCGGCATCGTCGAGACGAACCAGGAGCTCGCCCGCCGCTACACGCAGCGCTACGGCCTGAGCATGGATCTCGTCTTCAGTTCGACGAAGGATATGCTCGACAAGACCAAACCCACCGCCGTCGCCGCGTTCGGCAGCACGTACGAGCACCTCGCCGCCGTGCAGGCCGCGGCGCCTCGCGGAATCCACGTCATGGTGGAGAAGCCGCTCGCCGTGAGCCTGGACCACGCCCGCCGGATGAAAGCCTTGGCGGACAGGCACAAGATCGTGTTGATGGTGAACTACGAGACAACCTGGTACCCGACGCTGTACAAAGCCGTCGAGTCCGTGCGCGCCGACAGCATCGGTCCGCTGCGCAAGGTCGTCGTGCGCGACGGACACAAGGGACCGAAAGGGATCAACGTCGACCCCGAGTTTCTGGAATGGCTCACCGACCCGGTGCAGAACGGCGCCGGCGCGTTGATGGACTTCGGCTGCTACGGCGCGAACCTCATGACGTACCTCATGCAGAGCACGCGGCCGACCTCCGTCACGGCGGTGACGCAGCAGCTCCAGCCGAGCGTCTACCCGAAGGTCGATGATGAAGCCACCATCGTCGTCACCTATCCGGATGCGCAGGCGATCATCCAGGCGTCGTGGAACTGGCCGATCGGCCGCAAGGACCTGGAGCTGTATGGCACGCGCGGCTACGTCATGACCGACAACCGCAGTGTCATGCGGACGCGCGTCTCCGAGGCGGCGAAGGAGAGCTCACAATCGCTGCCGGAGCTCGAGAGCCCGAACAACGATCCCTTCAGCTACCTCAAGGCACTGGTCGAGCACAGGATCACGCCCGGCGCGTACGATCCGTCGTCGCTGGCCAACAACATGATCGTCATGGAGATCCTCGACGCTGCGAAGCGGAGCGCGCGAGAGGGGAGGACGATCAGGCTCTAGCGTCCACCGCCCGCCACGGGTAAGTAGGCGCGCGCGACGTTCTCCACAATGTTCTGGACACTCACCACCCCATCGGCGTTCGTCAGCAGAATGATGGAGAGACTCTCCGCCGGAAAGCGAGCCCACTCGGCGCGGAAGCCCGGCAGCGATCCTCCGTGGTGCACCCGCCAGCGTCCATCGAGCGAGTCGAGGCGCCAACCGAAGCCGTAGGCCGCATTGCTGCCGTTCGTCAGTGCTGCCGGCGTCCACATCGCCGACAGGCTCGTCGCGCTCAGCATGCGTCCGGCGTCGAGCGCCGCGTTCCACTTCACCATGTCCTCGAGCGTGGAGATGAACGCGCCGCTCGGACGCAGCGCCAGATACTCATCGGCGTTGATGATGCGGTCCTTGGACCACGAGTACCCTCGGGCGCGGTGGGGGACGAGCTCACGCACCGTCGTCGCACGCGTGGCGGTCATCCCCAGCGGCGTGAACACGCGCTCCGCGAAGAAGACGTCCCACGGCTTCCCCGAAACGCGCGCGATGATCTCGGCGAGGGTGAAATAGCACACGTTGCAGTACTCGTGCTTCGATCCCGTCGGAAACAGCAGCGGTGCGGCAAACGCCGACGCGATGACCACGCTGTCGGCCTGCACCTTGAGCGGATCGAAGGCGGGACCCTCGCGCTGGATGCCCGAGGTGTGCGACAGAAGATGCCGCAGCGTGACCGGGCGCCATGCCACAGGTGTGCCCGAGATGTATTTGGCGACTGAATCGTCGATGCGAAGCTTGCCGTCCTGCTGGAGGAGCATGATGCCGCTGGCCAGAAACTGCTTGCTGAGCGACCCGATCTTGAACGCCGTCTTTGGAGTCACGGGAACACCGTGCTCGAGGTCCGCGACGCCATAGCTCGCGAGCTTGATCGTGCGTCCGCCGCGCACCACCGCCAGCGCGACGCCGGGGATGTGACCCCGCATCATCTCGGCGCGGATGATCCGGTCCACGCTGTCCCCCGCGGCGGCAGTCCGCGCGGCCGTAGCCCTCTGCGCGGCGAGCGGTGAGGCTGCGCCCGAGAGTAGCAGCAGAGTCAGTACGCGCGTGCGGACACGGAGCCGAGTCATGAAGTTGTTCCCAGGTTCATTCGCTCGCGGCGCGACGACGCTACGGCGTCGTCACCGCCGCCGCCGTGACGCGCCAGATCTCGCCCTCGTCCGTGGCGACGTACAGGCTTCCATCAGGACCGAGCGTGAGCGCGCGATAGCGAACGGACGGCAGCGAGGCATCGACGACGCTCGTCGCGGTGCCCGCCACGTTGAGCTCCAGAACCTTGAGCCGCGAGCCGCCCATGATCCCCACGGCGAGGCGGCCGTTCCATGCGCGCCATTGCGCGCCGACGAGGAACTCCGCAGGCCCGGTCCCCTGCGAGGCGCCGTCGTTGCTCCAGCTCGGCCTCATCGCCGCCGGGAATCGCGCGACATCGGTCATCGGCATCGTGGATGGATTGCCGGCGTAGCCGCAATAGTTGTCGGGACACGACAGCGCCGGCCGGTCCTTGGGATCCCATCCACCATTGCCGCCGTTGACGAGCGGCGTCACCTCGTCACTGTGATTCGGCCCGTGCTCGGAGGTGAATGGCTGGCCCGTTCCGGGGCGAAAGGTGATGCCCTGAACGTTGCGATGTCCGTACGTGAAGATGCGCGCGTCGAAGCCGGCCGGTGGCGTGTTGCCCGGCGCCGCGGCGCCGGTCGTGGTCACACGCAGCACCTTGCCACCGAGCCGCGTCGGACTCTGGGGAAGCGTCGGGTTGTGATTGTCTCCGGTCGTGACGTAGAGGAACCCGTCGGGGCCGAACCGAATGCGACCGCCGCTGTGAGAGCCGGCGCCGCCAACGGCGTTCCCGACGTCCTTGAAGGCGATGTCCGGAATGATGTCGACCCGGTTGCCGGCGCTCGTGTAGCCGCCGTTGACCACGAGACGAACGACCCGATTGGTGCGCGGCGACGTGGTCAGGTTCGACAGCATGTAGACGTACAGCGTCCGGTTGGTGGCGAACGCCGGATCGAGCGCGACGCCATGCACGCCGCTCTGGCCCACGCACACGAGATCCGGCGCGACGAGCGCCGAGCCGCTCGTGCCGAACAGGCGTGCGACGCTGCCGTCGGCGCGACGAACGGAAAGCCCACGGCACTTCTCGGTGAAGAACATCGCTCCGTCGGGCGCGAAGGCAATGTCCCACGGGCTGCTCAGGCCCTGAAGCACCACGGTGCGCGTGAGCGCCGGAGTGTCGACGGCGGACGGGTTGCCGCCTGGGGTGGCCGGAACGCTCGGATCGCTGGCACCACCGCCGCAAGCGGCGAGGAGCAACGCGAGGACGAGGCGGGATGGGCGTCGAGTGAGAGTCATTCGTCGGCGGGTTCGTTGACGGCTGGTACTGCAATGGTAGCGCCGGTGATCTCGCGACACCACGTGCCCTACGTGCCTGTTCAGGCTGGCGGCGCGGTCAGAGCGTCGTACCGAGCACGGCGCCGAGTCGTGCGCGATACGACCGGCTGAGGCGAAGCCGGGTTCCGTCGATCAGCTTCACCGCGTAGTCGCCGTGGAAGTAGGGGACGAGCTCCTTCACTCGGCTGATCCGGATGATCGTCGAGCGATGGATGCGCACGAACTCCTTCGGGTCCAGCTGCGTCTCCAGGGCGCTCAACGTTCCACGCACGAGGTGGACGCGCGCGCCGACGTGCAGCCTGAGGTAGTCGTCGTCTGCCTCCACCCAATCCACGTCCGCCACCTCGACGACGGTCACCGATCGCGTGGAGCGCACGACGATGCGCGAGACATGCTCGCCGCGCTGCTCACCGGCAGCGGAAGCGTAGAGGCGCGCGAGATCCTTCAGCGACTCCTCGGCGAGCGTCGCCGACCGGTGCTCGCGGAGCCGCTCTCGAACACGCTGCATCGTCGTGCGGAAACGATCCTCGTCCACCGGCTTGAGCACGTAGTCGAGCGCGTGATGATCGAAGGCGGCTACCGCGTGGTCGTCGAACGCCGTGACCAGCACGACGGCACGGACCGCGCCCGGACCCAACTGCTCCAGCACTTCGATGCCCGTAGCGCCGGGCATTCGTACATCGAGGAAGAGGACATCGGGCGTATGTGTCCGAACGGCCTCGATCGTCGCGGGCCCGCTGTCGCTCTCGGCGACGATGACGACGTCTCGCTCCCGTGCGAGCAGCGCGGTCAGCATGCGTCGTGCGAGCGACTCGTCGTCGGCGATGACGACGCGCAGCGGCTCAGCGGGACTCGGCATCGCCCGCGTTCCACGCCGCCCAGGGAATGCGGATCGACACGCGCGTCCCCGACGGCTCACGCCGCACGATCCGAAAGCTCTGCTCGTCGCCGTAATGCTTCTCCAGCCGCTCGCGCGTGCTCGACAGACCCACGCGCTCGCCCAGGCCGTTCCCGTTGCCGGCCGGCATGCCGATCCCGTCATCGTCGACCTCGAGCGCGAGCCAGCGGCCTCCTCCCTCTCGCCGCGCGGCGATGCGCACCGTGCCGCCGCGCATCGAGGGTTGGATACCATGCAGGATCGCATTCTCCACGAGCGGTTGGAGCAGCAACGTGGGCACGTCGGCATCGAGCGCCGCGGGCTCGCAGGCCAGCTCGATCACCAGCCGCTCTCCGAATCGGACCTGCTCGATGGCCGTGTATCGCTCGAGAAGCTCCAGCTCGCGCCGCAGCGCCCACGAGCGCTGGCCGTCCTCGGCCAGCGTCGCGCGAAGCAGCTCGCCGAGCCGAGCGAGCATCCGCTGGGCCTCGCGCGGCTCGTCGAAGATGAGCGACGAGATCGAGTTGAGCGCGTTGAAGAGGAAGTGCGGATGCAGTCGCGTGCGGAGCAGCTCCAGCTGCGCGTTCGCCACGGCGGCCGTGAGCTGCGTCGCCCGCAGCTTGCGCGCAGCGGAGGTCGTGTAATGTCGGACCGCGAGGATGTAGACGACGAAGAACCAGTAGGTGAATACGGCCCACAACATCCAGGTCCGGGCCATCATGACGAACGTCGGCAGGAGCTGGCGCGTCGGGTTGCCGGTCACGAAGATCAACGCGTCCCACAGCTGAATCGCCGTCGCGATGAGCAGGCTGACGGCGAGATGCACCGGGATCGAGACCCGCCACCGTCCCCCCTCGAACCGGAAGCGGCGCGTCAGGACGAGCACGATGACCGGCACGCTCAGGAGCCAGACGGCGAATCCCTTGAGCATGAAGCCAAGGACGCCAAGCAGCGCGGGATAGTTGCCGCTCGAACGGGCATTCACGTACACCTGCGCCGTCGTCATCGCGACGTTGACGATCCAGAACAGCACGATCATTGGCCAGAGGACGCGCGGATCATCGCGCTCCTCGATGTTCGTGTCGACCGGCCGTGTGGCCACCGTCACCATCGCTCTACCGACCACGGTCATTGGATGCGTCGTGTCCCCTCGCGAATGCATAGCGTCGAGCGCGCCCGCTGCACAGCGCGCCGGCTGACGACTCGCCGCATCAGGGAGACGACTCACCGCATCGATCGCCCGCGCTACCGAACAATGATTGGAGCGGGCGCATGCGACGGCTAGCCTCTTCTCGTCACGGTGTCGACGT
>JBDSDB010000122.1:0-9163 GCA_039920785.1 Gemmatimonadaceae bacterium
GCGCGCTTGTCCACCTCGGCGAACTGCCACATGAGCTCGAGCGATCCGACCACCACCGCCCCGAGCACCGTGAGCGGGCGCGCCTCGTCCTGCGTCAGCGCTCCGATCTCCTCGGCCTCCAGGACCAGCGCACCCAGGGTGCGCCCGTCCTTGGTGAGGGGCACGACGGCCACCGATCCCGACCCCTGGATCGCGCGAGGAATCCCGAAGAGCGACTGGCCATCGGTCAATCCGCACGCGTCCTCGAGCACGTGAAGCTTGCCCGAGCGGCAGGCTTCGGCTACCACGCTGGCGCCATCCAGAGACGCGGGTGCGCGAAGCCCAGTGGCCTCGGTGGCGAAGTAGACCTCTCCACTGTCCGCCTCGGCGTCCCAGCGGATGAGGGCCGCAGCTCGCGCTCCGGAGACGTCGAGCGCGGTCTCGCACAACGCGCGCGCGAGGCCCTCTCCCGTTTTGTCTCCTTGCAGCCGTTGGACAGCGTCCAGCATCGCCTGACTCTGCCGCATGTGTCGCCCATATCGCCGGCGCACGTCCACCAATTCTTGGACTGTGGCGAGCTGGAGAGCAAGCCGAGGAAGCCATTCGCGCAGTGCCGTGCGATCGAGCCCGAGGCCGGACCTGTGGGTGATGCTGAGGACGCCCAACAGCGTCTCGCCCTGCATCACGGGCGCGGCGCCGACGTGGACGAGCTCGTCCTGCCCAACGGTCTGGATTATTCCGCCCTCTGCAGACCACTGCACCAGGGGCGCCCATTCCGTGATGCTGAAGTATGCGGGCCGCGTTCCGTCGGACGACCACACCGATGGGGCGAGCGAGTCCCGCTCTGGGATCCAGCGCCAGTAGATCGCTTCCTCTCCACCGGCGACATCGCGAAAATCCTGGAGCAGGTGCGCCACCACGGCGCGATCGTACCTCGCCTCGTTGACCTCGAAGGAGACTCGAACATCGCGGCGCAGCGCGTTGGCCGCGACGGCCGTCTCCTGCTCACGTTTCGGAAGCTCGGCGTCCATCCGCGCCAGTCGCGCGCGCGCGGACTCCAGCTCGTGCCTGGACCGGTGCTCGCGGTGCATGGCGTGGCCCGCGGCGACGAGCGCAGCGAGGGCGAGGACGAGGGCCGCGGCGAGCAGCATCAGCGGAAGTGCGCCAGGTTCAGGAACGATCTGAACGGATCCCGCCGCCGTCGCGGGGGATCGTCAGTCGTGCAGGATGCGTGCGGCGGCGACGGCCGCGCCGAATCCGTTGTCGATGTTGACGACAGTCACGCCAGCAGCGCAACTGTTGAGCATGGTCAGCAACGCGGCCACGCCTCCGAACGACGCACCGTACCCGACGCTGGTAGGCACCGCGATCACCGGTACGCGCACGAGTCCACCCACGACCGACGCGAGCGCCCCGTCCATGCCCGCGACCACGATGATGACCTCGGCCAGGTCGAGCACCTCGCGACGCGAGAGCAGGCGATGAATTCCCGCGACGCCGACGTCGGTAAGCCGTGCAGCCACGCAGCCCATCGCGTCCACGGTGACTGCGGCTTCCTCGGCGACGGGAAGGTCGCTGGTCCCGGCGGTGACGATGAGCACCGCGCCTTTCGCCGCCGACGGCAAATTCGCCCGGAGTAGGATGGTCCGGCCGAGGTGATTGTGCTCGGCGCCCGGAAGCGCAGCGAGCAGCGCGTCCACCGCGTCGGGCGCGACGCGCGTGACGAGTACGCCGTCGCCATGCTCGGCGATCCGTGTGGCGATGGCCACCACCTGCTCGACGGACTTCCCCGCCCCGTAGACGACTTCCGGAAAGCCCTGGCGGAGTGCGCGATGATGATCGAGCGTCGCGAAGCCCAACGATTCGGTGGGCTCCTGGGAGAGGGAGGCCAGCGCCGAGTCGACTGCAATGGAGCCGTCCGCAACCTGCGTGAGAAGGTCGCGCACGCGCTCGCGTCTCACGCGGCGTCCGCCTCGATCGAGTGGTCGTCCTCCGATGCGTCGAGGTCGGGGCCGGCGCTGTAGCGTTCGCGGTTGGCGAGGTAGTCGGCGAAGATCGACTCGACCTCACCGAACGAGGTGACCGCATAGAGCTTTTTCCGAAGTTCCGCGCCGGCGTGCAGCCCCTTCGCGTACCATCCGAGGTGCTTGCGGAACTCGATCGCCGCCCCGCGCGGATCGGTCTCGTACTCCATGACCATGCGCGCGTGATGGAGTGCGACGGCGAACCGCTCCTCGATCGACGGCGCCGGCCGCTTCGGTCTGCCCGCGAGCAGGTCCTTCACCTGGTTGAAGATCCAGGGCTGACCGTACGAACCGCGGGCGATCATGATGCCCGCGCACCTCGTCTGCTCGTACATGCGGATGGCATCCTCGGCAATTTTGATATCGCCGTTGCCGAGCACGGGGATGTCGAGCGCGTCCGCGACCGCGGCGATCTCTTCCCATCGTGCGCGTCCGGAGTACATCTGCGTCCGCGTTCGCGGATGCAGGGTGAGGACCTTGACCCCCGCGTCCTGGCACCGCAGCGCGATCTGAACGGGGTGACGCATCTCCTCGTTCCAGCCACTGCGGATCTTGCATGTCACTGGCAAGCTGGTGCCCGCGGCGACGGCGCGAATGACCTGCTGCACGAGGTCGAGATCACGGAGGCATCCGGAGCCGCCGTTGCGCCGCACGACCTTCTTGACCGGGCAGCCGAAGTTGATGTCGATGAACTCGGGCTGGAAGACATCGGTGACGTAGCGTGCTGCCTCGCCCATTGCCACCGGATCGGCGCCGAAGATCTGTACCCCGATGGGACGTTCGTCGGGGCCGAAGGCGAGCTTGTGGAGGGTCGCCTCGTTCTCACGCCGGATTCCCTCGGCCGACAGGAACTCCGTCACGACGACGTCGGCGCCATGTTGCCCGCAGAGCCGCCGGAATGGTGACTCCGAGACACCGGCCATGGGGGCCAGATAGAGCGGGACGTCGGTCGCGAGCGGGAACGGAAAGCGCATCGTCAAAAGTTACCGAGGCACGGAAGTGCAAGCAACGTCGTCGTTTGACAATCTGCGGCGCGAACGGGTAGTTTCCTCGGTTCCGTCACGACCGGCCACGCCACGGCTTCGGCGCCATCGCACGGTCCGCACTGTACCGACACCGGATCCAGCCAGAATGGAACTGCGCGAGTTCTTCAGCGAAGACGCGATCAAGCTCGAGCTCGAAGGGGAGGCGAAGGACGACATCCTCAAGGAGCTCATCGCCCTGCTCAGCCTCGATGAGAAATCCGAGGGGATGCTCTACAAGATGCTGAAGCGCCGCGAGAACCTCGGCTCGACGGGAATCGGGCGCGGCATCGCCATTCCGCATTGCCGATCCCTCGTCGTGAACAAGCTGCGGGTCGCCTTCGGGCGGAAGCCGCACGGGGTGGACTTCAAGGCGATCGATGAGAAGCCGGTGAACTTTTTCTTCCTCATCGTCGCGCCGCCGCTCGAGGTCTCGAACCAGTACCTGCCGGTGCTCGGCAAGATCGCCCAGTTCTCGAAGGAGCCGGACGTGCCGCAGCGGCTGCTGGGCCTCACACAGCCGGCGCAGTTCCTCGAGCTGCTGAAGGAAAAGGGCGTCTGAGCTCCTCACCCACCACGCACGCACGTGCGTGTCCACGAGCGCATCGGCGGCTCTTTCCGTCGCCAGACGTTGGTCAGAAACTCGTGAGCAGGATCACGGCGAACGTGAGCAGCAGCGCGACTGTAGACGCGGCGAAGTAGGTGACGACGAGGAGCGCACTGCGCCATGCAGCGCCAGCGAGGCTCACCGCGTACACCCGGCGCATCGCGAGCACGAGATAGCTCGCGATACATGCGAAGCTGGCGAGGACACAGATCGCGCTGAGTGCCCCACTCGTCGTGATTCGCGGCACGACCGCCAGGATCAGCGCAAGAAAGAAAAGGGCGTGCACGTGCAGCGTGAATGCCAGGTGCTGCGGATAGCGCATGTGTCGGCGACGAAACAGGAGCGCGACCAGCGCGGCGAACAGCGGCACGAGCACGAACATCATTCTCGGAACCGCCGTCGTCATCGCCGCCTGAAGCTCGGCCTTGTGACGAAGCGCGCGTCCCATGTGCGCGCCGAACGATCGCTTGAACCCTTGCTCGCTGGCCGCCATCCTGTCGAGCAGAGCAAGCGACTCGGATTCGTCACCGGCTTTCACCGTCACGACGCCGGCCTGGCTCGTCGACACCGTGCGGATGATCATCGGTGACGGCGGCGCGAGCGCCTTGAGGAAAAAATAGAGCACACTACACGTCAGATACAGCCGGAGCGGCGAGATGAAGCTCGAGCGACGGCCGGTCAGATATTCCTGCGTGAGCGCGCCCGGCCGAGTGAGCAGCAGCCGGAAGGTGGTGAACAGCTTGCCGTCCCAGTTCAGGAACTCCTGGGCCACCTCGTGCATGAACTCATGCAGCGTCGGATCCGGATCGATGGCCCGCTGTCCGCACTCGGGGCAGTAGTGGCGCTGAACGTTGGTGCCGCAATTCAGGCATGGATCGGACGCGAGACCGGCCGGCGGTGCGTAGTCCGCCGGCGCGTATTCCGCTGGCGCGCCTCGGAGCGCGACCGTCCTGCGCTCCTCGGGCATGCGGTCCTTGCGCATCACGTCACTCCCACTCGATCGTGGCGGGTGGCTTCGAGCTCACATCGTACACGACGCGGTTCACCCCGTCCACCTCGCGAATGATCCGATTGGAGATGCGCGCCATGACGTCGTGCGGAAAGGGATACCAGTCCGCCGTCATGCCGTCCGTGCTCGTCACGGCACGCAGCGCGACGACGTTGTCATACGTGCGCTCGTCGCCCATCACCCCGACGCTCCGAATCGGCAGCAGCACGGCGAACGCCTGCCAGATCTCGTCGTACAGATTCGCCGCGCGGATCTCCTCGAGATAGATGGCGTCTGCCTGCCGCAGCACGTGGAGCGCAGGCTCGCTCACCGGGCCGAGCACGCGAATGGCGAGTCCGGGTCCGGGGAATGGATGGCGGCCGACCATCTCCTCCGGAAGTGCGAGCTCTCGGCCCACGTTCCGAACCTCGTCCTTGAACAGCTCTCGCAGGGGCTCGATGAGCGCGAACTGCATGCCCGGCTTGAGCCCGCCCACGTTGTGATGCGTCTTGATCGTGACGGACGCGCCTCCCGTCGGCGACGCGCTCTCGATCACGTCGGGATAGAGCGTGCCCTGCACCAGGAACTTCGCGTTGGTGCCTGCGGCCGCCGTCGCCTCCTCGAACACGTCGATGAAGGTGTGCCCGATCGCACGCCGCTTGGCTTCGGGATCGTCGATCCCCGCGAGCGCGCCGAGGAAGCGGCTCGCCGCATCCACCGTGACGAGCTTGATGCCCAGATGCGTGCGCATCGTGCGCTCCACCTGCTCGCGCTCGTGCAGTCGCAACAGTCCCGTATCGACGAAGACGCACGTGAGCTGATCGCCGATGGCCCGGTGTACCAGCGCCGCCGCCACCGACGAATCCACTCCGCCGGACAGGCCGCAGATCACCGGCGCGTCCCCCACGAGCATGCGGATCTTCGCGACTTCGTCCTCGATGAACGCGCCCGGTGTCCAGCTCGGGGTCGCGCCGCACACGTTGAACAGAAAGTTCGCGATCAGCTCGCGGCCGCGAGGCGTGTGTGCCACCTCAGGGTGGAACTGCACCCCGTAGATTGGCCGCTCCTCGTGCTCGAAGGCGGCGAACGGATTCCCCTCGCTCGCCGCGGTGACTCGAAAGCCCGGCGGCGCGGACTCGATGTGGTCTCCGTGGCTCATCCACACGGTGGCGGTCTCGCTCACGTCGAACCCCGCGAACAGCGCGCTCGGCACCGTGGGCCGGATCTCGGCGCGGCCGTACTCGCGCCGGTCGCCGCGAACGACCTTCCCACCGAGCAGGTGCGCCATGAGCTGCATCCCGTAGCAGACGCCGAGCACGGGCGCGAGGTCGAACAGCGCCGGATCGGCCGTGGGGACCATCTCGCCGTATACCGAGTTCGGTCCGCCACTGAGGATGATCCCGGTGGGGTTCCACTCGCGGATCCAGTCGAGCGAGCGGGTGGGCGGATGGATCTCGGAGTAGACGCGCGCCTCGCGCACGCGTCGGGCGATGAGCTGTGTGTACTGCGATCCGTAGTCGATGATCAGGATGCGGCTGAGCGCCGTCATGTGGTCCAGTGCGCAGGGTCCAGGCTCATGAACTCGACCTTCTTCGTGTCGAGGTCGAGGATCGCCGCCTTGGGCGTCCCATAGAGCCACCCGCACGACTCGCCCGGATTGACGATCAGCGTATCGCCGCGCGTCTTCATCTCCTGCTGGTGGGTGAACCCGTGTACCACGATGCTGTGACTCTCGATGCTCCTCGGTTGCACGTCGCCGATGTCGTGGACGACGAGGATGCGCTGGTCGCCAAGCTCGAAGCTGTGCGGCCCCTCGAACAGCTCCGCGCCGAAGCCGGCCGTCGCCTTGGCCAGGAGTCCTTGCGTGTCGCCATCGTTGCGGCCGAACACGCCGGCGAGCGACATGCTCGCCTCCTCGATGGGGCGTAGCGCGAACGGAGCGCAGTAGTCACCCGCATGGATCAGCATCGCGACGCCCGCCTGCTGCATGAGCTTCACGAACTCCGCGATCGCGGGAATCCGGTCATGGCTGTCAGCCATCAGTCCGATGCGCATCAGGCCGTCCTCCAGTCGGGGTCCGATACTTCCAGCTGCACGAGGTGCTCGTATGTCTCACGCGCCGTCACGAGAGCGAACCGGTCGCCGTCGACGAGCACCTCGGCGCCCTTCCCGCGTGTGTTGTAGTTGGAGGCCATCACGTACCCGTACGCTCCGACGTCGTACACGGCGAGCAGATCGCCCGCCGACGCGTCATCCATCTCGCGACCGAGCGCGAGGAAGTCGCCGCTCTCGCAGATCGGACCGACGACATCCGCCGTCATCGTCCCGCCGTTCGGTTGCACCGACTCGATGCGGTGGTACGCGTCGTAGTGCGAGGGGCGGAGCAGCTCGGTCATGCCCGCGTCGGTGATGAGGAAGTCGCGTCCTCCGCTGTGCTTGCGATACAGCACGCGCGTCAGCAGGACGCCGGCGTTGCCGACGATGAACCTGCCTGGCTCCATGAGCAGCGTGAGGCCGGTCGGCTCTACGCGCTTCGCCAGCGCGGCGGCAAACCGCGCGAGGTCGGGCGATACCTCGTCGGAGTACGCCACGCCGAGTCCACCGCCGATGTCGAGATAGCGGAGTGTGTCGATGCCTTCGGCGCGCATGGCGTCGAGGATGCCCGTCAACCGCTCGACGCCGTCGATGTATGGGTCGAGTCGAAAGAGCTGAGACCCGATGTGCATGTCGAGCCCGATGAGCTCGACGTTCGGCAGCGCGGCGGCGGTGCGCGCCACGCTCAGCACATCATCGAACGGCACCCCGAACTTGGCGCCCTTCTCGCCGGTCTTGATGTAGCGATGCGAGCTGTCGACCGTGACTTCCGGATTCACGCGGAGTCCGACGCGCCCCACGCGTCCCGCCTCGCCGGCGATGCGGTCGATGGCGCGGACCTCCGCCTCGGACTCGACGTTGATCAGCATCACGTCGGCGTCGATCGCCTCGCGCAGCTCCCGGTCGGTCTTCCCCACCCCGCCGAAGACGATGTCCTCGCCGCGGAAGCCGAGCCGCAGCGCGCGGTACAGTTCTCCACCGGATACCACGTCGACTCCCGCGCCCAGGCCGCGAAGCAGCCGCAGGATGGCGGCGTTGGAGTTGGCCTTGAGGGTGTAGTGCACGCGATGTGGCAGCGCCGACAGCGCCGCGTCCAGGCGCAGATAGCGATCTCTCACCATCGACGCGCTGTACACGTAGGCGGGTGTGCCCACCTCGCGCGCGATGCGCTCCAGCGGAACGCCCTCGCAGGCGAGCGCCCCATCCACGCGCGCGAAGCCCGATGTCAGTACGCTTTCGCCCACAGTGCCTCGGCAGTCGCCGGTCGCCCGCACTTGAGGCAGCTCGTCGGCGCGTCGGCCGAGCGGAACTCTTCATCGGGTAGGCAGCGGATCGTCGCCTTCGTCTCGTCCTTGATCGCCGCCTCGCACGCCGGATCGCCGCACCAGCCGGCGTAGACGAAGCCGCCGTCAGCCTCCATCAGCTCGCGGAACCGGTCGTAGGTAATGCGTTCCCGGACGCTGTTCGACTCGCGGCGGTCGAGCGCGGCGGCCAGCATGTCGCGCTGCATCATCGACAGCGTCTCACCCACGTCTTCGCCCAGCGTGCTGAGAGAGACCGGGCGCTTCTCTCGCGTATCGCGGCGCACCAGCACGCCCTGGTTGCTCGCCAGATCGCGCGGTCCGAGCTCGAGCCGCAGCGGGATTCCGCGCAGCTCCCACTCGTAATACTTCGCGCCGGGCTTCATCCCGTCGCGCGCGTCGAGGTGGACGCGCAGACGCCCACGCTCACTGCGATTCCATTCCGCGAGCGAGGCCACGATGCGATGCGCCGCCTCCAGCACGCTCTCGCGCTCCGCGTCGGTGCGGTAGATGGGCACGATCACGAGCTCGATGGGCGCGAGCAGCGGGGGCACCCGCAGCCCGTTGTCGTCACCATGCGTCATCACGAGCCCGCCGACCATGCGCGTGGAGACGCCCCAGCTCGTGTTCCAGGCGAACTCCGTGCTGCCGCTCTCCGACTGGAACTTGAGGTCGAACGCCTTGGAGAAGTTCTGTCCCAGGTTGTGCGACGTGCCCGCCTGAAGTGCCTTGTTGTCCTGCATCATCGCCTCGCACGAATACGTGCGCAGCGCGCCCGCAAAGCGCTCGGAATCCGTTTTCTGGCCGGTGATCACTGGCATGGCAATGAAGCCTTCCATGAACTCGCGATAGACACCGAGCATCTTCCGCGCTTCGATTTCCGCTTCGTCGTGCGTGACGTGCGCCGTGTGGCCTTCCTGCCAGAGAAACTCAGTGGTGCGCAAAAAGAGCCGCGTGCGCATTTCCCAGCGCACCACGTTCGCCCACTGATTGATGAGCAGGGGAAGATCGCGATAGCTCTGCACCCACTTGGCGAACATCGAGTAGATGATCGTCTCGGATGTTGGCCTGATGATCAGCGGCTCGTCGAGCAACTTCCCGCCGCCATGCGTGACCACGGCCGCCTCGGGCGCGAACCCCTCCACGTG
>JBDSDB010000123.1:0-1800 GCA_039920785.1 Gemmatimonadaceae bacterium
CGGGAGACACCTGCCCTGCAAGTGCGAGCAATCCAGCGGGGACGGCAACGACGGGCTACCCGCCGGGCACACTGGTCGGCTACATGTCGCAAATAAAGTCGAGTGTCATTACGCCCGAGGACATCGTCGGAAACTCCGCTGGTAACCTGCAGAAGATCATCCTTGTCAAATAGCGGATGCGTCGGTTGATCGAGCGCGCGCAGGCTCTCGTCCGACGGACGGGAGCGGCGCTCGGCCTTCTCGCGACCGCGATGCAGTCCGGCAGTTTCGCCCTCTTCGGCGGGTTCGCTGTCATTCCCGAAGCGCCGCTCTGTGCCGCTCGTCCAGTGGTCGAGAGCACGACGCGCAAGCCGATCACAGAGGTCACGAGCGTCGGGATCACCTATTTTGCCGGTCGGTCGCGCAACGGTGACGACGCGCATCTCGCCGCAGCGCTCACCTCCGAGCTCGCGCACCAGCTCCTCAGCGCACGCGTCGCCACGCGGGCGCCGGCCCGAGGTCGCGCGAACGAACGTCTTCTCTCGGTGAAGCTTTCGGATGGCGGCGATCTGACCGACGTCGACCTCTCGATGACGGGATCAGTCTTTCGTGAAGATGGGATGCTCAGAACGGCCGTCCGCGTCACTCGCACCAGCGACGGAGCAGTGATCTGGACCGGCACGAAGATCCGGCCGATCCTCGACCTGCCCATTCTCGCGAGGCTCATCGCGCAGGAAGTCGTGACGCGAGTCGGCGCCAAGCTGTCCACACCCGCTCCGCGCGCGGCGCCTGAGAAGACGGCGGAGCTCTACGAGCTGGTGCTCCGCGGACTGCATGCCCGGTCGCGGTACGATGCGGACGAGCTCTCGCGGGCGATCGGGTACTTCGAGCAGGCGGTCGAGATGGACCTCAAGTCGATACAGGCACGCGAGCTTCGCGAGTCCGCGGAGCTCCGCCTGCTGGCCTGGGGCGGTCGTGGAGACACGCTGGAGCGGCGTCTGCTTGCCCGAAACCAGTTGCGGCGCGTGTTGCAGCGGGCCCGTGACGCGTCGGAGCGCCTCGTGGAGGAAGCCGACGAGGAGATTCGTGACGGGCAGCTCACCCATGCCTGTCAGCTGGTCAAGGAAGCCATCGCGCTGGATGCACATTCCACCCCTGCCTACGCATTGCGGTCGCTGCTGCGCGTACGAGGGGGACAGGTGCGTGAGGCGTTCTCAGATGCGGAGACGGTCACGCAGCTCGGACGGCCGGTATGGGGCAACGCCCTCCGCGCGATCGTCCTGACTCGTGCGGGCGACACGGCCAGGGCGGGGCAGGAGACGCGCCGGCTCGTCGTCGAGTCGCGCAAGCGACGCGGCACGCTGCCATTCTGGGATGCTCGCTTCATCGCCATGGCCTTGAATGACAGGGGCGATTGGCCAGGAGCACAGGCCACGCTGCGGCGCATCGATCCGAAAGATCCACGGGTCCCGTGGCTCCGCGCCGACCCGGGCCTCCAGCCACCCACGGCACCCCAGCGCCCCACTCGGCGATCGCGGTGAGCCGGTCGCCCGCGGCTCCGCCGTCGGGACCGTCGACGGCGCAGATCGGGTGGCGAGCAGCTTGGGTGCAAAGCTTCGGCGCACAGTGGCCGCTGGACCTCGCCGTGATGGCGCTGGTGGTGTTCTGCTTCGGTGCCGTGCGCCCGCTGGCCGACCCGGATCTGCCGATGCACCTGGCCATCGGCGAATGGATCGTGCAGCACCGCGCCGTGCCGTTCGTGGAGCCGTTCGCATGGACCAGGGAAGGCGCGGCGTATTTCGCGTACTCCTGGCTGCCGCA
>JBDSDB010000124.1:0-22678 GCA_039920785.1 Gemmatimonadaceae bacterium
CGGAAATTGATGGAGTTGTGCGTTTTGGTGACATCAAGCGTGGCAAGCGCGAGATCTTCGTGCAGCCCGTCAAGGGCGGTTCGGGTGCCGACGCATTCTCGGTCGACGATGGAGCCGAGCCGCAGCTGTACGAGGTTGCGGCGGGCAAGCACCTTCGCGTGCACGAGGGCGACCGAGTGCGCGCCGGTGACCGTCTCTCTGAAGGACCGGTGAACCCGCACGACATCCTGCGCATCAAGGGCGCGCGGGCCGTGCAGGAATACCTGCTGAACGAAGTGCAGGAGGTGTATCGCCTGCAGGGCGTGAAGATCAACGACAAGCACATCGGCGTGATCGTGCGCCAGATGCTCCAGAAGGTCCGCGTGATGGAGGCGGGCGATACGGAGTTCCTCGAGGGCGAGCACGTGGACAAGCAGGTCTTCCGCGACGAGAACGATCGGATGAAGAAGAAGAAGGACGCGCCGTCCACGGCGGAGCCCCTGCTTCTCGGCATCACGAAGGCGTCGCTGACCACGCAGTCGTTCATCTCGGCGGCGTCGTTCCAGGAGACCACGCGCGTCCTCACCGACGCGTCCATCCGCGGGGCCAAGGACGATCTGTTGGGCCTCAAGGAGAACATCATTATCGGGCACCTCATCCCGGCGGGCACTGGTATGTACCGGTATCAGGACGTCGAGCTGGAAGGGATGGAGATGCCGGCGTCGCAGGAGCTCACGCCGCTGCCCGAGCCGATCCCGAACGTGTTCGCGATCCCGGAGGAGGACGAGTTTCCGGCCTCGGCACGCTCGACGGTGAAGGGGACGTGAGTGCGACGGTTCGTCGGTGAACCGTTAGACAGTTTGTCGGCGAGCAAGTGCAAATGAGAAACGGCCCGGGCGATTGCCCGGGCCGTTTCTCATTCGGCGGCCGGACAGATCATCGCCGCTTCGATGGCTTCTTCGCGGGCTCGGACCAGAGCTCGTCGAAGTTTTTCCGCGCCCAGCGCACTTCCCCATCGTCGGCGTCGAACGCTGCGGCGAGACGGAAGTCGTCGCGCGCTCGGCGGAGCAGCACGTCGGCAGCGCGCCCCTCACGCTCGTTCGACAGCTCGACGCCGAGTACCGCGCGCCACGCCAGCGCCGCGGCGGAGCCTGGCCGTTCAGCGACGGTCTGCTCGAGGTCTGCGAGGGCACGCTCCGGCTCTCCGAGCGTGCGATACACGCGTCCGCGCTCGTAGAAGAAGCTCCAGAATCGCCCGTGCGACAGCGCGCGGCTGTATGCGTCGACGGCAGCCTGCGGTTGATCGTCCTGGGCCAGATCGTCGCCTCGCTCGACGTCGGGCAGCCCGAGCAGGATGGACATGCGCGGGTACGTGCGCGCGTCCGGCTGTTGTGCGTTGGCGAATCGCTCCATCGCGTCGACGGATCCGCCCCAGTTCGGGCGGATCGTGTACATGTAGCGCGCCCGAACGAGCATCGAGGACGGCTGGCGTTTGATCGCATCGCGGACGACGCGTCGCGCGACGTCGTCGTTTCCACCCAGCATGACGGCGTCGAGCATCGCCAGATGCGCCGCGACGTCGGTGGTGTCGAGCATGACGGCGTGGATCGCATCCTGGCGCGCGAGCCCCAGCCAGGCGCGCATCCCCTCCCGCTGAGACTCGGTGAGCTTCTCGGCGAACGCGGTGCCGCGCGCGCGCCAGGCTCGACGCACGCGGTAGCGCGAGCGCGCCGCGAACGCGACCGCGCGTGTCGAATCGCGCGCAACCCAGTCGTCCAGCGGACCGGCCAGCGTCGAATCGCCGCTGTCGAAGACGTCGAACGCGTAGAGGTAGCGGCTCTCGTGCGCGGGGACTGAAAACGCATCCGTGCGCCGCGCGGCGAGCGCGGAGTCGAGCCGGCCGAACGCGCGCGCGACGAGGAGCTGCCGTAGAGCGAACAGGTCCTCCGGCCGATCGAGCGGGACGGGGTTCGGGATCGCGGGATTCGCGACGGTCGCGATCAACGGAGGTGCTCCGGCCGGAGGCGGTGTGCCGTTCAGGACGCCGCGCACGTTCGCGTCTCTCGGATCGAGCGTCGCCGCGAGCCGAACGTCCTCATCGGCTCGGCGCATCAGACCGGCCTGCTCATCGCCGGACGCGCGCCTGGCGAGATGGGCGTAGGTGAGCGCGCGTCCGATGAGGGAGGGCACGTGGCCAGGCCGCTCCGCAAGCGCGCGATTCAGGTCGATGAGCGCCTTGCTGAGCGAATCGATTCGATAGTACTCCATGCCGCGCTCGTAGCGAAACTTCCAGTAGTCGCCGAAGCCGAGGGCTTTCGTGAACGCGCGAATGGCGGCGTCGTGCTTCTCGCCGGCCGCCAGATCGTGCGCGCGCTCGTAGTCGGCCATGCCGAGCAGGATGCGCAGCCGAGCATTGGTCGTGACGTTGCGCTGTGCCGAGTCGGCGAAGCGCTGCATGCGCCCCGGAGGATTCTCGAAGCGCGGCGTGAGCGTCTCGATGAAGAGCGCCCGCGCGTGGAGCGTCGATGGTCTGAGGGCGATCGCCGCCGCGAAGGCGCTCCTGGTCTCGCTGCCGCGCCACTCCAGCGGGATCATCTCCAGCCGAATGACGTGGGCCATCAGCTCAGAGGGGTCGAGCCGGAGTGTCGCCTCGACGTCGGCGTCGGCGAGGGCGATCCACCGCGAAACCTCCCGGGACGCGGCACGAGAGGGCTGATCTTCGCCAGCGTCGTGTGCCGCCGCCGCCATCCTGACGAAGTAGAATCCCCGCGCGGCGCGCGCGAGCGGGGACTGCGGGTCAGCGGACACCCACGCGTCGAGGGCTGGGCGAAGTGCGGAGTCGCCCGACGCGAACGCGTCGAAGGCGAACAGATACCGGAACTCCAGGAGACTCTCGTCGTCGTTACGGAGTTGCCGCTTCGCGAGCTCCATTTCGAGCCCGCTCCAGTCGTGCCGGAGCAACCGCTGCCGGAGCTCCACGATCGCGGCGGTGGTGTGCTTCTGGGCCGCGGCCGGATGGGGCAGGGCCGCGAGTACGGCGGCAAGAAGCCAGGCTCGCATGCGGAAGATGGGAGGAAGAGGATGACCGCGACCGAGACGGGAAGCCGCGACCGACTCTGGAAGGACGAGATCCTCGCGCGAGGGGCAACTGAGGCTCGTGCTGCGCGGTCACCACATGGCCAGGTCAATCACCCGGGGCCATGTCGCGGTCAGCGTCCGAGTCGGATGCTCGCGCGCCGTGCCTCGTCGACGATGCGCGCGAGCTCGTCGTCGCCACCGCTCCAGGCCGCGACGACCACCGCGTAGCTCTGCCGCGCGGTGGCGAGATCGCCGAGCCGCTCGGCTACGCGCGCACGCTCGAGCGACCAGAGCACGTCGATCGCCGAAGGAAGGAGCGTCGGGCGGTCCGCAAGGATGACGGCGGCCTCGCGCAACCGGCTACGCGAAGAGAGCACCGATGCGTACTCGTACCGTGCCACCGCGCACATCTCGCAGAGGGAATCCGGCAATGCGGCGAAGCGTCGAAGTGCATCCGTCGTATCGGCGCGCGCCAGCGCGAGATAGGCCGCGGCGACGGCGGCGGTGTACGTCGCGGTTCTGTGCTCCGCCGGCTCGCCGTGCGCGGCGCCCTCGGCGACGCGTGCCATCTGAAGCAGCGACGTCGTGTCGCGCTGTCGTGCCCACCATGCGCCCGCGGCAACCAGCCCTGGCGTACCAAATTGCGGATCGCGCGGATCTGAGCGCAGCCACGTGGAGAGCACGCGCCGCGCCTCCAACGCAGGACTACCCCCTGCGAGTGCCATCTCGGCGAACGCGCCACTTTCGCGCGCCTCGGGCAGTTCCATCGCTTCGCGGAACCTGCCCCGGTACGCGAGCTGTCGCACCATCCGCACGCGTGCGAACGCGGGATTGGCGAGAGGCGCATACAGGGCCTGTCGTCCTGACGTCATCGCCTGCAGCAGCGCGACGGCCACCGCGCGCTGATCGAGTGCGCGTCGCGCCGCAGAGTAGGCCTGGAAGAGTAGATCGGCGGATGCGGTGTCGAGCGCCACGCGTGCCTCGAACTTCACCGCGTCCGTTCCCGCAAGCAGTCGGGCGGCGAGCAGCGTTCCGGCGGCGCTGACGTCCGTGGGGCGAAGCGCGAAGTACCGATGGGCGTAGCGGAGCGCGCGCGCCGAGTCGCCGACAGAAAAGCCCAGCTCCACCGGATGGATATAGGCCGGAGCGAACGCCGAATCGAGCGTTATCGAGCGATCGAACGTGCGCAGGATCTCCTGCTCCGAGACGCTGATGCCGGGTCCGACTCCGAAGTGGAAGTACGCGTCGCCCAGGCGATACCACGCCTCCGCATCCTGCTCGTTGCGCTCGGTCGCCCTTCGGAGCGTGCCAAAGAGCCGCACCACGTGCGAGCGGTACTGCGGATCGTGACCGTACCCGTACGCCACGCTCCGGAGTGAGTCGGCAGCGATCAGCAGGCTGTCGCGCGTGCCCAACCCAACGTTGAGTGCTCCGGCGCGCAGCGCGTGCACGCGCGCGAGGGAGTCGGTGCCGTATCGCTGCCAGCCGTAGGTGATCCCGAGATGCGAGTGCGCAAGCGCGAAGGTGCTGTCCAGCTCGACCGCTCTCGCGTACGCCGCGAGTGCCGAGTCCCATTCGGTGCGCCGGAGATACTGCTCGCCCTGGAGGAACGCGCGGATTGCGGGGAGCGACGTCGAGTTCATGGAGCCGCGCCGCACAGCGGTCATCGGGCGGGCCGCGCCGATCCCGCGAAGGAGCGCGAGCGTGAGCGAGTCCGCCATCCGGTCCATCCGGTCGGTTGCATCGCGAAACTCGATCGGCTCGCCGCGGCTGTGCGCGAGCACGTCCACGAGCCATGCCGAGATTCGCGCGGAGTCGCGCCCCGCCGGGAGTACGTGCCCGAGCACGACGAACCGCGCGCCGGTGCGTCGGCCGAAGGCGACCGCCGATTCCACGTCGGCGGGTCCTTGCCACACTCGCACCACGACCGAAGGCGGCACGGTACGCAGCGGGCCGGCGCCGTCGAGCTTGGCCGAAAGCAGATCGACGAATCCCTCCCGCCAGAGCGCATGCTCCGCCAGCATGACCTCGAACGGCGCGATGGCGACGCGATCGTCGTCCACGGTGGGTCTGGCGCCGCCTTTCCAGAGCAGGGCGAGCGCGACAAGTGCGGCGACTATCACGGCGGCGATCCCCACGTTGCGAAGCCGCGTTGGCCGCGACGGCGCTGCCGCGGCGCGCGCCAGTCCGTCACGCAGCTCCTCGGCAGTGGCCAGCCGCGACTCGACCAGTGATGCGAGCGCTCGACGGACGAGGAGGTCCAGCTCCCTCGGGACGTCCGGGCGCAGGTCGCTCAGCGTCTTCGCGGCGCTGCGTCGTCCTCCCGAGGGAGTGAGATCGTAGCCGTCGTCGGGGAGCTTTCCGGTGAGTACCTCGTAGAGGACGACGCCGAGCGAGTAGATGTCCGCACGTCCGTCCACCTGCAGCGAACCCGTGAACTGTTCGGGCGCCATGTACTGCCGAGTGCCGACGAGCAGTCCCGCGACTGCCTGCTCGCCATCGACCGCGGCCGACATTGCCTGCGCCACGCCGAAGTCCACCAGCACCGCATGATCGCCGGAGAGCATGATGTTGGACGGCTTGACGTCGCGATGGACTACTCCATGCGCGTGGGCATACGCCAGCGCGTCGGCCACTTCTGCGAGCAGGCGATAGGCGTCCGCGGCCGGCAGAGGCTCGTCCGGGCGCGACATGCGCTGCTGGAGCGATTCCCCGTCCACGAAGGGCATCGTGTAGTAGAGGAGCGACCCGTGCGCGCCGGCGCTCAGGATCGGGATGATGTGCGGATGCTGGAAGTGTGCGGTGACGGCGATCTCCCGCTGGAATCGCGACGCGTTCACTTCACCGGCGAGATCCGGTGGCAACACCTTCACCGCGACCGGCCGGAGGAGCGAGAGATCGGTCGCCAGGAACAGGCGACTCATCCCCCCGCTCTGTAGCTCCTGCTCTACGCGATATCCGGCACCGAGTGCCGACTGGAGTCGATCCCGGAGATCGGATCGCTCGGTGGGAGGCATTGCCATCCGTGACAGTGTGTGAGGCGCGACCGAACCGTCGATGGAATCGTAACGTCGGTCAGCGAATCGCGCACGGAGTGCGACAGCTCGATGACGTCGAGCGTAAGGCTCGGGCGATTACCGGGACCTATTTCCTTCGGCACTCGGTGAAGCTGGATCGCCGGCCTCGGGCTCACCGCGGCTCGTCGCGCGACTCGGACGCTTCGCGTGGCGCCCCGAAGCGGGAGCGCGGATGTCACACGGCTGACGCGGAACCGGCCGGATACGGCTCGGGCGGGCAGGCCACGACTCGCGACGAGGCATCTCTCACAGCCAGCCCTGCGATGTCGTGTGGGCTGCGGCGCCGGGCCTCGGCCCCCGCAACATCAAATCAGTTGCAGTGGTAGTTGATCCGTTTGATATCCTTTGCATCGGCGTCATGCGCGTCCCCGCTGTTCTGACGCCACGACGAGGTTCAAGGGGTCAACATCGTCCAATACGCACGCGAAGGTAGTCACCCGCCTTCGACGATCCTGTCCCCCAGGGTCCTCGACTCGCGCAGTCGAGCGATCTCGATGCCGAGCCCGCGGATTCCGGCTGCGGCGAGCGCCCGATAGAGCCGATTGCTGATCAACAGCTCGCGATGCGGCGTGAACAACCCCATCACGCTGCCCAGATACTCGCGGGTCCAGATCACATCGGCATCCGGGGCGCGGCTGGCGGCGAGACGCACCTCGGTGATCCGGGCGTGCCCGATCGTGTCCCCGAGCGGGCAGACCGAGCTCGAATCGCGCTTCGCGTCTGGAAAGGGCCCGGACGCGCAGATGGTATCGGGTGACATCGAGAGGGGCGGCGCGGTGGACGACATCTCGTACCAGGCAGGCACGCCTCCGCGTGGCGTGCGCCGGAACTCGACGGGAGAGAATGCCACTCCCCGAGCGCCGAACCGCTCGCAGGCCTCGACGAAACTCGCGGACACGATGCACTCGTCGCTGCCCGACCTGACGATGTCTTTCAGCCGAGGCAGCTTGCCCAAGTGAAGCCGGAGCGGCGAGAGGCGACGGCGGCCGGCTCCGCAGACGGGACACGCGCTGACGGAATCGTAGATCGTGCCGGCGACGTCGCCGGACAGATGCGCCGAGTGGCCGATGCTGAGCGTGAGGAGCGGCGCGGCCGCGATCTCGGCGCGGGAATAGCGCCGGCGGTAGTACCAGCCTCCGAACAGCGTGTGGCGAGGCACCTGCGCGCGGAGCTCGCGGTCGAGCGCGGCGATCTGCGGCAGGCGACTGTCGGAGGTCGAGAGAACGACCTTGCGCACCCACTCGCCCAGTGCCGTTCCTTCGTCGTCGGCGAAGAGTCGTGACGCGTGCCTCGCATCGACGCGAAGCTCCAGAGTCTCCTTCATACTTCTCGGACTCTCGCCGAGGCACTGGCGCAACCGTGACTCGCACCAGCGGTGGGCGCGCGCTAGCGGCGTCCCGGGCTCGCTTCCCTTGCCGCTCGTTTCGCGGGGGCGCAATATCACACCCTGACGCACCTGCACGCGCTCGCGTTCCGCGTCGTCTCACCCGCACTGTAGCGGTCATGCTCCAACGAACGGTACTGCTCGGGCTCTTGGCGTTCGGCATGTTGCCCGACGCGCATGGGCGAGCGCCGGCTGTCGTCGCGTCCAGCGCGCCAGACACGACGTGGCGCAGCCCCGAGGCAGAACGCATCGCGCTCCGTGTGCCGCCGGGCTTCGAGGTGCAGCTCGTCGCGGCGGAGCCCGAGATCGACAAGCCGATGAACCTGGCGTTCGACGCGCGCGGCCGGCTCTGGGTCAGTCATTCGCGCGAGTACCCGATCGCCGCCGGGCCAGGCGCAGGGCGGGACCGCGTCTCGATCCTCGAGGACACGAACCACGACGGCCGCGCCGACCGGTTCACGACCTTCGCGGATAGCCTGAACATCCCGATTGGCGTGGTGCCGATGAGGGACGGCGCCATCGTGTACAGCATCCCCAATGTGTCCCGGATGTACGACCGCAACGGCGACGGCCGCGCCGACGAGCGCCGCGTCCTGTATGGTCCGTTCGACCACGACGACACCCACGGCATGGTGAACAGCCTGCTCCGCGGATACGACGGGTGGATCCACGCGGGACACGGCTTCAGCAACCACTCGACCGTGGCCGGAACCGATGGCGACTCGATCTCGATGACGTCGGGAAACACCTTCCGCTTCCGCGACGACGGCAGCCGCGTGGAGCAGATGACGTGGGGACGCGTGAACCCGTTCGGCCTGTTCGTGGATCGGTTCGGATACTTCTATTCTTCGGACTCTCACACGAAGCCGATCTATCAGCCTATCCGTGGCGGCGAGTATCCGCACTTCGGCCGCCTGCCGACGAGCATCGGCTTCGGGCCGCAGATGATGGAGCACCTGCACGGCTCGACAGCGATCGCCGGCGTGGTGCTGTACGAGGCGGATCACTTTCCGGCAGCATACCGCGGGAACTTCTTCAGCGGCAACGTCGTCACCAGCCGGATCAATCGGAACAGGCTCGCGTGGCACGGCAGCTCGCCGCAAGCGGTGGAGCTGGAGGACTTCGTGATCAGCGGCGATCCGAACTTCCGGCCGGTGGACATCGAGCTCGGTCCCGACGGCGCGCTCTACGTCGCCGATTTCTACAACCCGATCATCGGCCACTACGAGTTTCCACTCGACGATCCGAGGCGCGATCGCCGGAGCGGGCGCATCTGGCGCATCGTCTACACGGGCAAAGACGTCGGCTCGCCAGCGCGTGCTCCGCGCGCCGATTGGACGCGAGCGACGGTCAGCCAGCTGATCGCCGATCTCGCCCATCCGAACGTCACCGTTCGGATGATCGCGATGAATGAGCTCGTGGATCGCGGTGGGAATGACGTGATCACGGCGGTCCGGCGAATGGTAGAGCGGCGCGGCGCCTCCCCGGAGCAACGCTCGCATGGTCTCTGGATTCTTCGCCGTCTGGGGAGCCTTTCGCCGGAGCGCCTGCGGGCCGCGGTCACCGACTCCGACGAGCTGGTTCGCATCCACGCGCTGCGAATCCTGAACGAGGAGCGCACGCTCGCGCACGCAGATCGGGCGCTCGCCGAGTCGGCACTCGTCGACAAGAGCCCGCATGCGAGACGAGTGGCCGCTGAGATACTCGGCCGGCATCCGGGATGGTCGGAGCTACAGCCGCTTCTCGACCTGAAGCGCCAGGTGCCGGACGAGGACACGCATCTCATGTACACCGTGCGGATCGCGCTGCGCGATCAGCTGCGCGATACGGCGGTGCTCGCGCGCGTGCGCACGTCCACGTGGAGCGACGCGGACGTGCGTGCGCTCGCGGATGCGGCGAGCGGGATTCCCTCAGCCAAGGCGGCGCGCCTGCTGCTGGCGCATCTGCAGCGTGTCACCGAACCGAACGAGCGGTTGCTCCACTACCTGCGACACATCGCTCGGCACGCGCCCGCCGCCGAGACGGCGCCGCTGGCGGCGCTGGTCACGCGCAACTTCCCGAACGACCGCGGACTTCAGATCGACCTGCACGAGGTGGCGCGCGGCGGGATCGCCGATCGAGGAGAGATGTTGCCAGCCGCGATGCGCGTGTGGAGCGAGAGTCTGGTGGCGCACTTCCTCCAGCCGGCGTACGGGACGGGACTCGAGAAGGAGGACGTCTCGTCGAGACGGCAGCAGGCTGCGCGCATCGCGGGAGAGCTGAAGCTTCGCGCGGCCGAGCCGGCGCTCGTCGCGCTCTACGACGACACCGCAGCGGCGCCGGCCGCGCGTGTCGCGGCGGGCCGCGCACTGCTGTCGATCGACCCAGCGAAACATCTCGAGCACGTCGGGCGCGCGATGACCGATACATCGGCGCCCGCGGCGATTCGTGACGGGCTGGTGGACGCGCTCGCCGCAGCGGGACCGGAGGGGCAACGTCACCTCGTGCGAAGTCTCGAGAGCGGCTCCCCGCGACTGCGTGAGCGCGCCGTCTACGCTCTGGCCGGCAGCGCTACGGGTGCGCGCACGCTGTTGGATGCCGCGAGGAACGGCCGCCTTCCCGCGCATGCGCTCGACGATCCCACGCTGCGCGAGCGATTGGTCGCGGGGAAGCCAGAGTCCATCCGGGCCGAGGTCATGGAGCTCGCGCGCGTGACGGAGGTGAACGAGGCGGCGCGCATGCGCGTCATCGAGGCGCGCGCCGCTCGCTTCGATCCGAGTCGCTCGTCGCCTGCGCAAGGGGCGCGGGTGTTTGCGGCGAACTGCAGTGCGTGTCACAGTGTGCGTGGACAGGGCGGCCAGGTCGGCCCGAACCTGGACGGCGTGGGCCGTCGCTCGGCGGCCGACCTGATCGCGAAGGTGCTCGCGCCGAATCGCAGCGTCGCCCCGTCGTTCCGGTACGAGACCGTCATTCTCAAGAACGGCGACGTCTTCACCGGTCTGTTCCGCCGCGAGCAGGGCGTCAGCGCCGTGTTCGTCGATCGTCAGGCGAAGGAGATCGGCGTGCCCAAGGCGCAGATCGCCGAGCGCAGAATCTCCTCGTACACACTGATGCCCAACAACTTCATCGACGTCATCCCGGAGGTGGATCTGCATCATCTGATCGCCTATCTCGGGACGTTGCGTTAGCCGAACCAGTACTCCGCGAGACGACCATGGACGGTGAACGGCGAATGGCGCGGTGGATCGTCGTGCTGCTGGCGATCGTGCCGGGAGCGATCGTGACGCGAGCGGCACGTGCCCAGCGCGCGCCAGAGCCACACGGTTGGACAGCGATCTTCGATGGGAAGTCGCTTGCGGGGTGGACGGGCGGCTCGACATTCTCGGTCGTCGACGGGATGCTCGTGGGACGTGGGGCCAGGGGAGCAGATGCACTCTGCACGGTGCGTGGATTCGGCGCCTTCGTGCTTCGAATGCGTGTCAGCGCACGCGACGAGTCGACGCGCGCCTCGATACTGCTCCGCTTGCGACCGGGTACAGGCTCGGATGCGTTCCCCGGACTGGTCATTCCGTTGATGCGCGCCGAGTGGGGAACGATCCGCGACGCGAAGGGTCGCGTGCTGGCCCACGCCGACGCGGCGACGCTGGGCCGAGTCGAGAAGACCGACGATGTGGTGGAGCATGCGATCTACGCGAACGGCGGGCGGGTGCGGATCTTCGTGAATGGCCTGCTGCTGACCGACTTCACGAACACGGCTCGCGCGACGGAGCGATCGGAGCACATCTGCATTCAGGTGGGGGCTCGGCCGGCCGACACGGTGCGTTTCCGGGAGATCGAGGTCCGCGAGCTGCGCGTGTCGCCTGAATGGCGAGGCGCGACACCGTCTCCCTCGGTTCGCTTTCGAAAGCGCGTGCTCGACCGCGCGTTTCTCTCCGAGGGGGTCGCCGCCGGGGACGTCGATCGCGATGGCGACATCGACCTCATCGCCGGAGCGAAGTGGTTCGAGGCGCCGACGTGGCGCGCGCACGAGCTCAGACCAGCGAAGCCGTTCTCGATCCACCGGGGCTACAGCGATTCCTTCCTCGACTTCGCGCTCGATGTGGATCGCGACGGGTGGGTGGACGTGGTACAGTTCGACTTTCCGGGGCGCGGCGCGTACTGGTACCAGAACCCGGGTACGCGCCCCGGGGCGTGGACCCGCCGGCTCGTGCACCCGTCCGTGGCGAGCGAGTCGCCGCGCCTCGAGGATGTGAACGGCGACGGACGAGATGACCTGCTCTTCGTCGACGCAGCGGCGCGACGCGTCGTCTGGATGGAGCCGCCCAAGAGATCCGGAGACACGACGTGGACACGTCACGTGATCAGCGACTCGCTGCCCGCCTCGCGCACGCGCGCGATGCCGCACGGGCTCGGATTCGACGACGTGGACGGTGACGGGCGGCGTGACGTCGTGTCGATCGACGCCTGGTGGCGCGCGCCTGACGCCGCGGGCGGTGAATGGGTCGAGCACCACGCCGACCTGGGAGCACCCGCCGCGCAGATGTACGCGTACGACATGGATGGCGACGGAGACCGCGACGTCGTCTCGTCGTCCGCGCACGACTACGGCCTGTGGTGGCACGAGCAGGTGCGCGATTCGGCAGGTGCAACGCGCTGGATTCGTCACTCGATCGACGAGCGCGTGTCGGTGATGCACGCCCTCGCAGTCGCGGATCTCGACGGCGACGGCACGATGGATCTCGTCACGGGCAAGCGTTTCTTCGCCCACAACGGAAACGACCCCGGCGAGTTCGATCCGTCCGAGCTAATCTGGTATCGCGGAGGCCGCGATGCCGCCGGGAGGCCGACCTGGACGCCACACGTCATCGATGGCGACGCCGGCATCGGTCTGCAGATCGTCATCCGCGACGTGACGGGCGACGGCAGGGCAGACATCGTGACCGCGAGCAAGAAGGGGATCTTCGTGTTCGAACGGATGAAGTGACATGGAAGGTCTCTTCGATCGAATGGGACGCCGCGCGCTGCTGCACAACCGTGCGCGCGTCGACCGGTTCAAGCTCGCGAGCCGAAAGCACGTCCGTGCGCGGCTGCTCGCCGACGCGCGGATCGGCGAGGCTGTCCGGCTGCATGCCACGGAGCAGAACGTGGCGGAGAGCGAGGTGTGGAAGAAGGTGGATGGTTACGTCCACGAGATCGTCCCCTTCTTCAACGTCGTCGCGTACTACCAGCTCGGCTATCGCGTCGCCGGCTGGCTGCTCAACCTGTTCTACAAAGTCTCCGTCGACTTCGCCGAGCCCGGGGCCGGCGATCCGCTGCCGCGGGACGCGGTGCTCGTGTACGTGATGAACCACCGGTCGAACGCGGACTACATCCTCGTGAGCTACGGGCTCGCCGGACAGGTGGCCATCTCCTATGCCGTCGGCGAGTGGGCGCGCGCCTTTCCGCTGGAGCTCGTGTTCAAGGCGTTCGGATCGTACTTCATCCGACGCCGGTATCGCGAGCCGCTCTACCACACGGTGCTCGAACGGTACGTGCAGCTCATCACGCGTGAAGGCGTGACGCAGGGAATCTTCGTCGAGGGCGGCCTCACGCGCGACGGCAAGCTGCGGCCTCCCAAGATCGGGTTGCTGGACTACGTGCTCGGCATCGGTCGCGAGCCCGAATACGCGGCCAGGCTGCACGTCGTTCCTGTCGCGGTGAACTACGACCGCGTACTCGAGGACCGGTCGCTGTTGCGGGAGCTCGCCGTGAAGGAGGGCGGGCGCCCCCCATCGCGCCTGGTACAGGCCGGGGAGGTGGCGCGGTACATCGGGTGGAACATGGGTCGCCTCCTCTCGCGCCGCTGGAAGCGGTATGGGCGTGCCGCGGTGGTCGTGGGAGCGCCGATCCCGCTGGCGCCCTGGTTTGCCGAGCATCGTGACCTGTTCACGCTCGAGAAGGCCGATCGGTTGGCGAGAGTGCAGACACTGTGCGACGGGTTGCTCGAGCGCGTGGGGCTCCTCATCCCGGTGACACCGGTGCCGCTCGTTTGCGCGGCGATCCAGAGCTTCGATGGCGATTTCATAATGCGTGATCAATTATTCGAACGGATCGACGAAATGCGCGGCGTGCTGCGCGAGCTCAATGCGCGGGTGTTGCGCGACGACCGGTCGGTGGAGGAGCTGTTCGAACGTGCGTACCGCATGCTCCGGATGCGGCGGGTGATCGCTCGGACGGGCGAGGGTTTTCTCGTGCTGCCGAAGGGGCGGCCGCTGGTGAGCTACTACGCGAACAGTGTGGCGCATTTGCTCGGGCCTTTCGCAAATGCGGTGCGGGCGAGAGACGCGCTGCCTGTCATGGCGGGCTTCACGTCACCGGCCGCGCAGCGAGAATCCTCTCCGCGGTAGTTGCCCTCGCGCGCGTTTGCGGGATACCATTGTGCCGTCCGCCGCAGAGAACGACGAGGTTCTCCGTGGACGCCCACCTCGCCCTTCGCGCCACGCGCGCACGCCTTGCGACGTTCCGCCGCGAGTTGTCAATCAAGGAGAGTGCTGATGCATCGGCCTTGTCTTTCCCTCATGCGGAGCGTCTCCGCTGCGGGGGCCGCACTTGTGATTTCGTCTGCGCCGCTCATCGCGCAGACCACCGGCACGATCCGCGGTCGCGTCACCGACGCGTCCGGCGATCGCGGCATCCCCAGCGCCACGGTCATGGTCCCCAGTCGCCAACAGAGCGCGATCACGTCCGCTACCGGCGACTACGTCATCGCGAACGTCGCTGCCGGCACCGTGGACGTCGCCGTGCGTCGCATCGGATATGCGCGCGCGACGCGTACGATCACGGTCACGGCGGGCGCGGAGACGCGAGTGGACTTCTCCCTCTCGGTCGTGTCGGCCATGCTCGACGCGGTCGTGGTCACCGGCACGGGCGGCGCCGCCGAGAAGCGCACGCTTGGTAACTCGATAACGCAGCTCGACGTCGGGAGCCTCAACGCCAAGACCTCGATGGTGAACGTCACCGAGGTGCTCCAGGGCAAGTCGCCGGGAGTGACGATCCTGCCCGGCTCCGGCGTGACGGGCACGGCGGGCGAGATCCGCATTCGAGGCGCCAGCTCGCTGAGCGGCTACAAGCCTGTCGTGTTCATCGATGGGATTCGCTTCAACATCGACGATCTCGGCGGTTTCAGCGCCACCGGCGGCGGCACTGCGGGGCTCGCGCAATCTTCGCAGGTGACGTCGGCGCTCAACAACCTCAATCCGAACGACATCGAATCGATCGAGATCATCAAGGGGCCCGCCGCGGCGACGCTCTACGGCGCTGAAGCGGCGAACGGCGTGATCCAGATCATCACGAAGAAGGGTGTGCGCGGCCCGCAGTCGATGCGTTGGGGATTCAAGGCGGAGACGGGCCAGAGCGCGTGGAAGCTGCTTCCGCAGGACAATCTCAAGACGTGCGACGCGGCGACGCAGGCGGCCGTCGTCTCGCCGGTCGACACGACGCACGTGTGGCCCGTGTGCCTGACGGTGCCCGTGAACACGGTCATCCGCGACAACCCGCTCACGCGCGATACGTTGGCGATCCGCGACGGCAATATCCTGCGCTACTCTGGAAACGTGCGCGGCGGCGGTGAGCGGTACTCGTTCTACATGGCTGCCGATCGCGACGTGGAGCAGGGTGTGTTCTACAACAGCGACAACAATCGCACCTCGATCCGCTCCAACTTCGGGTTCAATCCAAGCGAGAAGTCGAACTTCGAGTTCACGGTGAACTGGCAGGACGGGAGGCTGCGCCTTCCCATTCAGGATGAATCGGCGAACGGGCTCCTCCTGAGTGCGGTGCGCGGCGATGCTGGCCGCATCAGCCGGCTGGGCGCCGGCAACGAGGGATGGAAGACGATCTCCCCGAGAACGGCGAACCGCTACCAGAACTACACGGAGAGCGAGCGCCTGACCCTCGGGGCTACCGTCACGTACAACCCGCTCAAGTGGTTCCAGAACCGCATGACCGCCGGCTTCGACAACTCGCTGACGCAGGCGCAGCTCCTGTTCCTGCCGGGTGACATCGAGGCCACGCAGGATGCCGACGCCGCTACGGGCGCAAATTTCCGGAGCACGCCGACGAGGCGGATCCTCACACTCGACTACGCCGGCACGCTGCTCTGGAACGTACGCAGCAATCTTCTGGCGACGACGCTGTTCGGCACGCAGGTGGTCGCCGACAACAGCAAGTCGGTGCAGGCGCGTGGGATCGGCATCGGCGCGATCGACGTGACGCGAGTGGACCTGCTGACGCGCACGACCGGCCTGGAGGGATTCAGCGAGAACAACTCGGTCGGCTACTACGTGCAGGAGCAGTTCGCGTTGAACAACCGGCTGTTCCTCACGGGCGCGCTGCGGGCCGACGACCACTCCTCCTTCGGCACGAACTTCGATCTCATCATCTATCCGAAGGTCTCCGCGTCGTACGTGCTGTCGGAAGAGCCCGGGGCGAAGGGCTTCCTGGACGCGAGCCGGATCAACACACTCAAGCTGCGCACCGCATGGGGCCAGGCCGGCCGCGCGCCGTCTGCGTACTCCGCGCCGCAGACATATACCGTGGACCGGGTGACGCAGGGAACGGCGACCAACCCCGCGCTGCGCACCTCGTCCATCGGAAACCCAGATCTCAAGCCGGAGCGCGGGACCGAGCTCGAGGTCGGCTTCGACCTGGGCATGTTCCAGGATCGACTCGGCGCGGAGTTCACCTTCTACAACAAGACCACGGACGACATGCTCCAGTCGATCCTGGTCCCCGCGTCCACGGGCTTCAACAGCTCGCGACTGGGAAATCTCGGATCCGTGCTGAACCGCGGCATCGAGCTCTCGGTCTTCGGCTCCCCCGTCCGACTGCGCCAGTTCGAGTGGGAGACGCGGGTGAACTTGTCGACCAACCACAACGAGCTCACGGGATTCGGTGTCGAGAGTAAGACGACCGACACTCCGACTGGCCAGGCGTACGGCGTGGTGCAGCAGCATCGCGTTGGCTACCCGCTCGGTGGCTATTGGGTGACCCCACCGTCACGCAACGCGAACGGCGCCGCCCTGCTGACGCCCGCTGGCGCAGCCATCTACAACACCGGAGACAGCTCGCGCCGGTACATCGGTCCGTCCGTTCCGACGCGGGAGATGGGATTCTCCAACACGATGACCTTCTTCAAGCGGTTCAGCGTCTACGCGTTGCTCGACTACAAGTCGGGCGCGTTCCTGTTCAACCAGCAGGAGCGCAGTCGCTGCCAGGCGGCCAACGACAACTGCACGCGAGTCAACGATCCGCGTGCGCGCTTTCCGCAGAGCGCGGCGGACAGCGTGCTGTTCAAGGAGTTGGCCGTCTATCGCAACACCTCGGGCGTCAGTCCGGAGTGGATCCAATCGTCCGACTTCGTCAAGCTGCGCGAACTCTCCCTCTCCATCGACGTGCCGGAGCGGCTCGTCGCGCGAGCGGGAGCATCGTCGGCCAAGCTGACCCTGTCCGGACGCAACCTGAAAGTGTGGTCGAAGTACGAGGGGGTCGATCCCGAAGTGAACTCGTACGGCGGACGCAACTTCGTTCGTGTCGACGCCTACGCCGCGCCGATGATGCGGCGGCTCACGGCGGCGCTCACCCTCGGTTTCTGATGCGGAGCAACGAGACGATGACTCAGACGACTTCGCTCCCGCGCCGTTTCGTGATCGCGCGCTTCGCCGCGACGGTCGCTCTCCTCGCAAGCGCGGCGGCATGCAACGAGTTCCTCACGGCGGATAATCCCGGCGCCGTCGAGGAGCCGGATGTCAACAATCCGATCTACGCCGACCTCATCGCGAACGGACCGATCTTCGCCTATCAGTTCGGCCATTCCGAGAACACCTACTGGAACGCCCAGTTGACGGACGAGATCTTCAACCGGGCCGTGTTCGCCGAGGAGGGCGACATCGACCGGCGGTCGCTGTACTCCGACATGACGTACATCAACGTCTTCCTGTACGGACCGGCGCAGCGCGCCCGGTTCCTGTCGGACGACGCGGCGAAGCGGCTCAAGATCATTCTCGGGGACAGTGCGTCGCGCGACCTCCGCGTGGCCCGATCGCTCGCCTACGCAGGTCACGCTTACATCGATCTGGCCGAGATGATGTGCGTCACGCCGATCGACCTCGGCGTGCCGAAGTCACCCGAGGAGATGTTCACGGACGCGATCACGCGATTCCAGGAATCGATCACGATCGCGACGGCGGCAAAGACCTACTTTCAGTCGCGTCCGGCGGTGAACCCGAACCTCGTGGCCGCTGCCGACTCCGTGCGGTACTTCGCGCTGGTCGGCGCCGCGCGTGCAGCGTTGAACAAGAACGACAAAGCGGGCGCGATCGCGTTCGCGAACCTGGTGCCGGCAGCGTTCGAGTTCCGTGCCTACTACTCGGACAACACCACGGGGCAGCGAAACAGGACCTACGAGCGGTTGACACTCGCCAGCAACGGATATCTGTTGAACACGCCCTTCTTCGACATGGTCAACGATCCGCGCGTCCCGCGCATCGCGGGGACTACCGGTCGCGCGTTCACGCCGCTCTCACCTCCATCGTACAGCACCTTCACGAACACGCTCGCCGGGGGAGCCTTCGCGCCGATCATGTCGGTGCGCGTGGCGTCCGGCCTGGAGGCGCAGTACATCGTCGCCGAGGCCCAGGGTCCGACGCCGGCGACGCTCACGTTCGTCAACACGCGCCGCGCGGCGGGCCTCCAAGCCCCCGCCACCCTCGCGGGCGACGCGCTCATGGCCGAGCTTCGCGACCAGCGGAGCCGCGACTTCTACCTGGACAACCACCGGCTTGGCGACCTTCGGCGGTACAAGAAGTACTACAGCGTGGATCTCTTCCCCAAGGGCCCGTATCCGGGGTCTACCTCGGGTCAGGTATACAACGAGGCCATTACCTGCTGGCCGCTGCCCACGAACGAGATCACCGGGAACCCGAACATTCCCAAGAACTGAGGATCTCCGCTCGATCCGAGCTGAATGCGATGCTGGCCTCTGCCCAGCGGGGTGTACGACATCTCCACCAGGTACACCAGGTCATCGACGAACGTGACTCTCGCAACGGGGGTCTCGTTCCTGCCCGGACGGGTGGTGACGATGGCGAGCTTCGGCGACGTGGCAGTCACGTCGCTGGCTCCCAACTCGCGCCCCATCGCACTCTATCGCGCCCTGACGAAGCGAGCGACGCCGCCGAATCCCCGGTACGAGCCGACGATCGTGTCCCCGCGGATCTCTCCCGTGAACACCTCGGCGGTGTCCGCTGCCGACCAGTCGCGGAGGAAGTAGAGGTTGATCCGGCCGCCCTGCGAGTTGCCGAGCAACCCGCAGATTTGGCAGCCCGGGTTGCTGAAGGTGGGGCGCTTCTGGAACTGGCCCGACAGTGCGTCGGGCTGGTCGCTGCGCGCGGACGGCGACTCGACGTACACGTCGAGGCTGAGATACGGCGTCGTGCTCACCTCGAGCGCCGAACCAACGACGCGAAACTTCCCCGCGACCGGCTCGCTCTGCGGCGCCACGACGCGGAGCTCCTGGAAGTGCAGCCGGACAAGCGAGCCAAAGAAGCCGAATCCGCCCGTGACTCGGCTCACCAGTCCCGCCCCGGACAGCGGATCATTGTGCGTGCGATACCAGTCGTAGAAGTTCGAGTCCACTGCCGACACCGTGACGATCTGCGGAAATCCGGGAATGAAGACGTGCGCCAGTGATCTGAGCTCGACGTTGCGCAGGTCGCCCGTGAGGCGTACGCGTGTGCTGTCGGTGAAGAATGCGCGCGGCCCGAACGGTGTCTCGATGCGCACGTAGTAGCTTCGCGCGCCGGATGCTGCCGGCCACTGGATGAACGCGGTGTCGCGCGCGCGATCGAACTGCCGCGGCTCGGCAGCCGGCGCGACGACACCCCCGGGAACGGCCGTCTCGCCCCTGAGCGCCTCGCCCTTCCTCGTGAGCACCGACAATCGATACGGCACATTTCGCTCGAGCGACGCGCCCGGCAGCAAGAAGCGGTAGACGCCCCGCCCACTCGCGTCGCCAGAGACGAGGTTGTCTTCGCGGGCGAGGAGCATCCGCCCGCCCGGCATCTCGAGTCTGACGATCGCCCCCGTCTCGGCCACCCCCTCGTCCGTCACGATCGGGTCGCGGAGATCGAAGGGAGGCGCGATCAGCTGGATCGATCCGTTTCTCGTACGCTCGAGCAGCACCACTTGCGTCGACGCGCTGGCGCTCAGCACGCCGTGCGTGGCGAGCCGCGCCTCGGTCACGGGGATGGCGACCTTCTCGATCTCGCACGCGCTGATGAGCAGCATCGCCGCGACGAACGCCGCGCGCATCCGCCTAGAATCCAATGCGCACCCCCAGGCTTGGCAGCACCGGGAACTGCGAGATCGCACGGCGCTTCGGACGATCGGTGGAGTAGTCGTAGAGATAGACGAACACGTTCTTCGCGCCGTACGCGTTCACGATGCTCAGGTAGGGAGCTACGGTAGCACCGCGATAGAGAAACTCGCGCGATGCGTCGAGGTCGAGGCGATGCGTGGGCGGAAAGCGCTCGCTGTTCCGCACGCCGCCGAGGGGCTCGAGCCGGAGGCGCGGATCACCCGTCCCCCAGCGGTCGCGCGAGGGATCGTAGACGCGCCGCACGATCTCGCCGGTGATGGGCGTGTACGGAGTGCCGGTCGCCAATCCGAAATGGGCGCCCAGCCGGTAGCGCGCGAGCGGCCACGTGGCGACGACGTCCAGCTCGTGGCGGCGGTCGTGCCCGGGCGCCCAGCGCACGCTGTCGCGCCACCGAGAGCTCACACCGTACGAGTACGTCATCCAGCCGTTCGCGCCCGTCGCCGGCTGCCAGCGCGCGAACACGTCGAGACCATACGACAGCCCTTTCGCCTCGAAGAACTCGTCGCCTCGGCGGCCCGGATCTTCAGACCAGTTGGCCTCGAGCACACGATCGTACTGCTTGACGAACCCTTCGAGACGTACGGAGCCGGCGTCCAGACGGCGCTCGACGCCGGCCACGTAGTGCCACGCGGCCGCCACCGGGATGAACGAGTCGCTCGCGATCCAGATGTCGAAGTAGCGCAGCGCTCCGTCCCCCGCGAGCGACTGCATCCACTGCGTAACGCGGCCCGCGCCCGCCGTGAGCGCGACGTTGGAGCTGGCGAGGTACTTCACCGAGAGTCGAGGCGAGAGAGCCGCCCAGTCGCGTCCCGACAACCCTTCCGCTCGCAATCCTCCTTCGACGAGCCACCGCGGCGACAGTCGCCACAGGTCGTCGATCCAGAGGGCGCCCGTCTTCGGCCGCTGCGTCAGATCGAAGCCCGTGGTGCCGGTCTGCGCCGACCCGGATGCGTATCGCACGCGATTCGTTGCGACCTCGTAGCCGATCGAGCGGTCGTGCGACGCGCCGCGAGTGAGCAGCGAACCGCTGAATCGTAGATCGCTTAGCTCACTTCGCTGCGTGAGCGCTCCGTCTCCCAGGTCGAGTCGTGTCGCGAAGCCAGAGGTGGACACGCGCTGCTCGATCGTCGTGCTGTCTCCCAGGGCCCAGCCAATCAGCGGCGAGCTCACGGGGCCGAGCTCTTTGGAGAGCGTGACGCCGACCACGAGGTTGCCCCAGTCGTACGCCCACTGACCTCCACCCGCCTTCGTCATCACCGAGTCCGTCGCGAACTCGGCGAGGTTCGCGTCGAGGACGTCCTTGCCGTGGTACGCGGTAACGCTCAGGCGAGCCTGTCCCGGAAGCTGGTACGCGGCGCGCGCGTGAAGGTCGCGGAAGTGGTACGGAAAGATGTTGTCGGTGAAGATGGACTGGAGCGCGTCCGCATACGTGCGGCGGCCCGCGACGCTCCACGTTCCGCGCCCTCTGCCGAACGCACCGGAGAGCCGCCCCGTCGCGGCGAGCGCCGACACGTCGGCCGTCGCGTGCACGCCGCTGTGCGCCTCGTCCACCGAGTGGACCTCGAGCACGCTGGAGAGCCGGCCGCCGTACCTCGACGGGAACGCACCCGTCATCAGCTCGATGCCGCCCACGGTCGCGTCCATGAACGTGCTGAACAACCCGCCGAGATGAAATGGGTTGTGGATCGGGTGGCCGTCCAGGAGGATGAGGTTCTGGTCGGCTTCGCCGCCACGCACGTTGAGGCCCGTGCTGTAATCGTTGCGGGCCACGACGCCGGGCAGGAGCTGCACGACGCGCACGACGTCGGGCTCGCCGACGCTCGGCACGCCGGCCATCGCTGCGGCCCCCATCGCGATGGTGCCGACGTTCGGCTTGGTCGTGAACGTCTCTGTATCGACGGCCCGGGCATCGGTCCGGACGGCGGAGAGCAGATACGCCTCCGATTGCAGCACCACCTCGACGTGCACCGTATCGCCGGCGCGCACGCGAATGGCGCGCTCCACCGTGCGGTAGCCGAACAGCCGGACGCGCACCGTGGCTGGCCCGGCCGGCACGCGCTCGAGGACGAACCGGCCGTCGGGGCCGGTGAGCGCACCCACGGAGCGTCCGGCGAGCGAGACTGTGGCGCTGCTCGCCGATGCCGTGGCGCCGGTATCGGGGCGCGCCGAGACCCGGCCGGACACGGTGCCAGTCGCGGCATCCTGCGCGGAGAGCAGCGCCGGAACGAGGCCGAGGAGTGCGACGCGCGCGAAGAGCGTGAGCAATGTCGTGAGCGTCAGCGGGACGAGCGGGAGAACGTGCGCCATGATACCGTCTGCGCATCGCAGTCGTTAGGGCGGAACCAGGGGGACATGTGCTTGGAAAATGTGCTGATGGAACCCATCATCATCGCCGGAGGGGAGAGTCCGCAGGACGGGGGCGGTAGTGCAGGCCCAAACACGGGGAATCGGGCGTTGCGCCTGGTTCGTGGATCGCGCCCGGGCGAGAGTCTCGGCCAAGCTGGTCCCGACCCGTAAACCTTTCACGGATAACCCTTTCCGGACGCCCCCGTTGACCCGCGCCCCGGACCGGGCTTATCTTGCGAGTCTGTTCCGTGCCGCCTCATCTGGGCGATCCACGTAGAATCAGAAAGACGAACACAGTTCAGGTTGAATGCCCACGATCAATCAGCTCGTCCGGCAGAGCCGCCGCGACGTCGAGAAAAAGATGAAGGCGCCGGCGCTCAAGGCGAACCCGCAGAAGCGGGGCGTCTGCACGCGCGTCTA
>JBDSDB010000125.1:0-11194 GCA_039920785.1 Gemmatimonadaceae bacterium
CGCATGCGGCGCGCGGCCCCCGCGATGGATCCCGTCTCGTCGAGCGCGTGCAGGAGATCCGCCTTGCCGGGACCGAGCGCGATTGCTGAACCGGCCAACAGCCGCACGCGCACGACGTCGGATCCAGTTTCGACGTGTGGAGCTCTCATCGATGCGCGGTGAGTGGAAGGAACGTCGGGGGCCACGAGCTTCTCGGACGGCGCTCGCCTGTTCCGCGGAGCATAGACGCTGGTGCGTCTCGACGCCAACCGGGCAACTCGCGGAGCCCTGCGCGCCGACAAGCACGCCCGCCCGAGCAAACGGCCCGGCGCGAGTGCGCCGGGCCGTCTGTCCTTCCGCTCTCGAGCATCAACGCAGGGCCGGCACCCGCACGATGATCATCTCGGTGTCGTCCGGCTTGTCGCGGCCGATCCAGCGTCCATCGCTGAATGGATAGTTGTTGTCGTTCGCGATGAGCAGCCGCTCGCCGCCGAGCACTTCGAGGCTCTCCACCGACTGGAGCGGGAAGGAGAACACGCGTCCCACCCCGAACTCGTCCGGCCGAGCGGGCAGCGAGATGCCGTTCGGATCGGCGATGCGAAGCAGGTCGAGCACGAGCCGCTTCTCGAGGAAGCCCTGCGCGTCCACGCGGCGCAGGTCGATCAGATAGATCTTCTTGACCTGCGCCTGCACACCCTGAAAGTCGTCCCGCTCGATCAGCACGAAGCGATGCTCGTCGAGCGCCGTCATGTCGCCGATCACGTCGCCCGGAGACGCTTCATCGGTGCGATACTGCCAGGTGCGACCGGTGTAGCGCTTCGTGCGCAGGTCGAACTCGTTGATGATGCGGCGACGGATGTCGGGATCGTTGCGCAGCGCCCCTTCGAGCATGGGATACAGCGTCTTGCCGTCGACGCTCAGCGCCATCGGCTCGAAGCCTCGGCTCGCGCGGATGGTCCACGCGTTCGGATCCAGGAGGAAGGGGTTCTGAGGCGACTGCACGCCCGGCAGCGGGATCGGCGCCTCGAGCACCTTGCCGCTGGCGTCGGTGTGCAGAAGAAAGGGGCCGAACTCCTCGCCGAACCAGAAGTCACCGTTCCTGTCCTGGCGCACCGACTCCAGGTCGAAGTCGGCACCGGTGAGCAGCCGGTCGGGGCGGTACAGGGCAAAGGGAATCTTTCCGCCGGGGTCGCGCAGCTGGAGGTAGTCGAGCACGGCGACCGTGCCGCTCCCTCCCTTGTCGGTCTTGAAATCGGGTTGCACGCGATAGAGGCGCAGCAGGAAGTCGCCCGAGTTGGTCTTGGCGCCGTAGCCGTTGTCCGGCATCGCCCAGAAGGTGCCGTCCTTCGCGGCGAGCACGGCGGAGAAGCCGGGGATCGGCTGCCCTGGGAAGGGCGGCGTGACACCGTTGTCGGCCGTGATGAACGCGCCCGAGGGTGGACCTGGCTGGTACGCGTTCGACGGTAGGATCGCGCGGGCGAGCAGTGTCGGCTCGTCGTCGTTCGCGGACGCGAGCTTCGACAGCGTCGGCGTCACGAGCGGCACGCGCTCCCACGTGAACAGTGCGCCGCTCTTCGTCTTCGGATCCACCGTGAGTCGCACGTACTCGGTGCGGCCGGAGCTCCCCTCCACCACGATGCGTGTCACGTTCTCCGCAACCGGCGTGTTCGGGTGCATCAGGCGGAGCGGCGAGCTGGCGGAGTACGGTTGCTGCACCTCGAACTGGTGCGAGTCACCTTGGAGCAGGAGCACGGGCTTGCCGAACGCCGCGGCACGCGCGCCGATCTGCGTCACGATCGCGTCGTAGCCCGAGAGTGAGGGCTCGGCCGAGTCCCACATGTCGGCCTGCAGCATCAACACGACACCCGCCGCGTCGTTCGCCGTCGCGAGCGCGAAAGCCTTGTCGAGCCACGCCGCGTTCGCCGCCGCGCGGGCGGCGACTTCCTGCGGCTGTGACGGATAGCTGCCGGCGTTCGCCGGCAGCGGCGAGCCCCACGGCGCGAGATCGTTGTTGCTGCCGGTGACGTTCAGCGCGGCGAACACTACGCGCGATTGTATCCACATCACGTTCTCGATGTAGGCCGAGTTGGCCGCGTCGTCCGCTTGGGTCAGCACCCGCATCTTTCGCCCGCCGAGCGTCTGGCCGGCGACGGGGAAGAAGAGCGCTCGGATCGCCTGCAGTCGCTCGGTTGGCGTATAGAGCCCGTTGTTCTTGAACGCGACATGGCAATCGGTCCACTCGTTGTCGCCCGGCGTGTACACCAGCGGATTCTTGAAGCCGTCGAACAGATTCCGAACGGTGGCGAAGTACGCATCGGTGCAGGGATCGTTCTTGCCCGCTTTGATGTCTCCGAGGTGCACGACGAGATCGACCTTCGGATCGCTGTTGATCAGATCGACGAACGCCGGAAACTCCGCGAGCTTGGCCGGCCCGTACGGGATGTCCCCGATGACGGCCAGGGTGAACGGGTTGGCCGACGAAGCATTCAGCGGGTTGCCGACGCTCAGCGACGGTGCGGTGGGTTGGATCGGCACGTCCACCGCGGTGCATGCGGTGGCGAACAGCGTGGCACACAGCGCCACGTGCGCCGCACGGAGGAAGGGCGACGACGTCTGGGTCGGTCGTGACACGAATGGTCTCCAGTCGAGGGATGAAGGGGGGGGCACGACCAAGAGACGGCGGGTTCGCCACGACTGGGCGAGCATTCGGTGAGCGATGTGTCACGACTCGGTGTCGTACGGTCGACGGCGACACCATTCATACACGGACGCGGCCTCACGTTCGCGCCATCGTGACAATCCACGGGGATGTTCACGGTTGCGCACGTAGCAACTCGCGATCGCCCTCTCAGGAGTCCCCCATGTCACGCACGCGTCGTCGCACCACATCGGTCACCCTCATCCTCGTCCCTCTCCTCGCCACATCGTCGCTCGCGTACGGACAGGCGATGAGTTCACAAGGCACCGCATCGGACAGCGTTCAGCGGCTCGGCACCGTGAGCATCGTCGCAACGCCGTCCGGTCGCGGCGAGACTCGCGGCGCTAACGCGATCGGCAGGAGTGAGCTGCACGAGCGCGCCGCGGGCACGAGCGCGCTCAAGGCGGTGGAGAAGCTGCCGGGAGTCAACGTGCAGAGCGCCGATCCATGGGGCGCCTACGAATGGGCGAACCGCGTGACGATGCGCGGCTTCCAGACGCAGCAGATCGGCCAGACGTTCGACGGCCTCCCGCTCGGCGACATGAGCTATGGCAACTTCAACGGCCTGGGGATCGGCCGTGCCGTCGATCCTGATAACATGGCCGGCGCCGAAGTGGCCCAGGGAAGCGGCGCGTTGGGGACCGCGAGCGCGAACAACCTGGGCGGCGTCATCCAGTATCTCTCCGACGCACCGCGTGTCGCCGCGGGGCTGTCGCTGCGGCAGACCGTCGGCAGCGCCAATACCTATCGCACCTCCGCGCGCTGGGACACAGGCCTTCGCTCGGCGGGTGACAAGGGCATGAGCGCGTATCTGAGCTTCACTCGCCAGGACAACGACAAATGGAAGGGTGGGGGGATCCCCGCTTCGCCGGTGAACTCCGGATTGCTCGGCCGGCGTGGCCTGTTTCGCGATGGACAGACGTGGCAGGAGCAGCTGAACGCCAAGTCCGTCGCCTTCGTGGGCGCGCACAAGCTCACCGGCTACTATGCGTTCTCCAATCGCAGCGAGGCCGATTACGTCGATCTCTCACTCGCGCGGTGGAATACGAGCGGACGCTCCTGGGACCAGTTCACCGACTGGGCCATGGCGAAACAGTTCGCGACGACCTCCGGCCAGGAAGACGAGGCGTACTGGCAGTCGTCGCTCGGCGCGCGCCGCGATCACCTCGCGTACCTGCTCGCCGAGCTCGCCGTGGCCGATGGCACGACCGTGACGATCCAGCCGTACCTGCATCGCAACAAGGGCAACGGTGACTGGACCGCGCCGAGCTACGGCGCCGCGTGGAGCCCCGATCCGTTGTACTTCCGCCAGACCCAGTACGCCGACCTGCGCTACGGCACCAACGCCAAGGTGTCGACGACGATCGCCGGCAACGACTTCGAGGCTGGCCTCTGGTACGAGAGCAACTCGACCCACATCCGTCGTCCGGCGTGGCGCCTGGTGAGCTATCAGAACGGGCCCGAGGTGAACTTCGGCAACGTCATCCGCCTGAACTTCGATCGGACGGGCGACATCACCACGACGGTGGCCTACGTGCAGAACACCAACCACCTTCTCGAGAACCGGCTCAAGGTGACGTATGGCGGGAAGTTCCTGAATGTCGACGCCAACTTTCATAGCAACGGCAACACGCTCAACGCTCCGTCGTTCGGTGATGCCGACCGCCCCGATTTCGACGTTCAAGCGCGCGGCAACTTCCTCCCGCAGGCGGGGGCGGTGCTCGCGATCAATGCCAGCGAGCAACTCTTCGCCAACTACTCGGAGAACATCAATCAGTATCCGCTCAGTCCACAATCCGGGATCTACAACCTGAGCCCCGCTGGCTTCGCGTTCTTCAAGGCAAACGTGAAGCCCGAGCGCGCGTCGACGATGGACTTCGGTGTGCGCACCAAGCGCGAACGGGTCGAGGCGTCGCTCTCCAGCTACTACGTCAAGTATCGGAACCGGCTCGTGGGGCTCGCCAACTGCCAGCTCACCGCGTTCTGCGCCTCCGTCTTCGCGAACGTCGGCACCGTCACCACCACGGGCCTCGAGGGTCTGCTCGCCTTGCGACTGACGCCGCGGCTGAGCTGGAACAGCTCAGCCGCCTTCAATAGCTCGCGCATCGACGACGACTACAGCACGGGGACGAGCACCGGTCAGACCGTCATCAAGGTGAAGGGCAAGGATCCCGTCGACGCCCCGCGTTTCCTCGCCAACAGCGGCCTGCGCTACGACGATCGCCGCTGGACCGGCAACGTCGGCGTGCGTCACGTGGACAAGCGCTACTTCACGATCCTCAACGATCTGTCCGTGCCCGCCTATACCGTGGCCGATGCCGGTGTCGGCATGCGCTTCCCGTCGCTTGGCCGCGTCAAGGAGCCGAACGTCCAGCTGAACGTGACGAATCTGTTCGATGCCTCGTACATCGGTCCGGTGGGTACGGGCGGGTTCACCGTCTCCGGCGACAATCAGACGCTGCAGGCGGGCGCGCGCCGGCTGCTGTTCCTCACACTGGGCACGACCTTCTAGTGCGCGCCGCTCTCCGCCTGCTTCTCGCCGTTCTGGCCTGCGCGCCCACACTGGGCGCGCAGGCACCTCGCGCCGCGGCGCGGCATCCGGTGGTGCTCGTGTCGATCGACGGCCTCAAGCCCGAGTACGTGCTCGATGCCGACGCACACGCGCTGCGCATCCCGCACCTGCGCGCACTGCTGGCTCGAGGCGCGCATGCGGCCGGCGTGATCGGCGTGGTGCCGACGGTCACCTATCCCAGCCACACGACGCTCGTGACCGGCGCGTCGCCCGCTCGCCACGGCATCTTTGCCAACACCACCTTCGACCCCTACAACCGTAACGCCGCGGGTTGGTACTGGTACGCAAGTGACATCCGCGTGCCGACGCTGTGGGATGCCGCCACAAGTGCGGGGCTCACCTCGGCCAATGTGCACTGGCCCGTCACGGTCGGCGCGCACATCACCTGGAACCTGCCGCAGTACTGGCGTACCGGCGAGGCAGACGACCGGAAGCTCGTGGCCGCGCTCTCCTCGCCGGGTCTCTACGACAGCCTCGAGCGCGAAGTGCGCATACCGTACGCGGATGGAAAGGACGAATCGATCGAGAGCGACGAGCTCCGCGCGCGGTTCGCCGCGCGACTGATCGAGAGCCGCCGTCCCGCGCTGACGCTCGCCTACTTCACTGCCCTCGACCACGAGCAGCACACCAGCGGTCCCTTCAGCGCGGCATCGCTCGCCACGCTCGAGCGCATCGATGCGATCCTCGGTGTGATCGAGAGCGCGGCAGCGCGCGCGTATGGTCGCGACGCCGTGATCGCCGTGGTGTCGGACCACGGGTTTCTGCCAACGTCGCGCGCGGTGCATCTGGCCAGTGCGTTCCGCGGCGCCGGCCTAGTCGACGCGCCAGACGCCGCGCCGGACAAGCCGACGGCGTGGCGCGCCACGGTCTGGCCGGCCGGAGGCTCGGCTGCCGTGATGCTTCACGACTCGAGCGCGGCCACTCTCGACACCGTCTCGCGTCTGCTCCGCACGCTCGCGGCGGGCGACTCGTCCGGCATCGATCGCGTGATCGACCGGGCGGAGCTGCACCGCCGCGGTGGGTTTCCCGGCGCGGCGTTTCTCGTGAGCCTGAAAGAAGGCTACACCGTCGGGAACGATACCCACGGCCCGCTGATGCGCCCAGCGACGGTGGGAGGCATGCACGGATACCTGCCCGATCTTCCGGCGATGCGGGCCAGCTTCTTCATGGTTGGCCCCGGCGTTCCGGCCGGACGCGACCTCGGCCTGATCGACCAGCGGGCCATCGCGCCCACCCTTGCGCGCCTGCTCGGCGTCTCTCTACCCACGGCGGAGATCGGAGCGCTGTTTCCCTGAGCGTGGGCGAGTCGCACTCGTCGAACAGCTCGTCGAACAGCCACTTGGCTCGGTCTCCACGCGCGTTCCCACCTCGACGAGCACGCATGTGCCGCAGATGTTGCTCGAGCGCGGTCGGCACGGCCGCGTTTCCGGTGAGGGACACCGCCGAGCCGGGGATTCGCGGGATGTTGCCCGCCCTCCAAAGTCGTGAACGAGATCCCCCAACGGGGGTGGCGTTTTCCGCGAGCCGCGCACGCGTGAGACGCCGGCCGGTTCGCCACGTCGCTACAATGCCAGTTAGTTTGGGACCTATCACCGTCAATTAATAGAAGGGGGACTGCTGCCCACGGTCGCTGTCAGAAGCGCGAGACGCGCATACTTTTCGAGTCAGCCGAGGAGATCCCCTCTCGGCGCCCCGCGCGGCGGCACAGGTAGTCCCGCTGCTTCCCATGGGATACGTCCTACTATCTCGGGCGCGAACGGCTCGTGTTGACGGGGCACGCCAAGATGCAGCGCTGGAGAAAAAGCGCGGCGGCATGGCCGTCGAGCGACTCCACGCGATCCGTCGGCGGGCGATACTGATGCCGGTTGAGACCACGCAATTCGTCGCCGGCACGCGAGGCGAATGGCGCATCACCCGCGTCGACGCGGTGATCGGCGCCCCACTGCCGCCGTCTCAACGCCTGGCCATCGGCCCCTCCGCGACGCGCGACGACCCCAGCGCCGCGTGGGTGCTGCGCGGCGTAGCCAGCTACGCGCGGTACACGACGCGGCCGGAACAGGACGCCCTGGTGGCAGTGCAGCCGCCACTCGGTCGCGCGGACGCTCGCTGCGCCGCGCTCATCCCGATCGCGAAGTCGGAGGCGTGGTGGGCGCTGCCGCAGGACGAGCGCCGCCATATTCTCGAGCAACGGTCGCGCCACATTGCCACCGGCATCACCTACTTGCCGGCCGTGGCCCGCCGTCTGTATCAGAGCCGCGAGCTCGGCCAGCCGTTCGACTTCCTCACCTGGTTCGAGTACGCGCCCGAGTCGGCGGCGCGGTTCGAGGATCTCGTGGGCGTGCTGCGCGAAACGGAGGAGTGGCGTTTCGTCGAGCGGGAGGTGGACGTTCGCCTCGTTCGCGACGAGGAAGCGTAACACCGGCCCATCGTCCTCAGCTCGCAGTGCCAGCGTGAACGAACTCGCCTCGTCGTGCCGTCGGCATCTGCACACGCTCGAGGACGTCGCCCAGGGACGCGAGGAAATCCGTCGCGTCGAAGATCTCACCCGGCGAACTGACCCCACTGTGCCCGGTCTCGGACTCGCGGAGCAGGCGAGCGCTCGCTTCGACGATGAGCGGAGCGCTCACGGCGTAGATGTCTCGTCCCATGAAGACGGACTCTCGCACCTGCGCGCCCCGTCTCACGCGCACCGCCATCGCGAACCGTTGATCCGACCGGCCGAGCGCGTCACTGGCCTTCGGTGGCGGCGTGGTCGTGTCGGCGAGATCCGCGAGTGGCCGCATGGTCATGTAGCTGGTGATCGCGTTCGCCTCGATGTGCCGCGACAGCGTGATGATCTCCGAGAGCGCGACACACTTGACCGGCTGTGACCCGAAGGGCGCAGGGAAGTCCCAGGTGCCGGACGGAGGCGGAGTCGGAACTGCGCTCAGGGTGCCATCGCGGACGATGACGCGGGCTGCTGTGTTCCGCTGTCCGGTGAGCCGGGTGCCCGGGGTCGGATGCCAGGAGTCCAGGGCGACGGCGACGGCGATCGCATCGACAGTGGTCCATGTGCCCAGGGTGCTGGTAGCGATCAGGTCGGCGAGCCCGCCAAAGAAAGCCATTGCCGGGAGCACGACGCGCTCGGCGGCTTTGGCGGGCCGGTCCCACATCTCGATCGTGTCGAGGACGGTGGCCTGCTCTGCGGTGACGTCGAGATAGTGGCTCCCCGCGGCGAGGGCGGCGGCGATCACCGGCCGGCTGGTGTCGAAGAATGGCCCCGCGCAGTTGATCACGGCACCGAGCCCATCGAACGCGCGCGCCAGCGACGCGGCGTCGGCGACGGAGGCGACTCGGACGTCTCCGTGCTGGAGATCGAACTGCAGTGCACGGAGTGCATTCTGGTCACGACCGATCCAACGTGCCTGGATCCCTCGACGCGCCAGCTCGGCGGCCACGAACCGGCCCGTGTGGCCGTTCGCGCCGAAGACGCCAACATACTCGCTCCTCATCGCATCCCTCCCTGGTCGCTACCGATCGGTAGTGTGATGATAGTACCGATCGGTAGCGCCGTCAACGGCCTCGTGCTAAAATGCCATGGTTCGCCCGAGCCCCGATGAAAAAGCGACCTCCCCCCGCGCCCCTGAGCGCACGAGAAAACGTTCTGCACACCGCGTCCACTCTCTTCTATCGCGAGGGTGTCCGCGCCGTCGGCATGGAGCGCATCGTCGAGCGATCTGGAATCGCCAAGACGACGATCTACCGCCACTTTCCGACGAAGGATGCGCTCATCGAGGCGTTCCTCGAGCGCGAAGACCGCGAGTTCTGGCAGCAGTGGGACGATGTGACTGGATCCCATGATGGAGCGCCGCGCGCCGCGTTGATGGCCTTGTGCGAGTGGATCGGCACGCGGGTCGCGCGTGACGACTACCGCGGATGCCCCCAGCTCAACGTCGCCGCGGAATTCGCGGATGCCGACCATCCGGCGCGCAAGGTGGCGCATCGGCACAAATCAGCCATGGGGCGACGACTCGTCAGCCTGTGCCGCGAGATCGCGCCGGCAACGTCGAAGATGTGCGCGCTACAGATCGCCCTCGTGTTCGACGGAGCCTTCACGAGCCATGGCCGACTTCGGGATTTCGATGCGCCATCCGTGCTGAAGGATGCCGTGGGCAAGTTGCTGCGACCGCCTCAGTAAACGGGCGTGCTCGCCAGCTTCGCGCTGGGGAGCGACGAGGCCGTGCTGGTTCGGCAGACGGGACTGCCCACGGACGTACTGGCGCCCTATGGCGCTTCTTCCTCTCGACGCCTGGCCCCGGAGCCGAATGCTCAGGACCGACGCTCCTCCGCCCGAGCGAGCTCGATGACATGTTGCAGGATCGCCTGCAAACAATCGTCCGAGAGGATCCGCGCCGGATGCAGCAAGCCTGGCGGGAGGCGAAGCTTTCCGAGCCGCTCCCGTGCCGCCTGCGTCGCATAGACCGGCGCGTCGGGCGGAATGCGGGAGAGGTCATCTCGGCCCGCCTGCAGAATGTGTACTGGCGTCCACGCTCGCTTCGCGCGCAGGTACTCGGTGACGAGCGCGCCGAAGCGCGGATCGACGACGAGCACGTACGCCTCCACACCCTTCAGCAACGCCCACTCGATCTCGTACAGCTCGCGTCGGACCGACACCGCGATGCTCGGCCGCTTGAGCCGTGCCGCCAACGTCGCCACCCGGCTTGCATGCGCTTCCGTCGTCACGAGCAGCCGCGCACGCAGCACGGCCCGCGGTACGCCGAGCCGAGACTCCGCGGATGACGCCGACGCCGGAAGCATCGGGAGGCTCTCGACGAGCACGCCACTCGACGACACGCCCACGTACTGCTCCAGCTCGCGGCAGATCCCCGCGGTCTGATCGATGGTCGTGGCGATCACGACGACGGGAAGCCGCGCCTTGCCGAGTGCCCGCCGCAAGACCGTAGGAAGCTCGGACGCCGAGATGCCTCGTGTCAGGCCGGCCGTGAAGATCTCGGCGAGCCATGCCGCGGAGATCGGCCGGCCGGCACGCCCGGTGCCCAGCAACGAGTGGACGAACACGCCCGAACGCGGGCGAAGCTCCACGAGACCCTCGAGCGCGAGCTCGCGATACGCATCCGCGACCACGCGCGGGTCAACCGAGTATTCGGAAGCGAGCTCTCGCGTCCCTGGCAGACGGTCGCCGGGAGCAATGGCATCGATCTGCAGCGCGCGCAGAAGGCGCTGTCGCAGTGTGGCCACGAGTTCAGGTCTTCGCCGGGTCACCATGGAAACACAGGGCGCACTTTCCGTGCACATCACCTCGCCACGAGCGGAACGACGTCTATCCGGCAAACGAGCTGAAGCAGCTCAGATGTAGCAGCGCGCGCACGGACTCGATTTTCTGCTGCACGTCGACAGTAGCAGCGTGCGCCACTTGGTCCCGTGCCCGTGCCAGTTCCATCTGCGAGAAGCAGTCTGGCATGTGTGATGCTAGTCACAGCGCTGGATCGAATGCAGCGGAGCCCGCCTTCGACTTGCACATAGCGCCCGACGACGGGCGCCTGGAGCAGCTGCCGCCAGCCGGCTTCCCCAGCACTGCACGACTGGCGAGAGGGAGGTGGCATGTGAGGACAGAGCTTGACCGACCCGACCGCACGACTGACGACGCGCAGCGAGGGCAGTCCCGTCGAGCATTTCTGCGCGCCGCGGGATTGGGTGGTGCCGTGCTGGCATTCCCCTCGCTCTTCGCCGCGTGCAGCGCCGACGCGAGTACCGCGCCTCTCGCACCGGGCGCTGCGGACGCTGCGCTACTGCACGGCAACGCGCACAGCAGCGCCGGCGTCGTGCTCGACTTCTCCACCGACATCGGCGTACTGAACTATGCCTATGCGCTCGAGCAGCTCGAGGCGGCGTTCTACATGACCGTCGTGTACCACCCGTACCACAACATGCCCCACCAGGAGCTG
>JBDSDB010000126.1:0-4220 GCA_039920785.1 Gemmatimonadaceae bacterium
GGTTGGTGCGGTCGAGGAGGAGAATCTCGACGTCGTCGCGGCGCAGCGCGCGCGCCGCATAGAGCCCGCCGAACCCGCCGCCGATGATGATGACGCGGGGGCGGCGGCGTTCGGTCATCCATCCGGCCGGTGGTGTCGTCATGCTCGTGCCGTCATGCGTGGTGCGATCAGGGTCGCGCGGCGCAACTCCTCAACTGGTCCTTCAATCCGAACCCCATCTGGCGAATGCCGTCCACGAAGACGCCAGCCATCTCGCGCGCGCCGAGCGGGGAGAAGTGCGTGTCGTCGTCGACGCCGGTCGGGTAGTTCGGGTTCTCGCCAGGCGCGAGGTGCAGAAACAGCACCTTCGAGGAATCGATGCCGTAGCGTGCCAGCACGCGCTCGCTGTTCCGGTGCATGTCGATGAACGGCACCTTCTTCCGCTTGGAGAGGGCGTACACCACGTCGGAATACTTGCCGTGCGTGTCGACGAGCACGCCGTCGTCCGACCACTTCCGACGCGTGATCGGGGTCAGCAGGATCGGCGTCGCATCCTTGTCGCGGACCTGATCGACGAACCGCGAGAGGTTCTCGCCGTACACCTCGGGCGTGGACCCGACTGGCAGAGTGACCTTCTCGTCGTTGTGGCCGAACTGGATGACGACGTAGTCTCCCGGATTGAGGCTGTCGACGACCGCCTTCCACCGACCCTCGGAGGCAAAGGATTTGGTGCTTCGGCCGTTCACCGCGCGGTTGACGACGCGCACGCCCGCGGGATTGAAGCAGGACGCGAGCGCCTCACCCCACCCTGTCTCGGGCCGCTTGTCGACCGCCTTGGTCGCCATGGTCGAATCGCCGACGAGGTAGATCGTGACGATGGGCGCCGCACGAAAGGCGAGGGCCCCGAGGAGGAGCACGGGGAGGATCAGTGCGCTGGTGATTCGTTTCGGTGTCTTCATATGGATCGAAAGGTACTCGGAGCGGATGGTCGGTCTAGCGCACTCAGCAAAGAAGTCGGCGAGAAAGCTCTAGGAGCGATGCTCGCGCCGAGTGCCACTGACTACGGTCGACCCGTTGACGGTTGACGGTTGACCGTTGACCGTTGACCGTTGACTGGACCGTTGACGGTTAACGGTTAACGGTTGACCGTCGACGGTTGATTGACGGTTGACGAAAAACGGTAGACGGTAGACGGGTATTCGGGTAGACCGTCACCCCGCCCCCATCACCCCCGCGCGCTCCACTCCACGCCCCTCGAGCCATCGCGCGCCCACGGTGATCGCCAGCACGAGCAGGATGAGCAGCACGCTGTACGCGGCCGCCGTCCCGAACGCCGTCGATCGCACCTGCGAGAGGATCTCCACGGAGATCGGACGGTTGGCGTGCGTGTACAGCACCACGCTCGCCACGAACTCTCCGATCGCCGCGACGCCGGCGAGCATCGTACCGGCCACCAGTCCCGGGCGCGCGGCAGGGAGCACGACGCGCCGGAGCGCGAGCCACCGCGACGCACCGAGCCCGCGCGCTGCATCTTCGAGCGTGGGATCCATCTGGCGGAGCGACCCTTCGATCGCGCTCGTCACGAGCGGGATGTTCCGGATGAAGTACGCCAGCGGCAGGATCCAGAACGTCCCCACGAGCAGCACGCGCAGCTGCGCCGGCGCGTTCCGGTCGAACGTCGCCGCGAGGCCGAGCGCGATCGCCGTGGCGGGGATGGCCCACGGCAAAGCGGAGAGGAGCGCGATGGCCCGCTTGCCCGGTGCGCGCGACAGCACGACGACGTACGCGATGGCGAAGCAGACGATCGCATTCGCCGCGGTCGCCACCGCCGACATGCCGATGCTGTTCGTGATCGGCCGCCACAGCTCGCGTTCCGTGGCGAGCTGCCGGTAGTTGTCGAGCGTGTACTCGGGCGGGAGAAGCTGCGTCGTCCACGCACCGTCACGCGCGAAGCTCACGAGGATGACCATCGCGTGTGGCAGCACGAGCAGCACGACGATGGCGATCGCGAGCGGAGGCAACACGGCGCGCCATACCGGCGAGCGCAGTGCCTGCCTCGTCGCGCGTCCCTTCCCTGCCATCGCGTACCGCCGCTTGCCTTCGAGCCTGCGCAGCACGAGCAGCGCGATGACCGCGGTCACGGCGAGCACCGTCGTCTCCACGTACGCGAGCCCCAGCGCGCCGTTCAGCTTGGAGACGAGGATCTGCGTCGCCAGCACGCGCGCTCCTCCGCCGAACACGTACGGCGCCGAGAAGGAGCCGAGCGCGCTCATGAACACGAGCAGCATCGCGCCGGCGAGCGAGGGCGTGAGTAGCGGCAGCGTGATGCGCCTGAGCGTCAGCGCGCGCGATGCGCCGAGTCCGGCCGCCGCCTCGTCGAGCGTGGTGTCGTACCGCTCGAGTCCCGCGCTCACGAAGAGGAAGACGTACACGTACATCGTGTATGCGTGCACGAAGATCACCGCGGGAATCCCGCTCAGTCCCCACGGCGGTGCATCGAGGCCCAGCGCGCGCTGCACCAGCCGGGTCACGACGCCGCTCTCGCCATAGAGAAAGAGGAACGCGAGCACGCCGACGAGTGGCGGGAGCGCGGCGGGCAGCGTCGCCACGCCGCTCAACACGCGCCGCCCGCGGAACTCTGCGCGCGTCAACAGGAAAGCGAGCGGCACGCCGATGAGAAGCGCACCGATCACCGATCCGATCGAGACGACCACCGTGCCCCATAGCGCGTCGCGGTCCGCGGGGCTCGCCGCGAACTCGCGCCAGTCGCCGAGCCCGCGCTCGAAGCTGCCGACGATGATCGCCGCGTTGGGATAGACGACGCTCCAGAGCAGGAGCGCGAGCAGCAGCGCGCCGAGCAACGCCGTTCCCCAGCCTGCGTCGGGCCGGCGGAGCCGCAGCGCGCGCATCATGGCGCGCGTCTCATGCGGGGACTGTCGCGAGCGCCGCGCCCGAGAGACGCACCCGAACAGTCTCCCCCTCCGGCGCGCCGAACCCGTTCCCCATCACCTCGGCCACCGCTCCGCTCTCGAGCCGCACCTGATACACGGTGTGACCCCCCGCGAAGCGCCGGCCCACGACGATCCCTTCCCACGCGGGCTGCTCGTCGTCGTCCACCATGGCGAGCGACTCCGGCCGCAGCACGGCGAGCAGCGCGCGCTGCTGTCCGCCGGCGCTGTCGCTCGCGTCTTGGCTCACGTCTTCGCTCGCGCGCGCCGGCGCGGCGAGCGAGATGCTGCCCACCGTCACCCACACCCCGTCGCCGGTGCGCTCCGCTGGCAGCAGCGTCGCGCGCCCGACGAACTCGGCAACCTCGCGCGTGGCCGGCGTGTGATAGAGCACCGCGGGCGCGCCGACCTGCAGCAGTCTCCCGTTGGCGAGCATCGCGATCCGGTCGGCCACCGCGAAGGCGTCCTCCTGATCGTGCGTCACGAACAGCGCGGTCACGCCGGATCGGCGCAGCGTGGCGCGCAGCTCGTCGCGCATGGTCTGGCGCAGCGTCGGATCCAGGTTCGAGAGCGGCTCGTCGAGCAGCAGCACACTCGGTGAGATGACGAGCGCTCGTGCGAGCGCGACACGCTGCTGCTCACCACCAGAAAGTGCCTGCACCTGCCTGCCTGCTTTTCCCTGGAGCCCTACACCTGATAAGACGTCGCGCGCCTTCGCCAACCGCTCCGCCTTCTTGATCCCGCGCGCCTCGAGCCCGAAGGCGACGTTCTCCTCCACGGTCATGTGCGGGAAGAGCGCGTAATGCTGGAACACCATCCCGAAGCCGCGCCGCTGCGGCGGCTCGCGCGTGATGTCGCGCGTCGCGCCAGACGCGTCGGTCAACAGCACGCGCCCCGAGTCGGGCGGCTCGTAGCCCGCGGCGATGCGCAGCGTCGTCGTCTTCCCCGAGCCCGATGCGCCCACCAGCGCGACGAGCTCGCCCGCCGCGATCGACAGAGAGAGTCCTTCGACCGACGGCTCGGGATTGCCGGGATATCGTCGCGTCACACGCTCGAGCACGAGCGAGGCCGCGCTGCGCTCTCCCCCCGTCGCGCCTGCGTCTCCCGTGCCCGCGCCGCGCGCCGCGCTCACTTGCCGCGCTGGCTGTTGCGTATGGTGCTGTCCCAGTACTTCATCCACGTGTCGAGGCTGTCGGCGAGCAGCTTCGCGTCCACCGGCATCGGCTTGAGCTCGGTCATTGCGCGGCGCACGGGATCCGGCAGCGAATCCACGGGCAGGTCGGTGCGCGCCGG
>JBDSDB010000127.1:0-12904 GCA_039920785.1 Gemmatimonadaceae bacterium
CCGCCTTTGTTCAGCACGTGGGTGTAGATCATCGTCGTGCGGACGTCCGAGTGGCCCAGCAGTTCCTGCACCGTGCGGATGTCGGAACCGGATTCCAGAAGGTGAGTGGCGAAGGAGTGGCGGAGCGAATGACAGGTCGCGCGCTTGGCGATACCGCTCGCCCGAACCGCGGCGCCGAAGGCGCGCTGCAGCGCGCTCTCGTGCAGGTGATGGCGCGCCCGGGCTCCGTCCGCCATGCGAAGGGTTCGAGCCGCGGCGAAGAGATACTGCCATTGCCAGTCGAGGGCCGCGTCCGGAAACTTCCGCTGGAGTGCCTCGCTGAGTCCCGTCGTTACCACCCGCGCCGCGCGGTCCGCGTCGAAACGAGACTGCTCCTCGCGCAGCAACCGGCGCAGCGGCGCCACGCATGATCGCGCCAGCGGCGTGCGACGATCCTTGGCGCCCTTGCCGTCGCGCACGAGGATCTCGAGTCGCTCTAGGTCGAGGTCCTTCACGCGCAGTGACATGCACTCCAACAACCGCAGACCGCTTCCATACATCAACGCCACACATAACCGGTACGGTTGTTCGAGCCGCTCGAGGATCGCGCGCAGCTCCGACGGCGTGAGCACGACGGGCAGCCGGCGCGAACGATGCGCCGGCGCGATGCCGTCGACGCGAGCGAGCGGACGCCGGACGACGTGCGTATACAGAAACGTCAACGCGGCAAGGGCCTGATTCTGGGTGGAAGCGGCGACCTGTTCGTCGACGGCGAGCGCAGAGAGGAACCGGCGGACATCTGCCTCGCCCAGATCCGCGGGATGAACTCGGCCACTCGCCATGATGTACCGCCGGATCCAGAAGACGTACGCCTCCTCAGTCCGTCCACTGTAGCGCCGCTCACGCAGCGTGCGACGCACGAGCTCCATCAGCCGGAACCGGCGCTCGGGCTCCGGCGCGCCCGCGAGATGCTGAGCTGGAATGAGTGGTCGGCGCGACACGGGGCGGCTCGGGTGAGCGCTCAAGCTCGACCCGCACCGCCCCGCTCACATCATCATCCCACCGCAACTCGGCGCGCCTGACTACGCCGTGGTCGTCTCCCGCGCCAACCGGGCCAGAATCTCGTCCGCCGCGCTCACTGTCGTCGCCGTCCCGCCGAGATCCTTCGTCCGCGCCCCGCCAGCGACCGCCTCGAATACCGCTCGCTCCACCGCCTTCGCCTCGGCCTCGAGCCCCAGCGAATGGCGCAGCAGCATCGCCACGCTCAGGATCGTGCCGACAGGGTTCGCGATCCCCTTCCCCGCGATGTCCGGCGCCGAGCCGTGAATCGGCTCGTACAACCCGACGCGTGTGCCGCCACCGGCGTTCGGCGCACCCAACGACGCCGAGGGCAGCAGCCCGATCGAGCCGGTCAGCACCGCCGCTTCATCGGTAAGGATGTCGCCGAACATGTTCTCCGTCACGATCACGTCGAACCGCGCGGGGTTCGTCACCAAGACCATCGCACACGAATCCACGAGCACGTGCTCGACCTGTACGTCCGGAAATTCCTCGGCCATGACCTTGGTCGAGATCCGGCGCCACAGCCGCGACGTCTCCAGCACGTTGGCCTTGTCGACCGACGTCAGCTTGCCGCGCCGCCCACGCGCGAGCTCTGCGCCCATCCGCACGATCCGCGTCACTTCCTCCGTATCGTACGTGCACACATCGCGCGCCCGTTCACCGCCGCCCGGCAATTGCTCCAGCCTCTTCTCGCCAAAATAGATGCCGCCGGTGAGCTCGCGCACCACCAACAGATCCACCCCCGCGAGCCGCTCGGGCCGAAGAGGCGACGCGTCGATCAACGACGGATGCGGCGCCACCGGACGCAGATTCGCGTACAGGCCCAATGCCTTCCGAATCGCCAGCAACCCCTGCTCCGGCCGCACCTTCGCGCTCGGGTTGTCCCACTTGGGGCCGCCCACCGCGCCCAAAAGCACGGCGTCGGCACGCCTGCACATCGCGATCGTCTCGTCGGGAAGCGCGGTGCCGGTCGCGTCGATCGCCGCGCCGCCGATCAATCCCTCCTCGAACGTCATCGTCACCCCCGCCAGCTCGGCGGCTGCGACGAGCACGCGCTTCGCCTGGGTCACGATCTCGGGACCGATCCCGTCGCCCGGCAGCAACGCGATCGAAAAGCTGCCCCCTCCCTGCCTGGACGCGCTCATGCCGCAGCCGCCGCGCCGAGGGTGCTGAACGTCGACGGACGCGTCGACTCGTACTTCTCCACCTCGGGCGCGGTTTTCAACAAGAACCCCATCTCGTCGATCCCGTTCAGCAAGCAGTACTTCGAGAAGGGCGGCACCGGAAATGTCACCGTCTCGCCGTCCGGCAAGGTCAGCGTCGACGTCTCGAGGTTCACCGCGACGCGCGTGCTCGGCGTGTGCGACGCCATCAGCTTCGCCAGCACGTCGGGCGTCACCTCGATCGGCAACAGCCCGTTGCCGAGCGCGTTGCCGCGGAAGATGTCGGCGAAGGTGCTGCTCACCACGGCGCGGAACCCCACGCCCGCCAGCGCCCACACCGCATGTTCGCGCGAGGAGCCACAGCCGAAGTTGTGCCCGGCCACCAACACCTCCGCCCCCTTGGACTCGGGCCTGTTCAACACGAACTCCGGGTTCGGCGAACCGTCGGCGAGATAGCGCCAGTCGTTGAACGCGTTCGGCCCCAGACCAGTACGATCAGTCGTCGTCAGAAATCGCGCTGGGATAATCTGATCGGTATCAACGTTCTCGCTCGGGAGCACCACATACGTCGAGCTGAAATCCCACTGCGTATCGGTCTTCGTGTCGGTCATACGGCGACTTCCATCAGGGTGCGAGGATCGGTGATGACGCCCGTGACGGCGGCGGCGGCGGCAGTGAGCGGACTGGCGAGCAGCGTACGCCCGCCGCTCCCCTGCCGTCCCTCGAAGTTGCGGTTGCTCGTCGACACGGCGAGCTGGCCAGGCTTGAGCTGATCTCCGTTCATGGCGATGCACATCGAGCAGCCGGCCTCGCGCCACTCAGCACCCGCGTCCTTGAACACCACGTCGAGCCCCTCGGCCTCGGCCTGGCGTTTCACCTGCTGCGAACCGGGGACGACGAGCACGCGCACGCCCGGCGCGATGTGCCGTCCGCGCAGCACGGTCGCCGCGTCGCGCAGATCAGAGATGCGCGCATTGGTGCAGCTCCCGAAGAAGACGACGTCCACCGGAGTGCCGGCGAGCGGCACCCCCGCGGTGAGCCCCATGTACTTGAGCGCCTTCCGTGCGCTGTCGCGCTCACTGCGGTCGGACAGCGCATCGGGGTCCGGCACAGTGTCGTTGATGGACATCCCCATGCCGGGGTTCGTACCATAGGTGATCCACGGGCCGAGCGCGTCACCGTCGAGGACGATCGTGCGATCGAACGTCGCACCCTCGTCGGTGACCAGCGTCTTCCAGTCGGCGACGGCAGCAGACCACGCTTCGCCCTTGGGCGCATGCGGCCGCCCCTTCAGATACTCGAACGTCTTCTCGTCTGGCGCGATCATGCCGGCGCGCGCGCCAGCCTCGATCGACATGTTGCACACCGTCATGCGCTCTTCCATCGACAGCGCACGAATGACGGAGCCTGTGTACTCGATTACGTGGCCGGTCGCCCCTCCCACACCGAGCCTCGTACACACCGCCAGAATCACGTCCTTCGCCGAGACGCCAGGCCGCAACGTTCCATCGACGCGAACTTCCAACGTCTTCGGACGCGTCTGCAGCAAACACTGCGACGCGAGCACGTGCGCCACCTGCGACGTGCCGATCCCGAACGCCAACGCGCCGAACGCACCGTGCGTGCTCGTATGGCTGTCGCCGCACACCACCGTCATGCCGGGTTGCGTGAGCCCGAGCTCGGGTCCGATCACGTGGACGATGCCCTGCCGCTTGTCGCCGAGGGCGAGCAGGGGGATGCCGAAGTCGGCGCAGTTCTTCGCGAGCTGCTCCGTCTGACGGCGGCGCGCGTTCACGCCGTCATCGTACATCGGCAGCGCGGCGAAACCACCAGGCGTCGTCGGCGTGGAGTGGTCCATCGTGGCGATCGTGTGATGCGGCGCGCGAACCTGCAATCCACGCGTGCGCAACTCGGAGAACGCCTGCGCCGAGGTCACCTCGTGCACGAGATGCAGATCGATGTACAACACCGCCGGGGTGGCCTCGGTCTCGGGACGGACGATGTGCCGCTCCCAGAGCTTGTCGAACAGCGTGCGCGGAGTCGTCTCCGGCCCGCTCATGCGGACACCCGCGCGTACGATTCGCTGCGAGCGAGCGCAGCCGCCTCGGCCGCATCGCGCGCGCCGAAGATGCGGTTGAGCGCATCGAGATACGCCTCGGCCGACGCATCGACGACGTCGACGTGGGTGCCGTGGCCGACGAACGTCCGACCTGTGTGGAAATCCTTCACGCGTACCGTTACCTCCGCTAGCGCGCCTGCCCCCTCGGACACATTGCGCATCGTGAATCCTTGCAGCTCGGCGATCTCGCCGACCACTGCGTTGATCGCCGAACAGGTCGCGTCCACCGGACCGTCACCCGTGCCCGACCCCACCTTCGTCGTGCCGTCCGACGCGTGCAGCTTCACGGTCGACGTCGGAATGAGATGCGTGCCCGACGCCACCTGCAGCTGCACGAGAGTCCAGCGCGCGGGCGCATGATCGTGCGCCGCGGTGGCGAGCGCGGTGAGATCGCGCTCGTCCACGACCTTCTTGCGGTCGCACAGCTCCTTGAATCGCACGAACACCTCGAGGAAGCGCTCGTCGTCCAGCTCGTGTCCCATCTCGGCGAGCCGCTTCCGCAGTGCGTGGCGGCCCGAGTGCTTCCCCAGAACGAGCATGCTGCCATCCGCTCCAACGGATTCCGGCGTCATGATCTCATACGTCGCCCGATGCTTCAGCACACCGTCCTGATGGATGCCCGCTTCATGGGAGAATGCATTCGCTCCAACGATCGCCTTGTTCGGCGCGACGTACGTCCCGGTGCACAGCTGCACCAGGCGCGACGCCTGCGTGAGCTGCGTGGTGTCGATCCGCGTGCCAATGCCGAACAGCTCGGGTCGCGTGTGCAGCGCCATCACGACTTCCTCGAGCGACGCGTTGCCCGCACGCTCACCGATGCCGTTCAACGTCACCTCGACCTGACGCGCACCCGCGCGGATCCCCGCCAGTGTATTGGCGACCGCAAGGCCGAGATCGTCGTGACAGTGCGTCGACACGATGACGCCCGGATGCTTGGCGGCCAGTGCGCACACTCGTCGGATCGTCGCCTCGTACTCCCACGGCGTCGTGAAGCCGACGGTGTCCGGGATGTTCAGCGTCGTCGCGCCGCACTCGATCACCGCGGCGAGAACGTCGAGCAGATACTCGGGGTCGGTGCGCGCGGCATCCTCGGGCGAGAACTCCACCTCGTGCACGAGCGTCTTGGCGAGCGACACGGCCTCCCTGCCACGCCTCACCACCTCGTCGCGCGAGCAGCGCAGCTTGTGCTCCAGATGGATGTCCGACGTGGCCAGGAAGATATGGATCCGGTTGCGCGTGGCCGGAGCGACTGCCGCCGCACAGCTGCGGACGTCGTGCTCGGTGGCGCGGGCCAGTCCGCAGATCACCGGCCCATGTCCTCCCCCTACCTCCTCGGCTACCGCGCGTACCGAGTCCGCGTCTCCTGGTGAAGCTGCCGGATAGCCAGCTTCGATGACGTCGACGCCGAGCCGCGCGAGCTGATGCGCCACTTGCAGCTTCTCCGGGCGCGTCATCGTGCAGCCGGGCGACTGCTCGCCGTCGCGGAGCGTCGTGTCGAAGATCCGGACGCGTTCTACGTCGCCGCCCGGACCAGTTGAGGAAGTGCTCACGGCTCGCCGTCCGCTTGGGGGTAGGCCCGTTCGTGATCCGGTTCGGTGGGCGCGGCCGTCGGCATGCTCGGCGCGACCGGGCGCGAGCCCGGTTGCGAGCTCGGCTGCGACACCCCGGTCCGAACGACGCGGCGGGTGCCGTCGTTGGACAGACTGGCGTGCAGATGGACGTCGTGGCGATCTGGAGAGAAGGCAAACATTGATTGAAGCAGTGTGGAGTGTCGCGGCGGGCGGGCTCATGCGAAAACGGCCCCTCCACCGGTTGCCGGGGAGGGGCCGTTCGCGACGCAAGCGCCGCGTTACTCGGTACGTCCTCCCATGCACGTAATCCCGCGACCGATAATGATAATTCGGCCGAGGACACTGCTGAGGAGGAGGACGTTCTGGCTTGACATGGTCAGAGCAGTATACGTGGACTGGGGCGCACGTCAAGGGTGAGACGCGTGGGCTCGCCATGGCGCAACCCCGGGCGTCCACGAATGGCGCCAGGTGTTTGTTACCACTCGACGCGATGGATGGTCGCTAGGAGCCACCGTCGCGCACGCACTTGACCCGTGCGCCAGCGCGGACAAGCCGCCCCGCCTCTCCCTCTGGATCGATGAGTCACGAGCCACCTCGCACGCGCGACACGACCGACCGCGCGGAGCCGGACGAGTGGCTGATCGACGCGGCTCGGCGCATGGGGCATGACGTTCCCAAGCGCCCGCGAACGCCGGGCACGACCGCGTGGCGCGTCCTCCTCAACGCCGGCGTCCCGGACGACGAGGTGCTGCGGATCGCGTCGCTGGTCTCGGGCGCCGACTCGGCCGACTTCACCCGCCTCGCTCCCGCACTGGCGAGCCTCTTCACGCATGGCGTGGCGCTCAAGCACCGTGTCGTCCCGCTCGGCGTGCACAACGGCGTGGTCGCCGTGGCGACGACGAATCCGATGGACCCGGTGCTCGAGCGCGAGCTCGCCTTCGCCGCCAAGCAGCGCGTTCGGCTGCATCCGGCCAGCCCCGCCGAGATCATCCGCGCGCAGGGCGTTGTCTACGGCGCAGCGTACGGCACGAGAGCCGATTCCGACATCAAGTATCCGACGCGGAATCCTCTGCCGTCGGTGACGCGGCCCGAGGTGCGGCCTGTGGCCAGGCTCACGCTCTCGGTTCCTGTCGTTGCTCCCACGCCATCCGCCGCGCGAAGCGCCACTCCGGCGGCACCTTCCAACCTCACCGATCGGCTGCTGCTCGCTGCCTGCACCGAACGGGCGTCGGAGGCGATCCTCGAGCCTATGCCGGACGGCGGCATGCTGGTGCGCCTCCGCGTGGACGGTGCGTTGCACGACCGCTTCAAGATCGCCGAGCCGCAGGCGTCACAGATGATCGGGACGTTGAAGGAGCGCTCCGGCCTCGATATCGACGAGTCCCGGCGCGCGCAGGACGGACGTACCAGCTTCGACTCACCGAACGGACGCGTGGCGATCCGCGTGACGATCCAGTCGCTTCGCGCGCCGGCGGGCGGCATGCGGGAGCGCGTCGTCATCCGTCTCTACTCGTCGCACGGCGTCCAACGCCTTGCCGATCTGGGGATGTCGTCCTTCGAGCAGCACCGCTTCGAGCAGCTCCTGGGAACGGCCTCGGGGCTCGTCATCGTGGCCGGACCAGCGGCCACGGGCAAGACCACGACGCTCTACGCCGCCGCGAGAGAGCTGCGCCACCACGGCCGCCGCGTCATGACCATCGAGGATCAGATCGAGCAGCCGCTCGACGGCGTCACGCAGCTCCAGCTCCGCGGCAGCACTCCTTCGTCCCTGAGCGCGGCGCTGCCTGGCGTCGTCTCGGATGGAGGCATGTCCTCCACGGTCGTCATCGCCGACGCCACGCTCGACGCGTCCTCGCTCGAGCAATGCGCGAGCGCGACGGACCGCTCGCGGCTCGTGATCGCCTCACTCGAGACGTCGGACCTCACCTCGACGCTCGCGCACCTGCGCGCGCTGCATCCCGACGGCGCCCCGTTGGCGGCGTCGCTGCATGGTGTCGTCGTGCAGCGGCTCGTGCGGCGACTGTGCACGTGTGCGATGCCGCAGATCGAGAGCGAGCTCCCCGCGCTACAGCAGCGCCTACTGAGCGGGCTCCCCACAGCGAGCGGGCGCCATCCGGTGGGGTGCCCGACCTGCCGCTCGACTGGCTATCTCGGCCGGCTGGCGATCGCGGAAGTGGTGCCGGTCACGCTTTCGCTGCGCGATGCGATCACGCGCCGAGCGTCGCCGGCGGAGCTGGTGCACCTGGCGCGCGAGTCGGGCATCCCCACGCTCTGGGACTCGGGGATGCAGCATGTCCTCTCCGGCGCGACATCGCTCGCCGAGTTGCTCGACAACGTGGCGCCCCCGGAAACCGGCGACGCCGCCCCGCAGGAAGACATCGACGCGCTGCTGGCGCAGCTGCTCGGCGGCGCGAGCAAGACGCCGAGCGCACCGAAGCCGCCAGTGGCCCCTCCGGCGCGCCCGCCCGTGCGAGCCACGGTGGTGACCGCGCCGAAGCCAGCGCGGCTGCGCGTGCTGTTGGTGGACGGCGATGCCGAAGCTCGAGAGGTGCGATCGCGCGAGCTCACCCTTGCCGGCTTCACCGTCATCGAGGCCGTGGACGGCGCGTCGGCGTTGCAGCTCGCCAGGAACGTCCGTGCGGACGCCGTGTTGACTGCAGTGGCGCTGCCGGGCCTCGACGCCATCGGGCCGCTCCGCACGCGCATCGTGATGAGTCGCGATCTGTCCACGGCGGAGCTCGTGAAAGAGCTGCACGAGCTGGTCCGCGGTTAACCCGCTGGCGCCTGCAACAGACCCAGCCTCAGCGCCAGCTTCACATAGTCCGCGCGGTGCGCCAACCCGAGCTTGTCGTTGATCCGCTGCTTGTACGTGTCCACGGTCTTCGGGCTGATCGCGAGCTGCTCGCCGATCTCCGGCGCAGTGTAGCCCTCGGCGATCAACTGCATCACCGCGCGCTCACGGTCGGTGAGCCGCTGGAAACGCGCGCGATCGGTGGCGTGCTCCTCACGCCGGCGCGCACCCTGTGCCAGCACGCGCGCCGCCGCCTGTTGCACGAACACTTCGCCCCCCGCCACGGCGCGAATGGCCTCTACGAGATCACGGTCGGCCGTGCTCTTCACGAGATAGCCCGACGCCCCCGCCTCGAGCACGGCCTCCAGATACGCCTCTTCAGCGTGCATGGTGAGCACGAGCACGCGCGGCGACTCGCCCGCCTGCGTGATCGCGCGCGTCGCCGTCAACCCGTCGCCGTCGCTCATCGAGATGTCCATCACGACGATGTCCGCGCGCACCCGCGCGAGGAGGCCGATCGCCTCGGTGCCGCCGGACGCCTCGCCCACCACTTCGATCCCGGCCGCATCCGCCAGCACCGCCTTGAGGCCGGTGCGCACGATGGCGTGGTCGTCCACGAGCACTACGCGAATCGTCGTCATCCCTCTCCCCGCTCGCTTGGCTCGGTCAGTGGCACGGTTGCCACGACGCGTGTCCCTCGGCCCGGCCGGCTCTCCACGACCAGCGATCCGTTCACCAGGCCGACTCGCTCACGCATGGAGAACAGTCCCATACCCGGTCTTCGTTCCTCGGCGCGACGAACGTCGAAGCCACGCCCATCGTCCGCGACCTCGAGCGTTGCCGACGCCGGCGTGCAGCGGAGCTTGATCTCGACGCGTTCGGCGGCGGCGTGGCGACCCGCGTTGCGCAGCGCTTCCTGCGCGATGCGGTAGAGCACCGAGGCGAGCGGCGCAGGAATCGACGACCCGTCGTCGGCGAACACCTCGACGTCGAACGATTCCTGCTGCCGCGTCTGGCGCGCGATCCACTCCAGCGCCGCGGTGAGCCCGAGGTCGTCGAGCACGCGGGGATGCATCGTGTGCGAGAGCGACCGCACTTCCTCCAATGCCTCGGCGGCGAGCTCGCGCAGCGTCGCGATGCGCGCGTCGAGCGCCGGCGACGAGCTCTCGCGCGCGGCCACCCCGAGCTGCAGCATGATCGCCGCGAGGATCTGCGCGGTAGAGTCGTGCAACTCGCGCGCGACACGTGCGCGCTCCTCGTCCTGCACGCTGATCACCTGCGCGGCGAGCCGCCGCACGCGTGCACGATCCTCGGTGAGCCGGTCGAGCAGCCCGTTCAGCGTCGTCCCCACGCGCGCCATGTCGCGATCGGCGAGAATGCTCGGCGTCACGCGCGCCTCCATGTCTCCCGCCGATACGCGCGCGGCGGCGTCCTCGAGATCACTCAACGGTCGGAGGGCGACGTAGACGAGCGCGAGGTTGACGATGAGGCTGAGGGCGAGCGCCAGCCCGAGGATCTGCACCGCGGTGCCCGGCACGATGCTGCGGCGCTCGGCCGCAACGCTCAGCAGCGCCGCGACGACGATCAGCAGGTTGGCGCCGGCGAGCTTGCCGAGTAGCGGCACCCTGAGCGCACGCTCGGCGACCGCGCGCCACGACTGGCGCCGCGTTTCGGTGACCTCGCTCGTGGCTTCCGGTGGATCCATTCGTCACCGCCGGTGGGCGTTGGTGCGTGTGCCCTACTCGAAGTCCAACGCCAGGTCCAGCGCGGGCGCCGAGTGCGTCAGGGCGCCGACGGAGATCCAGTCGACGCCCGCTTCGGCGATCTCGCGCACCGACTCCAGGTTCACGCCGCCCGACGCCTCGGTGATCGCCCGTGTCGCAACGAGCGTAACGCACGTCCGCATCTGCCCGGGGGTCATGTTGTCGAACATGACGATGTCGGCGCTCGCCTCGCAGGCCGCGCGTACCTGCTCGATGCTCTCGCACTCGACCTCGACCTTCGTGCCGGCCGGCGCGAGGTCACGCGCACGACGCACGGCGAGCGCGACGTCACCATCCACCGCGGCGAGATGATTGTCCTTGATCAGCACTGCCGCCGAGAGGTTGAGCCGGTGATTCGTGCCGCCACCGGCGCGCACGGCATACTTCTCGAGCAGCCGCAAACCTGGCGTCGTCTTCCTGGTGTCGAGGATCTTTGCCTTGGTCCCCTTCACCGCCTCGACGTACTTCGCGGTGAGCGTGGCGATCCCCGAGAGCCGCTGCATGTAATTGAGCGCCACGCGCTCGGCGCCGAGCAGCGCGCGCGCGTGGCCGGAGAGGTAGAGCACACTCGAGCCCGGAGAGAGACGCGCCCCGTCCTCCAGGTCCACGCGGATCGTGACTTTGGGATCGAGCTGGCGAAACGCTTCCACCGCGATGGCGACTCCGCACAGCACGCCCGGCGCGCGCGAGACGAGCCGGCCGCGCGCATGCCGATCGGACACGACGGTGGCGATCGTCGTCAGGTCGTTGAACGCCTCGTCCTCATCGAGGGCCGATCGTACCAGATTGCGCAGCTCGTCGTGATGATAGGGGAATCGGAGCAGGCCAATGCCGCCGAACGCGGCCGGCGTGCTGAGCGGCGTGATGGTACGCGGCATCGGACGACGCTCGTACTCTGGAGGCGGCAGTTCCATGAATTGCTCCGGCTCGCGGGACGACCTGGACCTACTCGCCGGGGTCGGCCGTGGTCTCAGGATTGGGGCTCAGCGGGCGCTGTCCCCCGATGGCGATCATGCGCTCGATCGCGCGCCGAGCCCGGTTCGCGATCTCCTCTGGCACCGTGATCCGGTGCTCGAGTCGCTCGAGCGCGCGCTTCACTTTGGGGAGGGTCGTCACCTTCATGTACGCACACGACGCCCGCTCGTTCGCCGCGAAGAAACGCTTTTCCGGGTTTTCGCGGCGGAGTCGATGCAGGATGCCGACCTCGGTCGCGACGATGAACTCATCCGCGGCGGACAGCGCCGGTCGCTTGATCATCCCCTCCGTGGAGAGGATCTGCACGCCTTCCGGGTCGATGTCGCCGGCGGACATCGCCTCGAGCACACTGGTAGAGCAGCCGCATTCCGGATGGATGAGGAACTCCGCCGCGGGATGCAGCGACCGCTGAAGCCGGATGTGCTCCGGATCGATGCCGGCATGCACGTGGCACTCGCCCAGCCAGATGCGGATGTTGTCGCGCCCGGAGAGTCGCTTCACGTGCGCGCCGAGGAACATGTCGGGGCAGAAGAGGATCTCGGTGTCGGCGGGAATCGAGTTCACGATCTCGACCGCGTTGCCCGAGGTGCAGCAGTAGTCGCTCTCCGCCTTCACCTCGGCCGTCGTGTTGACGTACGACACCACGACAGCGCCGGGATGCTCGGCCTTCCAGGCGCGCAGCTGCTCGGCGTCGATCGTCGAGGCGAGCGAGCAGCCGGCGGCGAGGTCGGGGAGCAGTACGGTCTTCTGCGGCGAGAGTACGGCGGCCGTCTCGGCCATGAAGTGCACGCCGCAGAAGACGATCACGTCGGCTTCCGTCTTGGCGGCTTCACGCGAGAGGCCGAGCGAGTCGCCGACGAAATCGGCGACGTCCTGGACTTCCGGGCGCTCGTAGTTGTGCGCGAGGATGACGGCGTTCTTCTGCCTGGCGAGCGCTTTGATCTCACCCTGCAGCTTGGCGATCAGCTCGTCACCGCGAGTGATCCCGGTGTCTATCGTTCCCATGCTGGGAAGTTAACAGCGAGCCGGCGGCTTGGTGAGCGCCGGCACCCGTGGGTCTGGACTTTGCCGTCACGTGGTGCGCACATCGACTCTGAGTGAGGATACTCACGTGGTTGAGATACCGATTCAACGGAAGGAAGGGCGGAACATCTGGCCGTTGCTCCTGGGCCTGCTCGCGATGCTCGCGCTGCTCTGGTACTTCCACAACCGCAATCGCAATGCGGACACGGCCGCCGCGCTCGCGGACTCGGTCACCGTTGCCTCGGGCGGCGTGACGACGGACAGCGCTGCCGGCACCACGGCCAACGGCATGGATGGCGCCGCAGGCGCGATGACGAATGCCAACGCCGAGACGGGCACGTCTGGCGCTGCCCTCGGCGACGCTGACATCGTGAGCGTGATCCGGGCCGCGAACGAGGGCGAGATCTCTGCGGGCAGGCTCGCGTCGACCAGGTCCGCGAGCAGCGACGTCAAGTCGT